>NZ_JACAPM010000013.1:0-147734 GCF_013385695.1 Pseudomonas sp. D8002
ATCCAAGCTCAACACGTTTCGCGATGAACACATTTAATCTTCCGCCTGCATCAGGAGGGTCAATTGTCACCATCGGCAGTGCAACAAAGTGTTCATTGCTCGGCAACATTTCTACGGTGGGTTTTAAAGTGGCGGCTCCCGATGCCACAACCACAGCCCAAACGTTGAATAACATCACGGATGCAAGCTACATCGCCTGACACTCGTACACCATCGAGGAGTGGCATCCCGACATTCAAAAGCACTGAGAAGGCCCATGCCACTACCTCAATATGGTCGATACGGTAACTGGCTGCAATCGCTCATAGCGGTAACCGTTCCTCATATCCGAGCACCGAAAAGACTGGATCCGAGTCAACCCGGATCCAAGTCAATGGCACTACGTAGCCACATAGAAAAATTCATACCTGTTGCCCACGTGAACCGCATCAACAACCAGGTGCGACGCCGGCGGCAGGCATGGCTTGATTTGCCAGCACATGAAATCGAAGAGGTAGGCCATGGCCAAGGACAACGCGCAGATCCAGCGAGACAAGCGCGCGAAAGAGAAGGCGCTGCTCGAGCGGATCGGCGCCGAGAAGCGAACGCTGATTGTCTCGAAAGCGCTCGATGATGCGCTTCAAGTGCTGGGCCAGCGGCATGACTTTGAGGAATGGCAGGAAACGGTATCAACCCTCCTGATCAATCTGGCAGCAGCGACCGCCGATGAGTCGGCCAGATTCGCCACTATGTCGCGACCTGGTTTCGAGATAACAGAAAAGCAGTCGCGACAGCTTGAAGAGTTCAGTAAGACCGGCTTCGAACCAGCATAACCCACCCTACTCGCTGCATCCGGTAACGGAAGATGGACAGCTATTCCCCGTGAATTTCTTCTGATGTAGGTCTGGGTGCCCCCGTCGCGGCAGCCAAATCGCAGACTTTTACCGCGACAATCAGGTGATCTTGAATCTCAGAGAGCATCACAATCCATCTCTTGCGATGAATCTCACGCCCCTCGACAATGCTCCAAGAGTGATGCGAAAGCATCGCGTTAGCGTCACTAGTAAATGTCTGAATCAGACCTAACGCCCTTGCTGCTCGTTTTGCTGCGTGATTGTCCAAATGAAGTAGAGGATACAAGTCCTCTATGGTAATCGCCTTGGCCATCACGTCGAGTTCCTGAATACCAAACAAAACGCTTAGGTACTGATCAGGAGGGTCTTCATTATTGACGGCAAAACAAAGAAAAAGATAAGACACCTTTCGCTCAAGAGCTGATATTGGACTGAGCATCTTGGCGGCCACCAACTGAGCTCGATCGGTTTCAATCCGGCTACTTGCCCTCATTGATTGAACGGAAAACCACAAGGCAACACCTACCGCTGCCAACGTGCCAATAGCCGAGAGCGCCTCCCACACTGATCCAGCCATATCCTTACTCCTTTTCGAGTGGGGCGCACGTGACGCACTCCTTCGCCGAAGACACATACCCCAACCCCAACCAAATTGCCACCACCGGTCACGGAGGGCGGCGCCTGACTGGAGACTAACCATGGGCAAGGACACCAAGATTCTGATCCCGGAAATTCCCGGCGAGTGGACCGAGCGCACGCGCAGCGGTTCGAAGTGCATCTGGAATGACGGCTGGCACGGAAAGCCCCACCGCAATGGCCTGCCTTATGTAGAACTCACCGCCCCCGAGAAAGGGCTGTACGCAGAGCGCATCGATGGTGCTTGGTATTGGGTGTCTGGCTGTGCCAAATGCACCGGCAGCGGCGAGCGTTACAGCTACAGCGTCTGCGACATGCACGACGTTTGCCGCCTGTGCAGCACTCACCGCTCGAAGCTCACGGAAACACCGTGGGGCCATCCTGACGGCTTCACCTGCAAACCTTGCCAGGACGCAGAAGACGCCGTTGCGAAAGCCGCCGCGCTGGCCAAGGTCGCCGAGACCGACTATGACGAGTGGGATTATCGCAGCCAGGACGAATGCAAATGCCCGCATTGCGCCACGGTCATCCACATCGAGTCTGAAGATTACGGCGACAAGAACATGACCTGCGACACCTGCGGCGGCGAGTTCGAACTTGTCACCGAGTACACAATTCAGTTCACCACCAAGGTTATTGGCGAACGTCTCACCGCTTGATCCGGCTCCATGCCGGTCACCCGTAATACCCCATATCAACTAATCACGCCAGTCAGCAACAGTGGAATGCAGGTCACGAAGAACACTTAACTTTAATTAGTTTCGATTGATCTTATCTGCGGATTCAATACTTTTCCTAATGCTTTCAGCAGTCACTACGGAGGCCATGGACATGGACAGACACGCTATCGCTACCAACCCAATTCCTACAAAAAGCTCTTTAGCGAGCATTTTTTCTGCAGATACGGCCATATAAATTCCAATGAGAGCCAATACCTGAAAGCTGACACCTCGAATGAGGACATAAGTCGCGGTCCCCATAGCCTTCATTCGTAAGTACTCACTGTGCGCCAACTCTTCAATCTTGCCCTGCTGTGCTTGTTTTCTCCTATCGGAGGAACTCCTCCATTTCTCAGATATCTTGCCCAGGCCGGTATCGATCCACCCCTTGGCGTAAGAGGAAAAAAAGTTAATTGCTATCCCAACGACCACCACTGAGACCCACCACGACGGATCCGCGAAAAAAGTCATTACACCCACGTCTGAAATCCAGTTCGATAAAAGACAAAAGATACCAATTCGCCATCACAAAGGAAAATAACATGCTCACAGCTATCGATTTATTTGCCGGTTTCGGCGGATGGACTGCTGGCGGAAAGGCAGCAGGCCTCAATGTTCTATGGGCTGCAAACCACTGGCCCGCGGCCGTGGAGTGGCACACCAGGAACAACCCGGAAACGCAGCATGTGTGCCAGGACCTACACCAGGCTGATTGGTCTCAGGTGCCAAAGCATGACGTGATGCTGGCCTCTCCGTGCTGCCAGGGCCACACCAAGGCGCGCGGCAAGGCGTCAGGCAACCCGCAGCACGACAACTCGCGCTCAACGGCCTGGGCACCGGTGGCAAATGCAGAAGTCAACAGACCCGACTTCGCCATCATCGAAAACGTGCCGGAGTTCATGGACTGGATTCTCTACCCGGCCTGGGCCGACGCGATGCAGCACCTGGGTTACTCGCTGGCTCCGCACATCGTGGACTGCGCCGACCTCGGCGTTCCTCAACACCGGGTCCGCCTCTTCATGGTCTGCTCCCGTAGCAAGGCTCCGCTCCACCTGCAGCTCCAGCAGCATCAGCATGTGGCAGCCAGCGAGATCATCGACTTCGACGCCGGCAAGTGGTCGCCGATCATCAAGCCAGGTCGTGCCGAATCGACGCTGACCCGCGTGAAGAATGGCCGGGAACGGTTCGGCGAGCGATTCGTGATGCCCTATTACGGCTCAGGGTCGGGCCTCACCGGCCGGAGCCTGGACCGCCCGATCGGCACCATCACCACTCTGGACCGATGGGCCGTGGTCGACGGTGACCGGATGCGCATGATCACTGCCGATGAGGCCATGGCCGCGCAATCCTTCCCGAAAGACACGCAGCGCCCGGACAACCACCGGCTAACCATGCACATGACTGGCAACGCGGTACCGCCGTTGGCCGGACAGCGAATCCTCGAAGCTCTGAAGGTCGCAGCTTAATTGGCCGTCTTTATCACATCGCTGGTCTAGCAGCGTCCATCAGACTTTGCCGATTTTCAACGTAGCCAGTCAAAAACTCAGAGCGCTTTGCCTTCATGGTCGCGGTAGCAGCCCTTACAGCCTCAGCGCTTTCTGCAGATGCTAGCTGGTCATATGAGCGGGCCAAACACATGACCGTATATGCAAGCTCCCGATTCAAAAACGGCTGCAGCACCGCGGACTCTATATTCACCTTCTCAGCGATAACCCGAATCTTTTCCATTTCAAATTGCGGGTCTTGAGTAAGCCTATCCAACTGCTCAATCGCTGAGAAAAAAGCAGCTGACCTTTCTGCTTGCTGTGTCATTAGGGCAAGCGAACTTGAGGCATTCACGCTGAGCCTCGCCTGTTGCATTTGTAGCTGAGACGTATGAATCAAAGTCCGTCGATTCACAACAGAAACAGCGATCGTGCCTAGCAAAGCAAGTACCGAACCAACAAAAGCAATCCAAGAGCCATCCATTCCTTTATCGCCTCGCGCAGTGATTTAGCTTCCATCGAGAGATATTTGCATGCCTAACGAGAAACGCCAAACGATCTACTTCAGCGGCCCCATTACCGGCCTACCCGGCCTCAACTTCGCCGCCTTCCACGCCATGACCACCAACCTGCGCGCCGGCGGCCACACCGTCACCAACCCCGCCGAACTCAACCCTGACGGCGGCACTTGGAACGACTGCATGCGCCGAGACATTGCCGCCCTTATGGACTGCGACACCGTGACCACCCTGCCCGGCTGGGAGCATTCAAAGGGTGCCCGCCTGGAAGTCCTGATCGCCGAACGCCTCGGCATGACGGTTGTGAATGCCCATGATCTAGTAACGAGGGAAGCTGTATGAGCGGAGTAGATCGATTCACGCGACAGGGTGTTGGTGCGTCTGACCGAGCGGGATTTTGGGTCCACGCCAGCGACTTCAATCAGAAGATGACGCAGGCGCAGGATCGGGAAGCCTATCTACAGGATCAGATCGAGAAGTGGACGGCGCTCCACGGCGAGCATTTCAAGCGCGCGGAGATCCTGAAGCTGGAGCGTGACGCCCTGCAACAGCGCCTGACCGCAGCGGATGAGCGGATCGATGAATTGACTCAGGAGCGCGATAGGCTGCACTCGTATGAGCGCGATATCAGGGAAGATCGCCTGGCTGTGCAGCAAGGAAAAACCAAAGCCAAGCGACGAATTGAGATCGTTGGGGAGTTGAAGGTTGTGATCGACCGAATACTGGCCAGGAAAAACAGCCATAAAATCCGTTCCAGCAAGCTCATCGTAATGGACAACGGGCAGCCCATGACCAGCAGTATGTTACGGGGGAGATTTGATGCTGCGAGAGAAGCTGCCGGCGTAAAAAAGGCAGACTTTCAGATGCGGGACCTGCGCGCAAAGGCTGGTACCGATAAGGCGGAATCAAGCGGAGATATTCTGCAAGCCAGAGATCAGCTTGGGCACACAACCGTGGTGATGACAGAGAACTACATCCGCAAACGCATCGGCAAAAAAGTTACGCCGACGAAGTGAATTGCGGAAAGGAGAAGAATATTGCGGAAAAAAACAAAGAGCCAGCCAAGTCCTAAAACCCCGCAAACCCTTGAATATGATGGTGCCCGAAGCCGGAATCGAACCGGCACGCCCTTACGAGCGGGGGATTTTAAGTCCCATGCGTCTACCAGTTTCGCCATTCGGGCGGTAGCGCTATGCAGCAGGCCAAGCAGCGTTAAAAGCCCTTGAGCGTTGCAGCAGGCTAGGGAATATATAGATCCAGCCCCCTCGATGCAAGGTCGGGTGCGGGCTTTTTCAAACAATCAAGCGGCGCCCTGGCAAACAAAAAAGCTTGCCAGATCAGTCATCTACAGATTTTGCAGGCGGGAGTGGGCAATGGCGATACCGACCGCTTCACCAGGTGCCGCACCCGTGCCCCACGTGCATCAGGAAAAATAAGTCATTACCGCAATAACCACTGAAACCCAAACCAGGGTCATCAAAAACGACAGCGCAGCCAATGTCTTGCCCATTTGCCTACTCGCCCCGATGAAATCACTTCAAGGAACCCTCCCAGCGCCGCTTGAGAATAGCCACGCACGACGCAGTTCGCCTTCAACCTCCCACGAAAATCGTGGATACGATACTCCACGCAAAAGGTTAGTTCCTTCAGCAGTCCCGCCCACAAGTTACTGAGCCGCTGTTTATTCCCTGATACCCCAAAATGATCATCCCCGGCTTTCCTGCTCCTGCGGCGCTCCGGCCCATCTGATACGCTTTTTTCTTCTGCATCTGCCCCTGTATCGAAAACCGCCCTGCCCTGACAATACTCCCACTCCCGACACGCCCGTGGAGCCCGGCAGGAACCGTCCTGCCGGCCCGTTCATTTCGGAGGCCTTATGGCTAAGATGGCATTTTTCCTGTTCGGTTTTCTTGCGCTGACCATCGCAATTGGTCTGCTGGCCACCATCTCACCGGTCTAGGATCCATGGCCTGCTGACGCAACCCGCTGGAGGTCAGAGGGCGTGTCAGCCGGCAAAAAACATCGGATACAACGACAGCACCAACAGCCCCGCCATCGACCAGTTGAACACCCGCAACCAGCGTGGCTCGCGCAGTACATTGCGCAAGCCGCTGCCACAGCCGGCCCATACGCAAACGCTGGGCAGGTTTACCAAGGCAAACACGGCGGCAATCAACAGCACGTTGGTGACATAACCCTCGGCAGGCGTGTAGGTGGTGATCGCGCCCAATGCCATGACCCAGGCCTTGGGGTTGACCCACTGGAAGGCCGCCGCGCCAAGAAACGTCATGGGTTTGCGCTTGTCATCGGTGTCATCGGACATCGCACTGGAGGTTGCAATCTTCCAGGCGAGGTACAGCAAATACGCCGCCCCCACATAACGCAATACGGTGTAGGCCCACGGCAACGCCTTGAACACTTCTCCCAGGCCCAGGCCCACGGCGATCACCAACAACATGAAGCCAATGCTGATGCCCAGTGCATGGGGGATCGAGCGAATAAAACCGAAGTTCACCCCGGACGCCAGCAACATGGTGTTATTGGGACCTGGGGTGATTGAGGACACAAAGGCGAACAGCGCGAAGGCTGAAAGCAGGCTTGAAGACATGAGCATGGCGCGACATCCGAACGAGTACTGTGGCCGTGACAGTAGAACGTTGCGCCAGCCTGCGCCCCGTACAGCTACGGGTAGATACGGTCATACACTTCGCCAGGCTCGCCAATAAGCGCCCTCCAACCAAACTGCCATTGGTTTGCCTTCATTGATCGGTATACTTGCGCCCTTCTCTGCACACTGTGCTGAACACATCCTGAAAGGACACTCGATGAGCAACTACCTCGACCGCGCGCTGACGGGCCTGCGGACCCTGGGCATCAATCTTCTGCAGCCGGTTCCAGATGCACCGGTACTGGTATTGCTGGACCGCGTGGCCCAGTACGACACCGCCAAAGTCACCGCTATCGCTGCCGTGCTGCAACAGTCGACCACCTTCAACAGCGTGGTTCGCGAGCAGATTGCCGGCATGGATATCTCCACACGCTTCATGGACATCACCCAGAGCTTCACCTCAATCCGCGAAGACGCGGCCGCCATGGCCGGCTGGATGGATGACGGGCGCCTGGATACGCTGGAGAAGCTCAAGCTGAGCTGGATGAACCTGCGTCGTGGCTCGATCCCCAGCCGCTTCAGCGAGATCCGTGAAAACTACCTGCAGGTGTGCAAGTCGGCCAATGACCAGATCTCCCGGGAAACGGTGATTCTGGAAGCCTACCTGGACTTCCGCATGGCCATGAAAGCGGCCGAGGTCGATGCCCAACAAGTGCTCGCCCTGGCCGGCCAGGTCCTGGAGCAGCGTACCCAGGCGTTAAACGAGGCCAACGCCCAAGTCACGGCTGCCGAAACCCTGGCGCCGGCCGAACGCGCGGCCTTGGAATTGCGCCGTGACGAAGCCGTACGCGCGCTGCAGGACGAAGACAAGCGCTACCAGATCGTCAAGGACATCGCCGATGACCTGAAGGTCGGCTACAACACGGCCGAAATGGTCTTCGCCCGGATCAACCAGGTGCATGTGATCAAGGAGCGCCAGTACCAGCGCATGGTCTCGTTCTTCTCTACCAACGAAGTGGTGTTGACCGGCCTCGCGGTGTCGTTCACCAGCAACAGTGGACTGGCCGAAGCCACCAACACGCTGAACGCCACCACCGACGGCATCAGCAAGGGCCTTGAAGCCCTGGGCAGCACCGGCAACACCCAATTGGAAGCAGCGGTCAAGGCCAGCTATGGCTCCACCATCAAGGTCGACTCGGTGCGCGCCCTGGCCGACGCCACCCTGAGTTTCCAGACGGACATGCACGGCCTGACGGAAACCTACCGCGCTGAATCCAGCAACGCATCCCGTGACATCGCCGAAGCCGTCGAAGAGGCCAAACGCAAGTTCGCCGCATTGCTGACCAAGGCCGCTTGATGAGCGACATTCTTCTCTCCGAGCAACTCGGCGCGATGGCGCTGGTGGATCAACTGCGCCACCAGCAGATGGCGGTGGAAAAGGACTTGAGCCTGCCCCAACGCCGCGCAGAAGTGGCGGCGCGCATCCGCGAGTATTACCAGAACAACGGCATTCAATTTACCGAAGCGCAGATCGATCAGGGCGTGCGCGAATTCTTTTCCAAACGCCTGGTGTTCGAGGCCCCGGAACTGAGTGCGCTTGACCGCTTCTGGAGCAAAGTATTGCTCAGGCGGCATCGCGGCATACTCGTCATCCAGCTCATTGCGGTCACCTTGCTGGTGGTGCAATGCAGCCGGGTGATGGTCGCCAGACATGAGATCCAAGAGGCTCAAAGAGCGGCCATCGCCGTCGAGACGAACGCGGCACAAAAACAATCAGACATCGCCCACCTGAAGGCTCGGCTGAGCGCCGTGCAGCAGGACCCGGCCTATATTGAGGGCGGCGACCTGTTCAGTGCCCTGCCCCGCCTGAATACCAAGGCCGAACATGCCCTGGCCATGGTCGATACCTCCGGGGTCGATTACGCCAGTGAGCAGATCGGCGTGCTGGAGGCGTTTTTAGCCAAGGTCAAGGCAGTCCAGCCGATGACCGACCAGCTCAACGAGTTGACCCGCAAAGTCGCCGACATTCACCTGCCCGCCGCCGACAGTAAAGCGACGCGGGGCATGCAGGCCGAACTGGTCATGATCAAAGACCTCATCGGGAAATTCGAGATCGAAAAAGCCGGCGGCCAACTCAGGGCCCTGCGTGCCAACACCGAACTGATCCCCAAGGAGGTGACCATTCGGGTTGTCGACCGGCCCGGCACGCCGTCCGGTGTCGAGCGCTGCTACGACAAGGCGCTGTGTAATTCCAATCCTGGTTCGACCCAGGGCAAGAGCTGGTATTTGGTTGTCGAAGCCGTCGACCTGTCGGACAGACCGGTTCTACTGCCCACCGTCAGCAGTGAGACCGGCACCGGCGCGTGGGCCAGCCAGTTCGCTGTGCGGGTACCGCAGGCCGAATACCTGAAGGTCAAGGCCGACAAACTCGACGACGGCCACCTGACCAACCGTGTAGTCGGCCGCAAGCCAGCCGGCAGGATGGAAGTCACCTACTTGAGCCAACGGACCACCGACCCGCTCGAAACGATATTGGAGTGGTGAAGACATGACGCCTGACACCCTGATCGGCATCACCGAACGTAACTCCCGCAACGCCGAGCTGAGGATTCGCACTGCCGAGCAGCACCTGTCTGAACTGCTCGGCGAGCAACTGGCGCTGGAGCAGGACATTACCCAGCGCCTGGGTAAAATCGCGGCCCTGCACCTGGACCAGGGCAACACGCAGAACGAGCAAGTCGTCGCCGCCCTGAACCTGCGCCAACAGTCCCAGGACCTGCTCCACCAGCAACTGCGCGACGCTGAGCAGACCGTGGCCCAGGCGCTGGCGGGCAAGGAAAAACTGCAAGCGCGAGCCGACACCCTCGACCAGCAAGCCCGGCAATCCCTGGAACAAAACCCCGACTACGCCCGCCAGGTCGAGCAACTGGACCTGGCCCAGGCCGCCCACCGAGAACACGTCAGCGGTTATGAAGACTTGCGCCAGGAGTGCGCACTGAAGCGTCCGACCTTTGATACCAACCTGGTCTACGTCTACCTGCGCGGACACGCCTTCGGCACCGACCAATACCGGCGCAACCGCCTGAACCGCTGGATGGACAACTGGCTGGCGACCAAGGTGAACTACCTCGCCAACCGCAAGAACGAGCTGAGCCTGATCGCCCTTGGTGAGCGAAACGAGGCCTTGCAGGCCGAGCGCATCGCCCTGATCAGCACCTTGAGTGCCAGCGTCGATGCGCAACTGGCTCAGGCACGTGACCAGTTGGGACAGGCCGCAATTCAACCCGAGCTCGACACCCTGCAACGCGTAGTCGACAACGCCAAGCGCCAGGCCAATGCCATCCAGGAAAAACTCGGCAGCTACTCACGCAACGAAGACCCGCAGTACCAGCGCGCACGCCAGTTGCTCACTGACCAGTTGAAAACCCGCAGCATCGGCGAATTGATCGACCTGGCCAGCCACACCCCGGACGACGCCGACGACCTGATCGTCGAGCAACTGCAAACCCTGAACCTGCGCTTGAAAGCGGTGGTACAGCAACTGGCGGATACCCAGGAAGAGGCCGTGGTACACCAGAACAGCTACCAGCGTGCCAAAGACCTGGAGCGCAAAGTTCGCAACGATGCGTTTACCGGCCGCGATGTTTATTTTGACCTGTCGACTGACTTCGAGCGTCTGGTAGAGAGCTACATGACTCAGGGTGCAACCCTTGGCCAGGTTGTGGATGTGCTTGGCCGGGGCCTTAAAATCGTGCGCCGTAGTCAGGTAGCGGCAGGGGCGACGCGAGGCTATGTCAGCGCATCGATCAGCCCTGTCGTCCTTGGCGTCGCCACCGTCGAAAGCAGCAATAACAACACGGCCAGCTTTTCGACGTCAGGCAGTACAGGCGGCGGCAGCTTCAGGACGACCGACAGCTTCTAGCCTGGCGCGAAGCAAATCCGGGACTTCCTCGTTGCTAGCTGTCAGACAACGAGGAAGTGATCTGCGCAATCGCATCCTGATCCAGCCCGTCCAGCGTGCGGTAGTGGTTGATGATCAATGTCTCCTTGTCACTCAGGGTGGCCTGGTTGATAACCGCCCTTTCCCCCGTCAACACGTAAAGCACGTCCACGCCTTTATGCCGGATGGCAATCAGGTAGTCGGACTTGGGCGCCCGCGCGCCACTTTCGTAGTGCACCTGAGCATTCGCACCCACACCGCCAATCGCACCAAACTCCTGTTGGGAGAGCCCCAGGATCTTGCGTTCCTCTTTCAGGCGGATGCCGAGTTTATCGTCCATGGCGGGTACCTCAATAAACGTGTTTAACACCCACCATACGCTTATGCGCAGGAGCGGGGTCTATTCATTCGGGTGGCTACCTATTGCGTGCGCACGAAGGCGAACATATGCGGCACGTAATCGGCCTTGCCGAGCGGCACACCGTTATGGCGAAGGATGTTATAGACGGTCATCAGGTGAAAATAGAACTGTGGAATGGCCCAATTGACCGCGTATTCGTAGGCAGTCATGTCGAAAATAGTACCGTCGGGAAGTTCTATCGAGATAGCGCGCTCGCTGCTGTCGATGAGTTCGCGATCTGCCGAGGCAAGGGCTTGCAGGGTTTGCTCGATCAACCCACGCGCCTCGCTCAGGGTTGCGGGTGTGCTCAGAACCGGCAGCGGTTGATGGGTGAGACGCTGGACCGATTCCTGGGCCTGGGTGCACACAAACCGGATTTGCGTTGCGAGGGTGTGCATGTCGGGCGCCAGCCGCGCGCTCAGCAGGTTTCGCGGGTCATAGCCCAACTCGCCGGCATGCGCCTCGCCTTTGGACAAAAGCCCCTTGAGCGAGCGCAACATCTGCGCAAAGCAAGGGACGGTGATTACATAGGTCGACATCGTTCTTCCTTGACTGGATGCTGAGCGTGGGAGCATGCCATGGGCACTGTCTGCGCGGCTAGCCGGCAAGCTTCATGCAGCTTCACGTGACGTCAGCGGCGAGCCGACTTACCTTGGCCACCCGCCCCTCTTACTGGTGTAGAGCGTGCTAAAGATCGCCACCCTTGCCGCCGGCTTTATCTGCTTGTCGATGCTGCCTGCTGCCCAGGCGAGTGATGGGTTCTACGTCAACCCGCAGTCCACCGCCGCACAGTGGGTCCAGCAGCACCCCGATACGCCTGCCACTGCAAGCATCCGCTCAACCATTGCCGAGGTGCCCAGTGCCCTGTGGCTGACCGGCACCAGCCAGGCCATAGGAACGCTGGCCGAGCGCGTCAATCGCTATGTAACCGCTGCCGCCAGTGCTGATAAAACACCGATTTTGGTGGCCTATAACCTGCCCCACCGCGACTGCAGCGGTGGCGCCTCGAAGGGTGGCGCACCGGCAGCGGCGGAGTACCGGGGCTGGATAGACCAACTGATCAAAGGCATTGGAGACCAGCCGGCGCTGGTTATCTTGGAGCCGGACGCACTGGCAGACCTGCAGTGCCTGGACAAGGACAAGCGCGCCGAGCGGCTGGGGCTAATCAATTACGCCGTATCGGGGTTCAACCAGCGCGCACGCCATGTCGATGTTTATCTGGACGCTGGCAATCCAGGCTGGAAATCCCCAGGCGCCATGGCCGATGCGTTGAATGCAGCCGGGGTGAAACAGATTCGGGGGTTTGCCCTGAATATCGCCAACTTCTACACCCTCGCCCAGGTGCGCAGTTATGGTGATGCCATCAATGCCAGGTTGTTAAGCGAATACGCCTATACAAAAGCCGTGGCGGTGGATACCAGCCGCAACGGCAATGGTGCGAATCCTGGAGACTGGTGCAACCCGGTGGGGCGCAGACTGGGCATGCCACCGCAAGTGCTTTCGCCACGGTTGGTTGCCCTATGGATCAAACTCCCGGGCAATTCAGACGGTGCGTCTTCGACGAAAACCGATTGTCATGAAGGCCCGGCGGCAGGCACCTTCAGTGCCGAACTGGCACTTCGCCTGATTGATGGACACTAACGGCGAATGAGCCTTGCATCACCCGGACTCATTGCTCAGGATAGCGCTCTTGAGCTGAACATCGGCAGGGAAGCAGCAGGTTACCGAGGCCGAAAACACATGACGCTCCATGAAGATAGCCCGCTGCACATAGAGGTGTGCCAGCGCCAGAAACACCTCTGGTTCTGGCTCCCAATTGGTCTTTTGATGGTTTTCTTGACGGTTACCTCGACGATTTTCCTGGGTACAAATCCGCCGGAATGGATGTTTGTCGCACTCAACTCTGGCTGGGCAATCGTCGCGCTGACACTGCTTGTGAAGCTATCGGGTGTTTGTTGCGCCAAGTGAAGCACCCAGGCGTTTCAGCTTGCATCGCGCATCACTCGGGCTCGTGCCCTCACCTTGATACGTCGTCAATGCCAGACAAACAACGTGAAACAACTCACATTTATGGAGTTTCACGGTTGAAGGTCAAAATTTGACCAAATATATTTCGCCCCACCCGAGCGCTCACCTCTATACGGATATTGTTCTGCGCCTGCTCGGGCCCCCGGAGATGCGCAGGCAATAAAACATTGAGGTTTGCCATGCGTCTTTCCAAACTCGCCCCAGCCGCCGCCCTGTTCAGCCTGTTCACTTTGCCCGCCCACGCCGCCGACCTGTCTGCCCTCACCGGTGCCCTGTCATCTGCCTTGGGGGGTGCCGGCAACAGCAACAACACCGTCAACGCCAACAGTGCCTCCTGCCAGCAACAGATCCGCGACCTGCAGACCAATATCAATGCGGCCAATGCCAAGGGCGATACGTTGCGCGCGACCGCGTTCCAGGCAGCACTGACACAAACCAACAAGAGCTGCAGCAACAGCACCTACAACACCCAGGCACAAGTGGACACTAACCCTCAGCGCCAGCAAAACGTGAACAAGGCTGCGGATGCGATCAACGCAATTGGCGGCTTGTTCAAGTAAGTCGGGCTGCCCGGCAGAAAGCCCGCGCTTGCGGGCTTTTTTCTGCATCGCACTGTCCAGGTAAATCAGTCCCCTTTACCCCAGGCGACACGCCTCATAATCAAAACGTCAGCGTGACGGCAATTGTGTCGGTGTAAGTACCGGCAGGCAAACCCACCTTGCCCGGTGATTTACCGTAAATGCTCACCGTTTGCGCAACCCCGGTGCTGGCCGCGAGATTGATAGTGCCGTTGTTGGCAAGAATTTGCGTGTGGGCGGCGTCGGTGTAGATGTCATAGGGCGCAAAGTGGCCGGCACCGTCTGCCAGGGCACGCGTTCCACCGGTGGATTTGCCATCATTGGCGCCGGACGTGATGGTCAATACCGGCGAAGTACCCGCCGAGCATTGAATAGACAAAGGCGCCCCGCCGCCGCCCAGCACTTGCCCATCAGCCTCGGTATACAGGGTGTTGGCGGTACCAAAGTTCAACGCACCGAAATTCAAGCCTGTAGTGCCTCCCACGCCGTTGACCAGGCAACTGTTGATCAATATCAGCGACGCACTGATTTGCCCGGTGACGGTGGTCGCGGCCTGGGAGCCGGACACCCAGGCCAGTGTCGTCAACGCCAGTAAGACTCTTGAGATAAGTCCATTCATGAAGCTCTCCTTATGACTTGCCAACCCAGCGCGCCGGTTCAGGTCCCTGAGGTGAACCCTTGACACTTGTACAAGGATGGCCGCTGCGTAGAAGGTTAGTCAGTCAAAAGGAAACTGCCAGCCCGAGGCCAAATCGCTTTCACTTGCGGAAGGTTGCCTGGAGAATTTTTCGGCCTTGTACCCGCAGGAATCACTGGCCAGTCTTTGCCTGGTCGCTGCACATCAGCAATCGGGTGTGGAAACCCGGAAATTACAGGTACCTCCCCTATCGATGATAAGCCTTCCGGTAAGTTGTGGGGCTCACGCCCACGATCGAGAAAAAGTGCTGACGTAACGACAGGCTTGTACCAAACCCGCAAGCGTCAGCGATCGACTCGACGCTATGGTCGGTGGTTTCAAGTTGCAGTTGGACGGCCTTGATTCGCTCATTCGTGAGCCACTTTCCAAACGTCGAGCCGGTCAGTTGCTTGAAGTGCCGGGTGAAACTGCGTCGACTCATCGCCAGCCTCGTCGCCACTTGATCGATTGACAACGGTTGTTCCAGGTTTGCCCGAAGCCAGTCCAGCAACTGGCCGAGACGCTGGTCGCTTGCGCCTTGAGGAACAGGCTGGCTGATGAACTGGGCCTGGCCTCCGTCGCGATGGGGGGAAACCAGCAGTTGACGCGCCAACGCGTTGGCAACCCCCCGCCCGTAGATCCGCCTGACGATATGAATACAGCAATCGAGCCCCGCGGCCACGCCTGCAGAGGTCAGGATTTGCTGCGCCTCGACATAGAGCACTTTGGGGTCCACTTCAATGCGTGGGAAATCTCGCGCCAGATGCGCCGCCCACGCCCAGTGCGTGGTTGCCCGCTTGTCGCACAGCAGGCCCGCATGGGCAAGCACGAACGCCCCCAGGCACAGGCCGACCACCAGCGCGCCCCGTTCATGGGCTGCCTGAAGCGTTTCGAGGAGTGCGCTCGGCGGCCTTTCGGTGACGTCCCGCCAGCTGGGAATGATGACAATGTCAGCTCCTGCAACCTGGTCCAAACCATGGTCACAGTGGATCGCGAAACCGGCGTTGGTAACCAGCGCCCCTTCTTCACCCGCACACACCACCAATTCGAACCAGGGCGAATCCCCCACTCGGCGATCTTTACCAAATACGAGGCACGGCACAGAAAGGTGAAAGGGGCTGATGCCGTTAAAGGCGATGACTGCAACTTTCACACTTTTATTCATAGGGCGAGCCTGATCGAGATTGGCCCGATTCTAATGAAAAATGGTCATTGGGCCAATGGTGTGAGTTCCCGGATGCGTTCACTCTGATCGCAGCTGCATTTCACCGGGAAATGCGCAAATCAGAGCTCAGGGCCTCAATGAACATCGCCACCTTTTGCACGCTGGGAGCACTTATGACCACTCTTTCGATGACCGCACCGGCACACGCCAGCGAACCGGTGCCGTCCGTCCCCTATACCAGCGAGTCCACTGGCTATCATTGGTCCAGTGTGGACGGCGTGAGGGTTTTTTATCGCGAGGCCGGCCCCAGGGACGCGCCGACCCTGGTGCTGCTCCATGGCTACCCTTCGTCCTCGCGCATGTGGGACTCGCTGATCCCGCTGCTTGCTGACCGGTATCACGTGATCGCCCCCGACTACCCCGGGTTCGGCAGAAGCGACGCGCCCTCGGCCGCGACCTACACCTACACGTTTGACCATCTGGCCGACACCATGAGCAAGCTGCTCACGCAGTTGCAAATCCATGAATACACCCTGTTTATGCAGGACTACGGCGGCCCGGTAGGCTTTCGGATGATCCTCAACGCGCCGCAAAAACTGCACGGCATCATCATCCAGAACGCCAATGCGTATGACGAAGGCCTGGGTGCCAAGTGGGCGAACATCGCCAAGTACTGGAAGGCTCCCACCGAACATCCCGAACAAGTCGATGGGTTCACGGGGTACGAAGGCACGAAGCAGCGCCACTTGGGCACCAGCCCTCATCCCGAGCGTTACAACCCTGATGCCTGGGAGGACGAGTTTGCCGCCTTATCCCGTCCGGGCCAGCGGGCGATACAGTCGGCGTTGTTGCTGGACTACCAGAACAACGTGGCCTCTTACCCAAAATGGCAGCAATGGTTGAAAGACAATCAACCGCCGATGTTGGTCATGTGGGGAAAATACGACCCGTCGTTCATTGTGCCGGGAGCCATGCGCTACAAGGATGATGTGCCGGGTGCCGAGGTTCATATTCTGGACGCGGGGCATTTCGCGCTCGATGAAAAAACCGAGCAGATCGCCAGCCTGACGCGTCAGTTCATGGCGCGTATCACCGCCGGTAAATAGTAAAGAGTGGGAGGCCCGCGCCCGACTGATCGTCGGGTAACCCTGCAGTTCGTCGCCTCAAGCATTCCACTTCACCCAATCTCGAATACTGTATACACATACAGCACTCGAAATACCTCCTATGAATATCGACGAAGACACCTGCGGGTGGCTTGGCATCCCCACGCCTCTCGAAATGCACAAACAACATGCCCGGCTGCTCGAGAACGAGATCCAGGAACTGAACCTGCAACTGCGTAAGGCCCGGGCGGATATCTTCGGCCTGGTCGCGATGCTGACAGAAGCACAGGCAAAGAACGAAGAGTTTGCCGGATACCTCAGGCTGCGCGGTGCCGAAGCTGCAGCGATGAGGAAGCAGATCGCCAACCTCACCACTTCAGATCGACTCAGCACGCGCGAGGCCGAGAGGCTGCGCAGTGTGCTGAACGAACTGATGTCTCACCCGAAAACCATTGTCTAAGCTCAGGTTTCAGGTTGAGGGCTTGGCCATGTGCGGAAGATTTTCCCAGTACAGCGGCATTCACGACTTCGTCGCGGCGCTGAGCATGCCCAATGCCCTGGCGAACTCCGTGGGTGAGTTGCCGCTGGGAGAAAATCGACCTGCAACCGAGTGGAAGCTGACGCTGTTGATGACGGCGCTGAGGATCGCGCCAATCATCGTTTGGCTGAACGCAAACGCAGCCAAACCACCCCGACCAGCCCCAACGGCACCCCCAGGCTGAGCCATGAAAGCAGGTCATAGACGCCGTCACCGATCAGCGCCGAGAGCAATCCGAACAGGCTTAAAACAAAGAGCAACAGCGGCCAGCGAAAGATCATCCACAGTCCGCGCCTCATGATCGGCCCCCCATTTCCGGCCCGCTGGCATGCAATTCATCCAAGCGTTTTTGCAACGGTACCTTGCGACGGCTCAGCCACAGGTAGAGCCCACTGCCGAGGATGACGATGCTGATGAGATCGAGCAGCGTCCAGATGATCTTCAGCGGCACACCACCGTAATCACCAAAATGCAGCGGCTGCGAAACCAGCAAGGTTTTCACGTACAACGGCATCTCACGCATGTCGGTCAGCTCGCCGGTACTCGCATCCACCAGGGCCGGCTTGAGCAATCGCGCAGTGAGCGGCGTGGTGCCGCGCATGAACACTGCGTAATGGTGCTGGCTGCTGAACTGAGTACCGGGAAAGGCGATGAAGCTGGGCTCCATGCCTGGCGCCGCCTTACGCGCGGTATCCAGCGCTTTTTGCAACGACCCGAGGCGCTCCAGCGGCGGCGCATCCTTGTAGGGCGCGGTCATCTGCGCCAACTGGTCACTCTGCCAAAAGTCGAAAATGGGCAATGCCAGCGTATTGATCACGCCTGTCAGCCCCACCACCAACACCCAGGCGAGGGTGACGATGCCGAGCACGTTATGCAGGTCCAGCCACTTCAAGCGTGAACTGCGCCCGTTGCGCACGGTGGCAAAGTCCAGCTTGCGCATGAACGGTGTGTACACCACCACGCCGGACACCAGCGCCGCGACCAACAGCAGCCCCATGAAACCGAGAAACAGATAACCGGGCAACCCCATGAATAAATCGGTATGCAGGCGCAACATAAGGTTCATGAACCCATCGTCTGGCGGTACCGCAGGAAATAACTCGCCAGTGCGTGTATCGAACGACTGCGAATGCCCCTCGATCGGTGGCGGCATAATGCTCGTTGCCGTGTACACCGTACCGAGCGGACTTTCCGGATCGAAACCGACAAAACGCACGACCTCCCCCGGCTGCGCCACCAATGCACTGGCAATGACGGTGTCGTAGTCGATTCGTGGTGTATCGGCGGTCAGCGGGCGCAGGGGCGGCGGCGGCTCGAAGTAGTGCTCAATCTCTTCATGAAAGATCAGTGGCAGCCCCGTCAGGCACAGCAACAACAGGAAAACGGTAGCGATCAGGCTGGTCCATTTGTGGACCAGAAACCAGATACGCAAGGTGCGTGCAGTCATGCTCGGTGGTTTTCCTTAAAGCGCCAGGCTCGCCGCGCGTCACGGGGCACAGCGAGCCCCCAGGCGGTATCAGTATTTCCAGGTAACAGACGCTACCAGGTTACGCGGGGCGCCGTAGCTGGCGGTCGTGGCACTGTTGTACAGCGATAGCAGGTATTTGCGATCGGTGACGTTGTTCAGGTTCAGCGACGTGCTCCAGTTGCTGTCGATGTCATAGCTGGCCATGAAATCGAGCAACGCGTAGGCGTTCTGGTGGATGGCACTGTTCGTGTCGTTTTCCACTGCACTCTGCCAGCTTACCCGTGTACCGATCTTGGCTTGGGGCAAACTTGGCAAGCGATAGGTGAGCATGCCGCGCACGCTATGAGTTGGCACATACTTACGGGCCTTGTCGCCATCGTCGTTGTCGATGCGCACGTAGGTATACCCGGCGAGCACGTCCAGGCCGGGTAGCGCTTCGCCAGAGGCTTGCAGCTCTACTCCGTGACTCTTGTAATCCATGGGGTCGTAAACGGACCGGCCACCCACCAGGCCGACATACTCCGCGACATTCTGCTGTTCGGTCTTGAACGCCGCGGCGGTGACGTTGAGGCGGTCATCCAGCAAGCTGCCCTTCACACCGGCTTCCATGCTTTTGCCTTCAAGCGGAGCAAGCAGTTTGCCGTCCCTGCCCAGGTTGTACTGAGCGCTGTAGATTTTCGTCCAGCTGCCATACACGCTCCACTGCTTGTCCAGGTCGTAGACCAGGCCGGTGTAAGGCGTCACCTTGCCATGTGCGCGGGTGTAGTAGTCGGAACCATAGCTGTCGCCGGAAGCGTCCAGGCTGATCATCCGCGCGCCGGCGATCCAGTGAAGATCATCGGCCAGACTGAATCGGGCACCGGCGTACACGCTTTTCTGAGTGTCCGTGAAATTCTGCGTATTGGCGTCGCTGGTAAACAGGAACGACGGATGCGCCAGATTGCCCGCCAGCACATCCGAGAATGAAACGTCGTAGTAGCCATCTGCAGCCGCATCGTATTCCCGGGCCTTCTGATGGGTGCGGCCATAGGCGGCACCGAGGGTCAACTCATGCTCTCGGCCAAACAGGCTGAACGGGCCGGAGACCTTGGCCTCGCCCAGCAACTGATGAGCCTCGCTGGTGGTATTGGCGGCAAACACTGAGGCGTCATCACCGCTGACCCCGGCGACATACATCATGTTGGTGTCTTGCTTTTCGGTGATGCCCGTAGCGGTGACCGTAGCGTTCCAGCCGTTGCCAAAATCATGCTTGAGCTCAGCGAATGTGCGCTGGGTACGCAGGTTCCAATAGGTCCACGGCTGGCCGATGCTGGAGCTGCGGCTGCCATAGTGAATGGCGTTGCCATCGTTATCCACCAACGGCAAGTTACCCCAGGTGCTGCCGTTTGAATTGCTGTCGTGCTGGGAGAAACCCACGGTTACGGTGTCGGCATCGGACACATCGAACGCCAACAACCCGGCAGCGACGTTGCGCTCATGGCTGTATCGATCCATCCACGAGTTGCCCTTGTCGTGGGAGTAAATGAAGCGGCCGCGTACGTTGCCGGTATCCGTCAACGGCCCGGAAACGTCCACGTCCACACGACGGCCATCCCATGAGCTGACGCTGGTATCGATTTGCGCCTGGAAGGTCTCGGTCGGACGTTTGCGTACGAAATTGACCGTGGCCGACGGGTTGCCAGCCCCGCTCATCAAACCATTGGCGCCATGCAGGATGTCGATCTGCTCGAACTCGGCCAAGTCCTGATCACCGACCAATACGGTTCCCACGAAGGGCATGCCCACGCCATCGTATTCAAAGTTGTTGATATCGAAGCCGCGCGAGGTGAATTCCGTACGATCGGTTTCGGTTTGCTCCACGGTCACCGAGGGCGCAGCACGCAGCGCATCCTTGATGCCCGTGATCTTGAAGTCATCCAGGGCTTGCCGAGTGATGGTGGTCACGGCCTGCGGGGTTTCCTTGTCCGTCAAGCCCAGACGGGTAGTGCTGGACGACGGGTTGCTTTTGTAGCCCACGGTTGGACCGTCAATAGGTTCACTACTCGCTTCGATCTGGGTAGTCGGCAACGTCAAGTCTTCGGTGGCGTGAACGAGGGACGCAGCGCTGCAAGCGCCAGCAAGCAACAGACTGGCAGAAAAGTGATGTTTCAAAACGAGGATTCCTACGACGAGTGGGTCAAGCGCGTTAACATTTCGAGAATGCTAATAGGAATCTAACTCAATTACCAAGTTATGTCGGACATTTTTTTCACATTTCGAAACATTTACCGTCGGGTACATTTGGCTACATTTGTCGTTTGAAAATGGGAAGGCGCGGAACACTGAAGATTCGCCGTTGAGAAGATTTCGGCCGCGGCTCAGGCCGCGAGATTGAATGAGGGCGACTGATTCTGAACCGAGTGGCTCCGATTCCACATCAAGCCATGTACTACCCAGTAGATTCGTCGGGAGCTGAAGCTGATGAAGCGCGAAGGCCTGTCAGCAACCTCACTCCAGTAAGCACTCATCCGCACACTCCTTTTTATGGACACAAGGATATTGACATGCCTCAGAAAGGAGATTCAAGAACAGCGTCTGACCGAGATTGGCTGGGGAGCCAGGGCGCTGGTACCCTAGTCGTGGAAGGAATTGCCGGGGTCAATTCATGGACGCCGACCGAAGACCGCAAAGAAGATTGATGCCTGCGTTGGAGCTATCGCTAAACGACAAAATGGAAAAGATCCGGGTGGCGGTTCTTTTTTTCGAGCTCAATAAAAAACCCCGTAGACGTTAATCTACGGGGTTTCTAAGAGTGGAGGCCGAGGTCGGAATCGAACCGGCGTAGGCGGATTTGCAATCCGCTGCATAACCATTTTGCTACTCGGCCTCAAACGATCAATGCCTTACAACCGACATTCACCGCATACAAACTTGAGTGGGCTATGTGAAGCTTGCCTCTACTCTATCTCATTGAAAACATTGAAGTTTTTAATGCTTCAGTGCGTTCGATGGGCGCAATTATGTACTCATTTGCCAGGGCTTGCAACCCCTTGATTTCAAAAAATATTCTCTCAAGGGGCAGGCATTCCTGGTGGGCTACCCTACCGCCCGGCTTCTTCCTTGTCACGGATAACCTGCAATTGATACTGCGGGTCCGCCTTGATCTGCTGTTCGGTAAACGGCAGCGGGCTGAGTTTTTTCTCGGAAAACGCCTGGGTCTGGTCCTTGAAGTATTTCGACGCGGGGTCGCTGGACAAGGAGAATGCCAGCACACCTTCGGCATTGGGCCCCTTCTCGTCGAACGTCACGATCTGCAGGTAACTGCTGCCGCTGACTACCTCGCGCTTGCCATCGGCCCGAGGCACGCTTTGCATGGCGTTATAAACGCCCAGCTCTTGCGGGCCGCCGTGGATCGGTGTCTGGCCCGAGACCTTAATATCACCCCAGCGGCTGTCCGCCGTCAGCCCGCGCTTGGCCACGTCGGCGGCTGACGCGAGCATCGCTTCATGCAGCGCCTTGGCCACGTTTGCCCGATCGACCGCCAGCCCACGTGGTGTGGTCAGGGGTTGTGCCGGATCGAAACCCACCTTCCACGCGTCCGGCGCTTGCGCCAGTTGCTCCGCCAGGTTGATGAAGTGCACCAGGCCCAGGCCGCTGTCGAGGTTGGCGCGCTGGTCCCAGTTTTTCAGGCTGTCGCACACCGATTTCACGCTGGCATCGGCACCCGCGCAGAACTTCAGCAAGTCCGGCATCACCTGGCTGGCAAGATACACCTGGTTGTCCATGACCATATTCTGCAGGTCGGCGACCTTGATCGGTTGCTTGTCGAGCTCCTGCAAGCGTTGCAAGGCAAAGCGCGCACGCGGGCCCAAGCCGATCTTGTCCTGGCTGATAACGGGCGAGAACCCGGTCAAGGGTGCCTTGGGGTTGACCAGCCAGGCCGAGTCATTGGAGTGCTGCACGTAGTCGGTGCGCTCCAGTTGCGGCAGTTGCTCGGCGGGGAAGATCCCGGCCTGGGCGGCACGCGGGTCCACGTCCCAGGCGCAGGCGCTGCGAGAGCCGTCGAGCATGATGAATTGCAGCCCGACCCGTGGGTCACTGCACTGTGCGAGCTTTTTCGCGCTGACGTTCGGCACCACCGACAGGTTCATGTACAGGCTTTGACCCTGGTCATCCGCTGCCACCGTGTTGACCCACGGGATACCTTGCAGGGTGTGTACCGAGGTTTGCAGTTCCTTGAGGTTCGCCGCGCGGTTCATCGCGTACCACTGTTGCAGCACACGGTCGTTGCCCAGGTTGGCATCCCGCAGGCTGAAGGCATATTTGGCGTCCCAGTCGAGTTTGCCCGGCCATTGCACGATGGGGCCGAACTGCGAGCTGTAGACCGTGCGGGACTGTTCCCGGGTACCGCCGTCGGCAGTTTTTGCCGCTACCTTGATCGTGGTTTTATCCATGGGCACGGACTTGCCGTCCAGCAAATAGCGAGTCGGGTCCTTGGGGACCAGAGTCAGGCGATACAGGGTGAAGTGCTTGGACGTATCAACGGTGTGCGTCCACGCAACGTGCTGGTTGAAGCCGATATTGATCACCGGCAGGCCCGGCAACGCAGCGCCCATCACATCCAGCTGGCCGGGGATGGTCAGGTGCATCTCGTAGAAACGCATGCCGCCCACCCACGGAAAATGCGGGTTGGCCAGCAGCATGCCGCGGCCGTTGAACGAACGGTCACGCCCCACCGCCACCGCGTTGCTGCCACGGTCCAGGGCGAAACGTTGCTGGTTGGCCGCCGCGACCTCAAACGCCTTGCTGTCCACCTGGGCGACGGTGTTGGGCGGCGTGGCCCCCACCAGGGCCTCGGCAAATTGCCCGACGCCACCTTCCACCAGCAGCCGGCGGGTCAGCTTGACCAGGTCTTCGGCCGTGATCGGCCGTACCCAGGCCGCCTGGCACTGCGCCGGCAAACCCTGGGCAGTGCGCTCCTTGAGGTAGTGGTTGTAACCGGCAACATACCCTTCAATGCGCTGCTGCATCGCCGGGGGCTGGGCCTTCCAGAATGCCGCAACGGCCTGGGGGGTGTTCAGCCAGGTGAAGAACACGTCGTTGGCAAGGTTGTTACGCCCTTCCAGGGTCGCCTGCTCGGGACCAAAGTACCTGGCACGCTCGCCATTGACCGTTACCACCTCATTGGCCAGCAGGCACAGGTTGTCCTGGGCATAGGCATAACCGATGCCGAACCCCAGCCCACGCTCATCGTTGGCCCGGATATGCGGGACACCAAAGCTGGTGCGACGGATCTCGGCGGTGGCCTGTTGCTCCTGCACCCGCGCCGTGGCCGAAAGACTCAGCCCCAGCAACGCCCCTGCCACACACATCCTGAACAACCCGTTGGAAATAATCACGCAGACTCCACAGCCAAATTAAACACCGCGACGAGGGACAGCTTCGCCAACACCTCAGTTAAGACGTAAATACCGGGAATAATTTTAGCAGCCGCAGGCGTTTATTCGGACAGGTCGGTATGTCTCCAGGATGTTACCGACAAAATTTCTACATCCCCCGCTTCATGATTTGTGCAGCTCGTACGTCTTATTAACTAAGAGCGCCATCATTTTCCTGATCAGGCTCTGATAAGGAGTTTCTGCATGTACAACTCGCAACTGCCCACGGAAGGACACTCACCCATGCATGACGGAGGTTTTGCCACCGGCAACCAGGCGTTCGGCAAGGCGCCGGAACATGGCAACCAGCGTATTCGTCATTTGCTCAAATGCTTTGGCCTGCGCACCAGCCTGATCCGGCTGAAGGTCATCGACGCCCTGCTGACCGCCGCCGACAACCAGCGCACCCTCGGCGTGCGCGGCGTGCACAGCCATTTGCTGGAGCTGGGCATCCCGTTGTCGTTTCTCAGCGTGCGTGAGGTGCTCAAGCGCCTGTGCACCGAAGGCGTGATCACCCTGAACGCCGACAAGAGCTACAGCCTGCACG
This sequence comes from Pseudomonas sp. D8002, assembly GCF_013385695.1. Classification (NCBI taxonomy): domain Bacteria; kingdom Pseudomonadati; phylum Pseudomonadota; class Gammaproteobacteria; order Pseudomonadales; family Pseudomonadaceae; genus Pseudomonas; species Pseudomonas sp. D8002. The sequence goes on from NZ_JACAPM010000013.1 coordinate 24,662, forward strand.
AGCAGGCTGCCAAAGTCCTGGAAGGCCGGGCCTGACTCAAAGGTTGGGCTTGACCTTGCGACGCATCACACCGTTGATCACCACCACGGTTACCGCTACCGCAATCGCGATGTACTGGAACGTCTTTTCGCTGATGACCCCGTTGTTCTGCAAGTAGGACAGGCCAAACATCGTCCCCAGCACCAGCAGGGAGATCAGAATCGAGTATTTCAAACGTTGCTTTTGGGTCATGACAGGTTCCTGAAGCTAAAAAATTGTGTCCACTTTGTATCGACTACCACACCAAGCACATACCTGTTAGCGGGGATGGATTGGGGTCGGCGGGGTCTCATGTTACAGGCGATGAAAAACTTTGGCTTGCCCAACGCCTGATTGAACCTGAGAGCACCCTAGAGGATTTTGAAATGCTTCGTCGAATCACACTGCTGATTCCCTTGCTGATCATGTTGAGCATGAGCGGCTGCATTATTTTCCCCCACGGCGGCGGTTGGCATGACCATCGCTACAGCGAAGGCGGACCGGGGTATTACCATCGCTGATCGGTCATCCGTACATTTTCTGACATCTTGAACACTTTACAGGCGGAGCCATTCCCCCTGCTTCCGACACTCAGCAAGAGCGTCCAGGAAGCAGGGAGGTTTTCCTGAAAGGCGCATTCCTGAATGAGCGTGCCTAAAGGTGTTCACGATGATAGTCAGCAACTCGGTTCCTTCCTCCACTGCATACCCACCACCGCCCCCTCCTCCGATACCACTCCCCGATATACCGTCATACCCCGATGAAATATTGCAAAGCGCAACGGACATTCCGGACCCCGCGGCTGACACACCGCCCCCCAATGGCCCGAAAGCCTTGGAGACCGCGCTGGCTGACCGAAAAAACTGGCAGGCACTGGCGCAGCAGCTCACTCATGTCGCCACGTTGGCAGGACCGAACGCGCCGTTTCTGGTGGTGCGATCTGCGCTGGGAAGCACGCTGATGGACCTCGCGCCCAACTCTTCTTACCCCCCAAATAGTGCTAACGCCGTGAGTCTTGCAAACTTTCTCAAGGCTATGGGCCTGCCCGAGCCAACCACCCATGATGAGCTGATGACCCTGGCGCGCACATCGCTGACACGCTCCCACCCCCATCCATGGGGAAATCTGGGCGGCGCCTTGTCCTGGCCCCTGCCCTTGAGCACACCTCAGCAGAACGAACTGCTCACCGCCGCCAGAGAACATGCCGCTGGCGCTCCGGATGTTCAGCAAGCAAGCCAGCAGTGGGGGCTCCTGGAGTTTCCGAACGGTAACCTGCCGCTCTCCAGCGACGCCTCGAGCGATCCGGCCAAAACGCTGGAAGCCCTCATCCGTTCCCCCCGAGGCCAGGCGCTGGGAGAGGCCTTGCAGACCAAACTGGAGAGCATTCCGACTGATAGCAGTGTGAATGATCACGTACTGGCGGCCATCAACCTCGATCTGGATCAGGAATCCATCACCCAACCGCATCGCAACAAAGTGGCCGGATTCGACCTGTCACATAAACAATATTGGGGCAAATCCACCTCGGCGATCGTCGCCGGCCTGCGCGAGCACTTGAGTGATACCGGCAAAACCTCACCTGCCAACGCCTCGCTGGGTACCCATCTGCTGTTGATGCGGGCGGCGCCGCAGTTGCTGATCAAGGATATTCCCGACAGCGTGGTCTACGGCAGCCTGGCCTGGGCCAACCTGTGCATCGCGGCGGCCGCCATCGAAGCCAGGTCCCCTGGCAGCGTAGCGAAAATGAGTTTTGCCGAAGTGATGATCGCCGCCGACTCAAGTGGGCCCGCGCCCGAAGCTGCCCAAACTGCGGCATTGTTGGACTGGGCCGTGGTCAATGGGGTGCTTGAGGCGAAAGACGACACGCTTTACGAAAAACCAGACATTGATACCGCCATGGACGCGTTCAACTATCAATTGGGCAAGCTGAAACACGCCTCCGGCTTGCTTGACGCCCCGATGCCCAGCCGCAAGCAGATGGCGCTGGACCTGCTCAAGGAAAAATTTGGCGAAGGCGTCCCCTTTGAAGAGAAGGTGTTGCTCAAGCCCAACAAAACCGCCAACAAGACGATCCCCACTCGCGGCCCTTATTCCATGCTGGACCTGACCATGCAAGGCGAGAAAATAACGGCATCAGACTGGGAGCTCAAACCTGGAACGCATGGCGTCGATCTTGATGCCTTCGCCGCCTTTACCCATGGCCCCGGCTTTAAAGTCCCCGACACCTTTGACAAAGCCATTAGCCAGACCATAAGCGACTATAAAACCGTCAAGAAATATTCCATCTTGAATGCCCTCGCCAACCTTCCACCGGAGGATAAAGAAAACTTGCGGTTAGGAAAGCTGAACTTCTACAAAGAAAAATCCTACAGAGTCAGCTGGACACCATTCGCGGGAGAAACCCTCTTCCATACAAGCAAAAAAATACTGGTCACCACAAAACACCAGAACAAGCCGTCCACCTATGAGTTCGATACCGAAAAAGGCAGCATCAGGAAAGTCAGCAACGCAATTATCACTCGCCAGGACCAGAAGATCGCCAACGAAGTAACCCGAATAGAAGAGTTCTCCACCTTCGATGCCAAGCGCGACTATATAAAGCAAGAGAACCCGCTCGAGGGATCCAATCCCAACCTGTTCAGGAATTTCCGGGCGGAGTACCTTGCGGATTCAATCGTCGAGGGGCTCGATCTGGAAACCTTCAGGCAACAAGCGGCCGGAAGTACGCCGGATGAGCATAGAAGGACGGTCGCCAGCACCATCGGCGACTTTTTTCTCGACCTTGTTCCGCTCAGGTCGGCCATCGTCAACTTCAGTAATGGCAACTATAAAGATGGGTTCTCTGACCTGGCATTTGATGTGTTCGGCTTTCTCACGGCAGGTGCAGGCGTCGCCGCGAAGGTCGGAAAAACCCTAAGCACTGCCAGCAGCGCGGCCAGCAAAGCCCTCAAGCTGAGCAAGATTTTCGGGGTTACCGCACTCTCGGAACTCAATCCGCTGAGCGGACTTGGCGACCTGGTAGTCGGCGCGGGAAAACTCGCCATCGACGGCGCAAGCGCAGCCACCCAGGGTTTAAAAACACTCAAGGGCACTGCAAACAGTCGGGAGCTCGCCGCCGCCGGTAATCGATATGACGCAGCCGCTACCGGCTCATTCCAGATGGGCGAGCAGACGGTCGAGGGCAGCGCGGTGCAGATCAAGGGCAAGTGGTACGCTTTCGACGCACAAAAGCACCAGCCATACGGCAGCCCCCTGCAAGCGCTCAGTAGCGCTGATACGCTGGAGCCCTCCCCCAACGCCTATGCCTCTTCGAGCAAGAGCACTCACCGGTTTAACCCGATAAACACCGTCAACCGCCCACCTCCAATCAGGAAGCCGTTACCCGAGGGCCAATACGTGGAAAGTTTGAAAGGCAGGCTCGAATCATCCCATTTCAAATCCGACACACGCCAGGCAACGCTGGATAAGTTTCGGGTGGAAATGGAGGATTATTACGATGCGATAAAAGACGGAGGCCTTCCGCCGCGCCCTACAATCCCCGATGTTCCCGTACCGATCCCCGCAGCCGATCTGATCACAAAGGCATTGAAAGCATCAAACGGCGTGGTGTTTGGAGAGTCTCACTCGCAGATGGCCAGCTTTAAAATGCTGTTCGACAACGTCGATACGCTAAGAAACCAGGGTGTAAAAAAAGTCTACTTCGAAGGGTATATCGACTACATCGGTGGCCCCGTTGATGATGGAATCGGAATGCTCGGAAACAGCAACACTCGCCGCACGAATCCAACACTGGAGCAACTCAAGAAAAAATTTGAAGACAATGGAATAGAGCTTTTACCCCTCGATCACTATTATCTGACGCGACATAGACACGACAAATCCCGTGATCGCACCCGGACTGGCGTCAACTCTGAAAAGCGGCTCAAGGAGTTCAACTACTACGCTGCGGAAACCATCCAGGCAAACTCGGGCACCGAAAAGTGGGTCGCGTTAGTGGGAAGCGCGCACATGAACACCTCCGAAGGTGTTCCGGGCTTGGCGGAACTGACGGAAAGCATCGGCATCGGGGTTTTTGACAACCGGAACATGACCCACAGCAGCATCGGGCTTAAAGCAAAAAACCCTGCGCCAGACCCGAACCGGCCATTACAGCCCAACGATATTCCAGGCGACCTGCGCATCTACGTGAAACCCTGAGCACATCGCAAAGGCCCGGAAAGCCTCCGAGCCTTTGCATGAGGTGTTCACCCTCCATGCACCCAGCGCTGATGCAACCAGCGCGCAAACGCATCCAGGGCAAACCCCAACAGACCGATCAACAGCACCATCGCCATCAGCTCGGAATAGGCTAGCCGGTCACGGGTGTCGAGGATGTAGTAACCCAGCCCGGCACTGACCCCGAGCATCTCGCACGGCACCAGCACGATCCACAGGATCCCGATGGCCAGGCGCACGCCGGTCAGCACGTGCCCCATGACCCCGGGAATAATCACCCGGCGCAAGGTTTCCCAGCGCGTGGCGCTCAGGCTCTTGCTCAGTTGCAACCAGCGCGGATCGAGCTGACGCACACCCGCCGCCGTATTCAGCAGAATCGGCCACACCGCTGCGAACGCCAGCAGGAAGTAGATCGGCTGGTCGCCCACGCCCATCAACATCACCACGATGGGCATCCACGACAGCGGCGAGATCATCCGCAGAAACTGGAACGCCGGCGTGGTTGCCGCCTCCAGCTTGCGCGAACTGCCCACCAGCAAGCCCAGCGGTACACCAATCAGCAATGCCAGGAACAGCCCGACGAAGATCCGCTTGAGGCTCACGGCTATGTTCAGGTACAGCTCGCTGCGGCCCAGCAACTCCCACAGGCTGGCGAGGGTCGCCGACAGCGAAAACCGCGCAGACAAACCGTCCGCGCTGCCAAAGACCTTCACCCCCAGCCACCAGAGCAACAGCAATCCCGCCAACCCGCTCAAGCCAAGCAACCAGCCCGGCAACCCCAAGGTTTTGCCGTTGTTCAAACGCCAATCTCCTCGTTTCGCTCAAAGCCCTCAGGCAAGCCGAAGGTCTTCATGCCGCCCACCGCCGCGATCGCATTGCGCACGAAGCGGTCGTCCACCAGGTCCTTGGCGACAAACGCGGGGTCCAGGTCGGCGAGGAATTTCTTGTCGCCCTCGATCAGCGTGTCTTTCAGGCGGCGTACCAGTTCCTCGGTGTAGCTGGGGAATGGATACGGCTGGAAGTCGATGCGGTGCTCGTCCCAGTTGGCGTGCTGGATCGCGCCGTCAGCCAGGTAAGCCGCACGGTCGCTGGCAGCCGGCGCCAGGACTTTGCGCAGCACTGGTTCGGCATGCGGGGTGTAGCGGTTCTCGCCGTCCTTGGACAGCAGCTTCACCGCCTCTTCACGGTTGTCACGGGTCCAGACCTGGGCCTTGACGATCGCATTCACCACCTTCTGCGACCATTCCGGGCGGTTGGTCAGGTCATGCTCGTGCATGAACACCACGCAGCACGCATGGTTGCGCCACACATCGCCGGTAAAGCGCTGTACGCGGCCCACGTTGAGGTTTTCCGCCAGGGCGTTGAACGGCTCGGCGACGATGTAGCCGTCGATGCGCTTGCTGGCCAGGGCCGGCGGCATGTCCGAGGGCGGCAACACGATCAGGTTGACCTCGTTGGCGGCAATCGCACTCCCGGCGGCGCGGGCCACCGGGGTCAGGCCGTTGTCGCGGAACAGCTGCTGCACCACCACGTTGTGGATCGAGTACCAGAACGGAATCGCCACCGACTTGCCGCCCAGTTGCTTCACATCGGTAATGCCTGGGGATACGGTCAAACCCGAGCCACCCACATGGTTCCAGGCCACGACCTTGGCCGGGACCTTGCTGCCATACCGCGCCCATACGGTCATCGGCGACAGCAGGTGAATCACGTTGACCTGCCCGGAAATGAACGCCTCGATCACCTGGGCCCAACTGCGCAGCAGCACCGGGCGCTCGGCCTTGATGCCTTCGGCCTCGAACAGGCCATTGTTGTGGGCCACCAGCAACGGCGTGGCGTCGGTGATCGGCAAATAGCCGATGCGTACCGGTGCGTCCGGCTCACTGGCCGCCCGGGCCTGCAAGCTGCTCAGCAGTGGCAAGGCTCCGGCGGCACTGAGCACGGCCGAGAGTTTGAGAAAGTCACGGCGCGAGTGAGTGAGGTCATCCAGACACATGGCAAGGCTCCAGCAGTTCAGGGGGTTGGGGGTCAGTGCGGCTCGCCCGCCGTAGGGTTTTGAGAATCTCGATGCGCAGGGTGCCGATGGCTTCCACCTGTTCTTCCCGCGGTTGCGGCAAGTCGATGCGCCATTCGCCGAGGGTCCGCGCCAGGCGGTTACCCAGTAGCAGAATCCGGTCGGACAACAGCAGCGCTTCGTCGATATCGTGGGTGATCAGCACCGCCGCCGAACCTTGCTCGCGATTGACCTTGAGCAGCAGGTGCTGCATGTCGGCACGGGTCACTTCATCCAGGGCACCGAAGGGCTCGTCCAGCAGCAATACCTGCGGCTGGCGTGCCAGGCAACGCGCCAGCGCCGTGCGCTGGGCCATGCCGCCGGACAGCGCCGCCGGGAACTGCTGGCGGGCGTGTTCCAGGCCTACGGCGTGGATCGCATGGTCGACGCGGCTGCGACGCTCTTCAGGGCTGAGGTGCGGCTGGCGGGCAAAGTCCAGGCCGAAGGCGACGTTCTTTTCCAGGCTCAGCCACGGCAGCAGGCTGGGGTCCTGGAACGCCACCGCCACCCGCGGGTGCGGGCCATTCAACGGCTCGCCCAGCAGGCGGATGCTGCCACCCTGGGGCGCTTGCAAACCGGCGAGCACCCGCAGCAGGCTGGACTTGCCAACGCCGCTGGGGCCGAGGATCGACACCACTTCGCCGGGCTGCAATTGCAGGTCGAAACCTTCCAGCACCGAGTTGCCCGCATAGCCCAGGCAAATTCCCTGGGCGTGCAATACCGCCTGGTTCATAGGTTGGCCTGACGGTTCAACTCGGTGCGCAACTGCACCAGGCTCGGGGTCACGATCGGCACAAACGCCGACTCGCGCCAGCGCCGGGCAAAACCGCTGCCGTGGGCCGTCAGGTAGGCCTTGCCGCCGCTGGCTTGCAGCTCCAGTTGCACAGCGCTGGCAGCGATTTCCGCAAGGGCGATGCGCAGGCGGAACAACGGTACCGGCTCAGTGCCGAAGCGGCCGGCCAGCAGGCCTTTCTTCAGGTCGTTGACCGCCTGTTCCAAGGAGGTACGCAACACTTCCAGCTCTTCACGCAATACGGTGCGGCTGGAGCCCAGGTGATTGGCCACCTCCGCCAGCGAGCGCCGCGCCAGGCCGATGGACATGCCGCATTGCAAGCCCAGAAATGCCGGGCGCACGGCCGGCAGGAACTTGCGCGCATCCTCATGCAGCAACCAGTCGCGGCTCAGCTCCACGGCTTCAAAGCCGAGGGCCGCGGTATTGCTCGATTGCAGGCCCAGCAGTTCCAGGTCGCGGGAACGTTGCAGGCCGGACACCGAGTCCGGGATCGCCAGGATAAACGGCGCGCCGCCCTGGGCATGCTCGATGGCGGCAGCCACCACAAACCCGTTCTTGCGCAGGTTGGTCACCCAGTGCAGGCGGCCATTGAGATTCCAGCCGTCGTCGGTCGGCTCGGCGCTGATTTGCAGCGACTCGATGCCAGACAAAAACTTCATCGCGTTGGACAGCCCGGTCGCCCCGGCCAGCTTGCCGCTCAGCAGGTCCGGCAGCAGTTGCTCGCGAAGGCGCTGGTTCGGGCTTTGCAGCAGGTATTCGATAAACGAGCGTTGGCCCCAGCATACAAACGCCGACGCCAGGGAATGGCTAGCTACGTCGGCGATAGCTTCCACCGCGCCGGTGACATCGCCGCCCAGGCCACCGAGGTCCTTGGGCACACCGATACGTAATACATTGGCCTCTGCCAGCCGTGGCAGCACTTCCTGCGGATCGCAACTGCCCACATCCAGGGCCTGCGCTTGAACATCGAGCCAACGGCTCAAGATTGGGTCAAGCATTCATGTTTCTCCTTGTTGCAGCATGTTTACCATCGCGAACGCTTGCGCGCCTTCAGCTTGCCGGTTTTTCCCAACGGTATTGCGCCAGTTCCGGGTTCAACGGGGTACGGGCAAACACGTTGGCGAAGTTGCACAGGGTGGCCAGGCTCACACCCAGAATAACCTCAAGGGCATGACCGTCGGTGTAGCCTGCCTCACGGAACGCGGTGTAGCCGGCGTCGCTGACATCACCGCGGGTGGCGATCACTTCACGGGTGAACGCGGCCAGTGTCTCATAACGCTCGTTGGGCAGTTCGCCACGCTGGCGCAGGGCGTCGATCACGTCTTCCGGCAGCTTGGCTTTGTTGCGCGCTACGGCAGTGTGCCCGGCGACGCAGAAATCGCAACCGTGGTTCGTGGCGGCAATCAGTTGCACCACTTCGCGGTCGGCCAGGCTCAGGTCGGATTTGGCATTCAGGCCGGAGACAGTGATGTAGGTTTCCAGTGCCGCCGGGGCATTGGCCAGCACCGCCAACAGATTGGGGATGAACCCGGAACCCTTCAGGGCATTTTCCAGAAAGGGCTTGGCCGCCTCAGGAGCGGTTTCCAGGGTTAGCATCGGTACGCGGGACATGGAGTGGTCTCCTCATGGATTCGTGTACCAAGTCTGTTGGTTATAAAAAATCCGCTCAATAGTCTAAAGTAGCGATTACTTGCTCTAGAGTCTTTCCGTTAGATGAATTCGTCCAGTTCACTCGTCGATTGGTTATTAGATAGCCTTGAACTCAACACCAGCCTGTTTCACGTCGGGCGTTACTGCGGCGACTGGCACGCCAGCACCCATGGCCTGGCAAGCGCGAGTTTTCATCTGGTGGTGCAAGGGCAGTGCTGGATGCACATCGACGGCGACTCGACCCCTTACCCATTGAACAACGGCGATGCAGTCTTCCTGCTGCGAGACCTGGCGTACCGCTTGTCCAGCGATGGCACCGCCACCGGCGCCCAGGAATGCCCGCGCAAACCGATGCTGCCACTGGACAGCCAGGCCAGTGACGGCGTGGGCCTGGTGTGCGGGTTCTTTCACTTCCAGTCCGGGCTGTCGGCGATGATTGTCGACACCCTGCCCGCCTGGATCATCCTGCGGGCCGGTGACCCATCGCTGACCGCCGCGCGCAACCTGTTCGAACTGATCCTGCAGGAATGCGAGCGCACGCCGGCGCCCTCGCCCGCCCTGCTGGAGCGCCTGTGCCACCTGCTGTTCCTGTATGTGCTGCGCCAACAGGTGCTGGACAACACCGACCTCGGCGGCCTGGCGGCGCTGGCTCGGCAACCGGCATTTGCCAACCTGCTGGAGCAGTTGATCGCACGCCCGGCCGAGCCCTGGACCCTGGAAAGCATGGCGGCCTGCACCGGCCTGTCGCGCTCGGCGTTCTTCAAGCGCTTCAATGAACTGTGCGGGCAGTCGCCGGGGCAAGTGCTGCTGATGATGCGTGTGCGCCACGCCTGCCAGCTGTTCAAGCAGGACCAGACCGTAGCGGACGTGTCCCTCGCCGTGGGTTATCAATCGGTGGCAGCATTTACCCGGGCCTTCCATAAGGTCACCGGCTTCCAGCCCGGCGCCTACCGAAAGGCTCAAGGTTGACGCTGCAACCCATTGCCCGGCCGGGCACACAACTCCACCAGCCAATCGACAAACACCCGCACCCGTTGCGACAGCTGGCGATGCGGCGGGTACAGCGCCGTCAGCGGTAACCTGGGCGGCGGCTGATGCGCCAGCACCTCCACCAGCGTGCCCGCTTCCAACTGGCGAACGGCGTGGTAGTACGGCGTCTGTACCAGGCCGTAACCCGCCTCACAGGCCGCCAGGTAACCATCGGCACTGTTGACCGCCACTTGCTTGGGCAGGTCGACCAAGCGGATGTCGCTGCCGATCTGAAACTCCAGGCCATAGCGTTTGCCGCTGGTGCTGGAGAAATACTCCACCACTTGATGGCCGGCCAACTCATCCAGCGTCGATGGCACGCCGAACCGCTGCAAGTAGCCGGGGCTGGCGCAGGTCACCTGATCCATCATCGCCAGCGGCCGTGCCACCAGCGACTCATCCAGCGCCAGGCCGCCGCGCAACACGCAGTCAACGCCTTCGCGGATCAGGTCCACCGGGCGGTCGTTGAGGCCGATTTCCAGATCAATCTGCGGGTAACGTGTGGTGAACTCGGGCATTGCCGGAATCACCAGGAAACGCCCGATCCCGGACGGCATATCGATACGCAACGTGCCGCGCGGGTTTCGTCGGCTGGTGGAGAATACCGCCTCGGTTTCCTCAAGGTCCGCCAACAGGCTCACGCAACGCTGGTAGTAAGCGGCGCCGTCCAGGGTCGGGCTGACCTGGCGCGTGGTGCGCTGCAACAGTTGCACCCCCAGGTGCGCCTCCAGTTGCTTGATCAGGATGGTCACCGAGGCACGCGGCAGTTGCAGGCTGTCGGCCGCCCTGGCAAAGCCGCCCAACTCGACAATCCGCACAAATACGCGCATGGCGTTGAAACGGTCCACTGGCTGGTTTCCTTCAGGGATTATTTAGAATTTCATAATAGTGATAGTGGTTTTAGCCGGTTTATCCCGCTTTTGTCGAGGGCAACAATGGAGCCCTTCCCACACAGGAGCTGGACCCATGCACACACGTCAACTCGGCAAAAACGGCCCTCAGGTTTCCGCCATCGGCCTCGGCTGCATGGGCATGACCGATTTCTACACCACCGGCACCGACACCACTGAAGCCATATACACCCTGCACCGCGCCCTGGAACTGGGGATCAACCTGCTGGACACCGCCGACATGTACGGCCCCCACACCAACGAAGCGCTGATCGGCAAGGCCATCGCCGGCAAGCGCGACCAGGTGTTCCTCGCGAGCAAGTTCGGCATCGTGCGCGACCCGGCGAACCCGGCACTGCGTGGCGTCAACGGCCGCCCGGAATACATTCGCGAGGCCATCGACGGCACCTTGAAGCGCCTGGGCGTGGAAACCCTGGACCTGTATTACCAGCACCGCATCGACCCCGAAGTGGCGATTGAAGAAACCGTTGGCGCCATGGCCGAACTGGTCAAGCAAGGCAAGGTGCGTTACCTGGGCTTGAGTGAAGCGTCGGCGGCCACCCTGGAGCGCGCCCATAAAGTGCATCCCATCAGCGCCCTGCAAAGCGAATATTCGCTATGGAGCCGCGACCAGGAAGACAACGGTTGCCTCGCGGCCTGCCAACGCCTGGGAATCGCGTTTGTGCCCTACAGCCCACTGGGCCGCGGCTTCCTGACCGGCGCGCTGAAAAGCCCGGATGACTTTGCGGCGGATGACTATCGCCGGTTCAGCCCGCGTTTCCAGGGTGAAAACTTTGCGAAGAACCTGCTGCTGGTGAAACAGGTACAAGCCCTGGCTGCCGACAAGGGCGTGACCGCCGGGCAACTGGCGTTGGCCTGGGTGCTGGCGCAAGGGGATTACCTGATCCCGATCCCGGGGACCAAGCAACGCAAGTACCTGGAAGAGAACGTCGCGGCACTGGCGGTCAAGCTCAGCCCGACCGAGTTGGCGGCGCTGGAGGCCATATTCCCGGCCAACGCCACAGCCGGGCTGCGCTACCCGGAAGCGGTCATGCAGATGCTGGACAAATAATCCTGCCACGCCGGATCGGGGCTGGTTCGCCAGCTCCGCCCCTTAAATCCCTGCCCTGGGTTTTCTTGCACGATAACGCCTCAAGCTCGCCCGTCCCAAGCCGATAGCCCTTCGAAGCTCTAACAAAGCCGCGTCGCACAATAAACGCTTCGTAAGGACGACCCCATGCCCTCATTGCGCTCTATCCAAGCCCGCTACACCCTGTTCCTGGTGCTGTTCGTCCTGTTGTTATTCGTCTTGACGGTGGTGGGCATCGGGCAGTTGGTGGCCCCCAAGCTGCGCCACACCGAAGAACAGGTGGCCCTCAATCGCATTGCCGAAGTGGCCGAGCAGATCCAGGGCGAACTGAACAAGGTTCAGGCCCAGCAACGCAGCATCACCCAAACCATCCCGCTGCTGGACAGCGACGCCATCGACAAGGTGCTGCCAGGCCTGGTGGACCAGTACGGCGAATTGAAAGTATTCGGCGGCGGCATCTGGCCCCTGCCCAACCAGCGCACCCCGGGGCGCAACAAGCACAGCACCTTCTGGCACCGCGATGCCTCGGGCAAGCTGGCGGTGAATACCTTCTGGAACAGCGACGCGGCCCCCAACTACTACGACCAGAGCTGGTACAAGGGCGGCCTCGCTTCGCCCCGCGGCCAGTGCGCCTGGGCGGCGGCCTACAAGGATGACGCCAGCCAGGAGCCACGCACCAACTGCGCGATGGCGATCCAGCGTGACGGCGCAGCCTATGGCGTCGCCACCATCGACGTGACCCTGGGTTTCTTCAATGACCTGGTGGCCAGCAAGGAAAAAGACCTCGGCGGGCAAATGCTGATCGTCGAAGGCGACGGCAAGATCATCAGCAACAGCACGCGCATCAGCGGCCCCGTGGTGTTGAAGAACATCAGCGAATTGGCCGGCACCTCGGCCTTTGCCGCCCAGGTCAGCGCCGGCCTGGCCCATCGTGATCAAACCCTGCAACGCAGCGAGTTCGACAACCAGGGCGTGGCCAGCACGTTCTTCATGCGCCCGATCGAAGGCACGCCGTGGTTCCTCGCCACTGCGCTGCCGACCTCGCTGATCACCGCCCAACGTGATGACGTACTGGGCACGTTGGCGATGCTGCAAATCCCGATGATCCTGCTGTTGGTGCTGTTGGCGGTGTACGCCATCCGCCAGCTGGTGCACCGGATGACCGCGCTGAAGACCAATATCGACGCACTGTCCAACGGCGATGCCGACCTGACCCGGCGCATCACCATCCGCGCCGAGGATGAACTGGGGGCGATTGGCCATTCGGTGAACCGCTTTATCGTCTACCTGCAAAACATGATTGGAGAAGTGACCCTGGCCACCGGCGCCATGTCGTCGAGCCTGGCGCAATTGCAGCAGACGTCGGCCCAGACCAACCAGATCCTGGTCCGCCATGCCTCGGAAACCGACCAGACCGTCACGGCCATCACCGAGATGAGTTCCACCGCCGACACCGTGGCCGAGAACGCCGCCGAAACGGCTGCGTTCACCCAGCGCGCCAATGAGCACGCCGACCGTTCGCGGGTGGTGGTCGGCGAAGCTTCCCGCAGCGTCAGCGCGTTGATCGGCGAGGTCTCCAGCGCCACCCACACCGTGGAAAACATGCGCCAGGATGCCGCCCGCATCACCGAAACCCTCGGCGTGATCGGCGCCATCGCCGGCCAGACCAACCTGCTGGCACTCAACGCGGCCATCGAAGCCGCCCGGGCCGGCGAACAAGGCCGGGGTTTTGCGGTGGTGGCCGACGAAGTCCGCGCCCTCGCCGCCCGCACCCAGGCCAGCACCTCGCAGATCAATGAGATGCTGGCGCGCCTGACCACGGGCGTGAGTTCCTCGGTGACGGCCATGGAAGCCACCCAGGCCAGCTGCCAGTCTGCGGCTGACGCCACGGCCCGGGTGAACACGGGATTGGACGAGATGGCTGGCTCCGTCAGCCATATCAACAACCTCAGCACCCAGATCGCCACCGCCGCCGAACAGCAAAGCGCGGTGACCGAGGAAATCAACCGCAGCATGGTGCACATCCGCCACATGGTCGAAGAGCTGGTGCAAAGCGGCCACGCCACGGAGCACAACACCCAGAGCCTGCTGGATGCCAATGGCCGGGTTATTGCATTGATGGGTCGCTTCAAGGTGCGTTGAAAAAATAGCCTGAAAGCTCCCGTGCAATGCGCGGGAGCCGGACTATTCTGACAGTTCGCTCCGCCACACAGGAGGTGTGTCATGCACGCAGTTGAGCACCCGATCCGTCTGGAGCGGATCAGTCAGGAACGCTATATACAAGCCTCTATCGACGATGTTTACGACTACGTTACCCAACCGGATCGCTGGCATGAATGGCATCCGACATCCCTGGGCGCCGACACCGGTATCGCCGGCTCATTGCCTGCCGGTCATCGTTTCACTGAAACCATCGACCTGCTGGGTGTGCGGGTTCCCATGAGCTATCGCGTGCAGATTGCGCAGCGACCGCGGGAGTTCAAGACCGCGTTCACCTCATTGGCGGTCGATGGCTGTATTCATTATCTGCTGCAAGTACAGGGCAACGGCACGCTGTTCAAGCGCATCCTCACCTATGAAACCGAACTGCAACTGACCACCCTGCATGAGCGCATGATCGCACTGTCCAACCAGGCCCTTGATCAGCTCAAGCAGCGCCTGGAATCCCCGCCAGCCTGACAAAACCGTCATATCCCTCTCAGTTTTCCGACAGCACCAGGCGGTTATTCTGGTGCTGTCGGTTTTTCGTAAAACCTCGTAACAATCCCGGGAAACCCTTTTCCAAAAAGCAGGGAGAATGCCCCGCTGTTGCCCTTTATCCGATGAGATGACGATGAAAACCACCCTGCGACTGGCCGCACTGTCGGCCCTGCTCATGAGCACCCTGGCCCAGGCTGCCGAGCTGATCCCGATTGACGTGCACCGTGATGCCAACTGCGGTTGCTGCAAAAAGTGGATTGCCCACCTGGAGAGCAACGGGTTCAAGGTCAACGACCATGTGGAAAGCAACATGAGCGAGGTCAAGCAACGCCTGGGCGTGGCGCCGCGCCTGGCGTCTTGCCATACCGGCGTGATCGACGGCAAGTTCGTCGAAGGCCATGTGCCAGCCGACCAGGTCTTGGCCCTGCGCAAGCGCGACGACTTGCTGGGCATTGCGGCGCCAGGCATGCCCATGGGCTCGCCTGGCATGGAGATGAACGGCAGCAGCGATGCCTATCAGGTCATCGGCCTGACTCGCGATGGCAAAGACGTGGTAGTGGCTGACTATCCGGCACGCTGATTGATGCTTGCCGGTTACCTGGGACTGTTTTTCGCCGCCTTCGGCGCCGCCACGCTGTTGCCGATGCAATCGGAGGCGGTGCTGGTAGGGCTGATGATCAGCGGGCATTACAGCGTGTGGCTGCTGCTCGGGGTTGCAACGGCCGGCAACGTATTGGGCTCGGTGGTGAACTGGCTGCTGGGCCGCTCGGTCGAGCGCTTCAAGGATCGACGCTGGTTTCCGGTCAGCCCCAGGCACCTGGAAAACGCCCGTACTCATTACCAGCGCTGGGGCCATTGGTCGTTGCTGCTCAGTTGGGTGCCGATCATTGGTGACCCGCTGACCCTGGTGGCCGGGGTCATGCGCGAACCGTTCTGGCGGTTCCTGGTGCTGGTGACCCTGGCCAAAGGGGCGCGCTACGGGGTACTGGCCATGCTCACCCTGCACTGGATTTAATCTCCCGTTAATCCCCTCGCCACAGCATCCGGGCACTGTTCCCGGAGCTCTAACCATGTCCAAGATCCGCTCTCTGTGCGTCGCCAGCCTGTTGCTCGGCAGCGCCCTGCCCGCCTTCGCCGCCGAAGAAGGTCCGACCTACGGCCCCGAGCTGCAAGGCTTCCAATACCCGTACCCGGTAGAGCACTTCACCTTCCAGTCCCAGGGCAAATCCCTGCAGATGGGCTACATGGACGTGCCGGCCAAGGGCAAGGCCAGCGGGCGCAGCATCGTGCTGATGCACGGCAAGAACTTCTGCGGCGCCACCTGGGATGAATCGATCAAGGCCCTGAGCGACGCCGGCTACCGGGTGATCGCTCCCGACCAGATCGGTTTCTGCACCTCCAGCAAGCCGGACAATTACCAGTACAGCTTCCAGCAACTGGCGATCAACACCCATCAACTCCTGGAAAAACTTGGTATTCAGAAGGCTACCCTGCTCGGCCATTCCACCGGCGGCATGCTTGCCACACGCTACGCCCTGCTCTATCCGCAGCAAACCGAACAACTTGCACTGGTAAACCCTATTGGCCTGGAAGACTGGAAGGCCATCGGCGTGCCCTACCGCAGCGTTGACCAATGGTACGAGCGCGAGTTGAAACTGACCGCCGAAGGCATCCGCAAATACGAGCTCGACACCTACTACGTCGGCCGCTGGAAGCCTGAATACGACCGCTGGGTCGATATGCTCGCCGGCATGAACAAAGGCCCCGGCCACAGCCAGGTGGCGTGGAACTCGGCGCTGATTTACGACATGATCTTCACCCAGCCGGTGTACTACGAGTTCAAGGACCTGCAGATGCCCACCCTGCTGCTGATCGGCACCTCCGACAACACCGCCATTGGCAAAGACCTGGCGCCACCGGCGGTCAAGGCGAAGCTCGGCAACTACGCGGTGCTGGGCAAGCAAGTGGCCAAGCTGATTCCCCACGCCACCCTGGTGGAATTCCCGGGCCTGGGCCATGCACCGCAAATGGAAGAGCCGGCACAGTTTCACAAGGCACTGTTGCAAGGGCTGAACGCCCTTTAATCCAACCTTTTTCGAGGCATGCGTGAATGTCGGTACAGATCGCAGTGATTGATGATTGGCAGAATGTGGCCAGTGGCGTGGTGGACTGGTCAGTCCTGGCGTCGGTCGGCCAGGTGCACTTCCTCCACGATTACCCGGCGGACACCGCCACGTTGATCGAGCGTTTGCAGGGGTTCGAGGTGATCTGCGTGATGCGCGAACGCACCACCTTCGACCAGGCTCTGTTGCAAGGCTTGCCCAGGCTCAAGTTGCTGGTGACCGGCGGCATGCGCAACGCCGCCATCGACATTCCTGCGGCCAAGGCCCTGGGTATCCAGGTAGGCGGCACTGACAGTTACAAGCACGCGGCCCCGGAACTGACCTGGGCACTGATCATGGCGTCCACCCGCAACCTGCTGGCCGAAGCCAATTCCCTGCGCGCCGGGGGTTGGCAAGTGGGCCTGGGCGGCGATTTGTACGGCAAGACCCTGGGGATTCTCGGGCTGGGCAGCATTGGCCAGAAGGTCGCCAAATTTGGCCAGGCCTTCGGCATGCGCGTAATTGCCTGGAGCGAAAACCTTACTCCAGAGCGCGCTGCCGAAAGCGGCGTGACCTGGGTCAGCAAGCGCGAGTTGTTTGAACAGGCGGACGTGTTGTCGATTCACCTGGTGCTCAGCGACCGCAGCCGCGGGCTGGTGGACGCCGAAGCGTTGGGCTGGATGAAACCTACGGCGCATCTGGTGAATACGGCACGCGGGCCGATTGTCGAC
This sequence comes from Pseudomonas sp. D8002, assembly GCF_013385695.1. Taxonomy (NCBI): domain Bacteria; kingdom Pseudomonadati; phylum Pseudomonadota; class Gammaproteobacteria; order Pseudomonadales; family Pseudomonadaceae; genus Pseudomonas; species Pseudomonas sp. D8002. The sequence goes on from NZ_JACAPM010000013.1 coordinate 41,933, forward strand.
GAAGCCGCCTTGATTGACGCCCTGGCCAATGGCCGGCTGGCGGGCGCGGCACTGGACGTGTACGCCCAGGAGCCGCTGCCAGCCGGGCATCCATTCCGCCAGTTGCCCAACGTATTGGCCACCCCTCATGTGGGGTACGTCAGCGAGCAGAACTACCGCCAGTTCTACCAGCAAATGATCGAAGACATCCAAGCCTGGGCCAAAGGAGTGCCCCTTCGCGCACTAAGCTAGTGCACACATTTCACCTCCCACTCCCCCCGTAGCAGCTGTCGAGCCCCAGCGAGGCTGCGTCGGGCGCACTGCCGATCCTGAACCGGAGCGCGCTCGACAGCTGCTACGGGGCTCATGAAAAAAATTTGTCCTACAAAAATACCCCACAGACCCCACAGGCTCTGGGATCTGTCCTAGACTCATGACCGATGGGTCCGATCCAAAACAAAAACCCCGCAAAAAATCGAAACTTTCCAACTCTGCCACAGGTCAGGTTTAAGGTAAGGCGAGTGCTGACGGTTCCCACCGAACGCCCGTCCATCCACTCTATTTAAGACTCCAGCACAACTGGCATAAGGCTTGCCAGTCTGTGTAGCGCTTGTGCGCCTGGCCGCAGGACGCGGTCAACCTTCGCTGATTGCTATATGCCATCAGCCGACCAGAACTCGGGAGAGAACTATGATCAGTGCCGCTGTAGATACTCAGGGAGAGCGTTTTAGTCAGCCGGTTGGCGGGCCGACCTCATTGGCCGACCTTCCCAACACGGTGCGGCCGGTCCCACGTGTGAATCCCAATCGCAAAAAAGTGCTGTTTGTCACTTCCGAAATTGCTGACCTGGTGAAAACCGGCGGCCTGGGTGATGTGTCCGCCGCCCTGCCCCGCGCCATGGCGCACCTGCACGATGTGCGCGTGCTGATCCCCGGCTACCCGCAGGTGCTGGAAAGCGACAACCCCATCCATATCATCGGCGAGCTGGGCGGCCACGCTGCGCTGCCGCCGTGCAAGATCGGGCGCATGGACCTCAAGGACGGCCTGGTTATCTACGTGCTGATCTGCCCCGAGCTTTACGAGCGCGAAGGCACGCCCTACGGCGCCAACAACGGCCGTGACTGGCCCGACAACCATATCCGCTTCGCCCGCCTGGGCCTGGCCGCCGCCGATATTGCCGCCAACCTGGCGCAAATCCACTGGTGCCCGGACCTGGTGCACGCCCATGACTGGCCCGCCGGCCTGGCGCCAGCCTATATGCACTGGCGTGGGTCACGCACTCCAACGCTGTTCACCATTCATAACCTCGCCTACCAGGGCGTGGTCAGCCTCGCCTCGTGCCCGGAGCTGGGTATTCCAGAACACGCCTTGCAGCAAGAAGGCATGGAGTTCTACGGCAAGCTGTCATTCCTGAAAGCCGGCATGGCGTATTCCAGCCATATCACCACGGTCAGCGCCACCTACGCCCAGGAAATCACCACCCCCGAATTTGGCTGCGGTCTGGATGGCTTCCTCGCCAGTAAGACCCAGCAAGGCCTGCTCAGCGGCATTCCCAACGGCATTGATGAAAGCTGGGAATCGTCCACCGACCCGCACCTGACTCACCCCTTCAACATCGGTGACTGGGAAGGCAAGGCACAGAACGCCGCCCATGTACGCAACCTGTTCGGTCTGGATGACTCCACCGGCCCGCTGTTCGCCGTGGTATCGCGCCTGGTCTACCAGAAAGGCCTGGACCTGACCGAAGCGGTCTCCAGTTTTATCGTCGAAAACGGCGGCCAGATCGCGATCATCGGTCGTGGCGAGCCGGAAGAAGAGCAAGCCATGCGTGCACTGGCCCTGCGCTTTCCCGGCCAGATCGGCGTGCGCATCGGCTTCAACGAGACCGACGCGCGCCGCATGTTCGCCGGCAGCGACTTCCTGCTGATGCCGTCCCGTTATGAACCCTGCGGCCTGAGCCAGATGTATGCCCAGCGCTTCGGCTCGTTGCCGGTTGCACGTAACACCGGCGGCCTGGCCGATACTATCGAGGATGGTGTCACCGGCTTCCTGTTCAACGAATCCACTGTCGAAAGCTACGAAGCGGCCCTGAGCCGCGCGTTCAAGGTCTTCGCCTTCCCAGGCTTGCTCAACGCCATGCGTTGCCGGGCTATGGCCGCACCGTTCAACTGGTGCCAGGCAGTGGAACCCTATGCCGAACTTTATGAGCAACTGGTAGCGAAAGCGCTGGGAAGATCGGGGAAACAGTAAAAAGAGGTCTTCATAGATGCCGTCACGGACTCTGGAAACCTGGCCCCACGGCGCGATCATGCTGGATGCGGAACACACCCGCTTCGCGTTATGGGCGCCAGACGCGTTTTATGTCAGCGTTGAATTTGAGGAAGGAAAATCGGTAGCGATGCTGCCCCAGGCCGATGGCTGGTTTGTGGTGCAGCTGCAATGCCCGCCGGGCACCCGCTACCGCTACAACATCGACGGCGAACAGGACGTTCCCGACCCGGCTTCCCGGGCACAGGCCACGGACGTTCACGGCTTCAGCGTGGTGGTCGACCCCCTGGCCTATCAGTGGCGCCAAAGCCACTGGCAAGGCCGGCCGTGGCACGAAGCGGTGATCTACGAGATACACGTGGGCGTACTGGGGGGCTACGCCGAGGTCGAGAAACAACTGCCGCGCCTCGCCGAACTGGGGGTCACCGCCATTGAGCTGATGCCCATCGCGCAATTCCCCGGCGAACGCAACTGGGGTTACGACGGTGTCCTGCCCTACGCTCCCCAATCCTCCTACGGTTCGCCCGAGCAGCTCAAACAGCTGATCGACAGTGCGCACCACTATGGCCTCGCGGTAATCCTCGATGTGGTCTACAACCACTTCGGCCCCGACGGCAACTACCTCGGCACCTACGCCAAGGGTTTCTTTCGCGAAGACGTGCACACGCCCTGGGGCGCGGGCATCGACTTTGATCGCCGGGAGGTCCGGGATTTCTTCATCGACAACGCCCTGATGTGGCTGCTGGAATACCGCTTCGACGGCCTGCGCCTGGACGCCGTGCACGCCATCAACGATCCCGAATTTCTGCAGGAGCTGGCGCAAAAAGTACGCCAGCAAGTCGACACGGGGCGGCATGTGTGGCTGGTGCTGGAAAACGAATTCAACCAGGCCAGCCTGCTGGAAAGCGGTTTCGACGCCCAGTGGAACGATGACGGCCACAACGCCCTGCACGTGCTGCTCACCGGCGAAACCGACGCCTACTACAGCGATTTCGCCCAGGACCCCACGGGAAAACTGGCGCGCTGCCTGAGCGAAGGATTTATCTACCAGGGCCACACCACGCGCCACGGCCACACGCGCGGCGAGCCCAGCGGGCACCTGCCGCCCAGCGCCTTTGTGCTGTTCCTGCAGAACCACGACCAGATCGGTAACCGCGCCTTGGGCGAACGCCTGCATCAACTGTGTTCGCCCCAGGCCCTGAGCGCCGCGACGACCTTGCTGCTGATGTCGCCGATGATCCCGCTGATGTTCATGGGCGATGAAGTCAACGCCGAGGAGCCGTTCCTGTTCTTCACCGACCATCACGGCGAACTGGCCGAGGCGGTACGTGAAGGCCGGCGCAATGAGTTTGCCGACTTCGCCGCGTTCAGCGACCCCGAACGCCGCGAACGCATTCCCGACCCCAACTCCCTGCAAACCTTCCGCCGCTCGGCACCCGCCCTCGCCGACTGCGGCGACTCGCAGCTCTACCGGCACCTGCTGAGCCTGCGCCACCAACATATCGTGCCGCACCTGCCCGGCAGCATGGCCCTGGGTGCGCACGTGCTGGCGGAGGGCGCGGTCACGGCGCGCTGGCGCCTGGGCAATGGCAGCCTGTTGCAGATCGACCTCAACCTGAGCGCCAATTCTCTGAACTACCCGGCTGCCGAGCACCTCCTATTCGTGACGCAGGCCAGCGGGGCCGAACAATTGGCTCCCCTCAGCGCCCGCGTCAGCCTCACCCATTCCCCTGTTGGAGAGCACCCTTGAGCGACGCGCAATTGGAAATACTCGCCAGCCGAGCGGGCCTGGCCGTCGATTGGATCGACGCGAATGGCCGCCCGCAACATGTAAAGCCCGACGCCCTGCGCGCCGTGCTCAAAGGCCTGGGCCACCCGGCCGACAGCGACGCCGAGATCGAAGCCAGCCTGCTGGACCTCGAACGCGTGCAACAAGACAAGCACCTGCCGCCCCTGATGACCGTCGACAGCGGCGCCGGCCTGGACCTGGCGCGCTACTTCGCCCCCGGTACGCCGTGCCAGATTCACCTCGAAGACTCCAGCGTGCTGGACCTGAGCCTGGACGAGAACGCGGTGTTGCCCGGCTCGATTCCCGTCGGCTACCAACAAGTGCATATTGCCGACCAGCATTTCACCCTGGCCGTGGCACCGACGCATTGCTACACCGTTGCAGAAGCGGTCGACACCCAGACCGCCCGCGCCTGGGGCCTGAGCGCCCAGCTGTATTCCCTGCGCCGCAGCGGCGACGGCGGCTTTGGCGATACCCAGGCCTTGGAACAACTGGCCCGCGCCGCCGCCGAACGCGGCGCCGACGCCCTGGCCATCAGCCCGATGCACGCGATGTTCAGCGCCGACACCGAGCGCTTCAGCCCCTATTCCCCGTCCAGCCGCCTGTTCCTCAACAGTCTGTACGCCTCCCCCGGCTGCATCCTCGGCGAACGTGCCGTGCAAAGTGCCATCGAAGCCAGCGGGCTGGCCGACGAATTGTATGACCTTGAGCAACAAAGCCTGATCGACTGGCCGGCCGCGGCCAAAGCCAAGCAGCGCCTGTTGCGCACCCTGTATGACGACTTCCGCCAGGGCGACCACCCGCAACATGCCGACTTCCTGAGCTTCCGCCAGGCTGGCGGTGAAGCCCTGGAAAACCACTGCCGCTTCGAAGCCTTACAAGCCGAACGCGCGGCCAACGGCGAGAGCCTCGACTGGCGCCACTGGCCAGAGGACTGGCACAGCCCGCAAAGCCCGGCCCTGGTGCAGTTTGCCGAAGCCAATCGGGACGAAATCGGCTTCTACGCCTTCAGCCAATGGCTGATTGCCCGGTGCCTGGAACGCGCGCAACAAGCGGCGCGCGGCAGCGGCATGGGTGTCGGCCTGATCGCCGACCTCGCAGTGGGCGCCGACGGCGGCGGCAGCCAGGCCTGGAGCCGCCAGGATGAACTGTTGGCGGAACTGACCGTGGGTGCGCCACCTGACATCCTCAACCGTGCCGGCCAGGGCTGGGGTATTTCCGCGTTTTCCCCCGAAGGCCTCAAGCGCAACGGCTTTCGCGCGTTTATCGAAATGCTGCGGGCCAACTTCGCCCACGCCGGCGGCTTGCGCATCGACCATGTGATGGGCCTGCAACGCCTGTGGGTGATCCCGATGGACGCCTCGCCACGGGACGGCGCCTACCTGTATTACCCGGTGGATGACCTGCTGCGGCTGTTGGCCCTGGAGTCGAGCCGCCACCAGGCGATCGTCCTCGGTGAAGACCTCGGCACCGTACCCGACGGCCTGCGGGAAAAACTCATCGCGCGCTCAATCCTTGGGATGCGCGTGCTGCTGTTCGAACAAGACCACGGCGGCCAGTTCAAGCCGATCCTCGATTGGCCGGACAACGCGCTGGCCACCACCAGCACCCACGACCTGCCGACCCTCAACGGTTGGTGGCACAGCCGCGATATCGACTGGAATATCCAGCTGGGCCTGATCGATGCACCCACCGTCGAGCAATGGAGCGAACACCGCCTGCGGGAACGCCAGGCACTGCGCCAGGCCTTGAGCCAGGACCCGCAGAACTTCATCGACGAAGTGCGCAACGAAACCGACCACGTCATCGACGCCAGCGTGCGCTACCTGGGCCACACCCGTGCACCCTTGGTATTGCTGCCGCTGGAGGACGCCCTGGGGGTCGAGGAACAATCCAACCTGCCCGGCACCACCGACACCCACCCGAACTGGCGCCGCCGCCTGCCGGGCGATGCCGCCACCCTGCTCGATGACGACAATGCCGCCCGCCGCCTTGAGCTGCTGGCCGTGGCGCGCATCCAGGCCCAAGAGCGTGACCGATGAAAGCATTGACGCTTCGGGCTACCCAGCGCCTGCAATTTCATAAGGGCTTCACCCTCGACGACGCCGTGCCGCTGGTGCCGTACTTCGCCGAGCTGGGCATCAGCCACCTCTACGCCTCGCCATTGCTGAGCGCCCGCGCCGGTTCGATGCACGGCTATGACGTGGTCGATCCCACCACCGTCAATCCCGAGCTGGGCGGCGAACCGGCGCTGCGGCGATTGGTTGCGGCATTGCGCGAACATGACATGGGGCTGATCCTCGATATCGTGTCCAACCACATGGCCGTCGGCGGTGCCGATAATCTGTGGTGGCTGGACTTGCTGGAATGGGGTCGACTGAGTCCCTACAGCGAATTCTTCGACATTCAATGGCACTCGCCAGACCCGCTGCTCAAGGGCCAACTGCTGATGCCGTTCCTGGGCAGCGACTACGGCGAAGCCCTGCAGTCGGGTGCCCTGCCGCTGCGCTTCGACCCGCTGCACGGCAGCTTCTACGTCGAGCATTACGAACATCGTTTTCCGATCTGCCCGCGGGAATATGGCGAGCTGGTGCCTGTCAAGTCACTGGCCGATCGCTTCAGCAGCCTGGCCTACCAGCCGGACGCCTATCCCCAGGCCGCCGCGCTGAAACAGGAACTGATCGAGGCCGCCCGCGACCCCGAAATCCTGACGGCCATCGAAGCGAACCTCGACCTCTACGACGCCCGCCAGCCCGAAGGTTTCGCCCGCCTGCACCACCTGCTGGAACAACAAAGCTATCGCCTGGCCAGCTGGCGCACGGCGGCGGACGATATCAACTGGCGGCGGTTCTTCGACGTCAACGAGCTGGGCGGCCTGCGGGTTGAACGCAGCGCAGTGTTCGAAGCGACCCACGGCAAGATCTTCCAGCTGATCAGCGAAGGCCTGATCGACGGCCTGCGCATCGACCACATCGACGGCCTCGCCGACCCGCGCGGTTACTGCCGCAAGCTGCGCCGCCGGGTGGACTCGCTGGCGAGTGGGCGGCACTTGCCGATCTTCGTCGAGAAGATCCTCGGCGAAGGCGAAACCTTGCGTGAAGACTGGCGCGTGGACGGCACCACCGGCTACGAATTCATGAACCAGCTGTCATTGCTGCAACATGACCCGAAGGGCTTCGAACCCCTGGCCGAGTTATGGACCCGCCACACCGAGCGCCCGTCTTCATTTATCGAAGAAGCCTGGCTGGCCCGGCAGCAGATCCTCAACGGTTCCCTGGCCGGGGATTTTGAAAGTGTGGCCCAGGCCCTGCTGCAAGTGGCTCGGGACGATGTGATGAGCCGCGACCTGACCCTGGGTGCAATTCGCCGCGCGTTGCAGGAACTGATCGTGCATTTCCCGGTGTACCGCACCTACATCAGTGCCCGGGGCCGCAGCGAACTGGATGACGTGTTTTTCCTGCAAGCCCTGGCCGGTGCCCGCAGCACCTTGAGCGAAGGCGACTGGCCGGTGCTCGACTACCTGGAAAAATGGCTCGGCGGCCAACCCTGGCGCGACCGCCCCCTGGGCCGCAAACGCAAGATGCTCAAGCACGCCTGCGTACGCTTCCAGCAACTGACCTCGCCGGCGGCGGCCAAGGCCGTGGAAGACACTGCGTTCTACCGCTCGGGTGTGTTGTTGTCGCGCAATGACGTGGGTTTCAGCACCGAACAATTCAGCGCCCCGCTGGAAGACTTCCACGCGGTCAACCAGCAACGACTGCGCACCTTCCCCGACAACCTGCTGGCCACCGCCACCCACGACCACAAGCGCGGCGAAGATACCCGTGCGCGCCTGGCGGTGCTCAGCGAGGCCGCCGACTGGTATGCCGAGCAGGTGGAGCAATGGCGCCCCCTTGCCGCCCGCCTGCGCAGCGATGCCAACACGCCGTCCGCGGGTGACGAACTGATCCTCTATCAGGTGCTGCTGGGCAGTTGGCCGCTGGACCTGCACCGCGACGATACCGAGGGCCTGGCGGACTATCACCAGCGCCTGTGGCAGTGGCAGCAGAAAGCCCTGCGTGAAGCCAAGCTCAACAGCAGCTGGAGCGCCCCCAACGAGTTGTACGAGCAAGGTGTCGAAGCGTTCCTGTCACGGCTGCTGCTGGAGGACGCCGGCAGGACCCTGCGCGATGCCATCGGCGAGGCCGCCCAGGCCATCGCCCCGGCCGGCGCGCTCAACGGGCTGGCGCAATCCTTGCTTCGCCTCACCGTGCCGGGCGTGCCGGACCTGTACCAGGGCGATGAGTTCTGGGACTTCACATTGGTAGACCCTGACAACCGCCGCCCGGTGGACTACCCCGCACGGCGACAGGGCCTGCACACACCACCGGACATCGGCGAGCTGATGTTCAACTGGCATGACGGGCGTATAAAACAGGCGTTGATCAGCCAGGTCCTGGGGTTGCGCAAGGCGCATCCGCAACTGTTTCGCCAGGGCACGTACGAGCCTCTGGAAGTGGTGGGCGAACACGCCGAGCGGGTGGTCGCTTTCTACCGCGAATACCAGGGCAAACAACTGCTGGTGGTGGTGCCACGCTGGCCTCACCGGCTGCTTGAAAACGGTGTGTATCCCCTGATCAACGCGCAGATTTGGGGCGATACCCGGGTCCGATTACCGTTCGCCGCTCCAACCCAAAATTGGAAGGGACTTTTCCGAACAGGCGCAGTCACACCAAACAAGGAGCTCATGATCAGCGCTGCCCTGGGGGATTTCCCGGTCAATGTCTTTATCAATCCTGATGATCAAGAAAGCTGAAATTTTCTGTGAGGAGCATTGCGATGAGTACTGAAGACAAACGCATCCGCGAATTGGCACATCAGATCTGGGAATCTGAAGGTAAACCCCATGGCGAGGACGCACGACACTGGGAAATGGCGCGCAAACTGGCGGAAGCCGAAGCGCTGACGCCATCCAAGGCACCGAAGGCCGCCGCCAAGGCCAAGCCAAAAGCCAAGCCCGCAGCGGCAGCGCCGAAACCGGCAGCCAAGCCGAGCGCAGTGCCGGCGGCGAAGAAGCCTGCTGCGAAGAAGCCCAAGGCCCCCTGACCCAAAGATCCTCCTGCAGGTGCGCCCGCACCGCAGGAGGCTATCCAACTACCGATATCTACCCGGCATCACGCCGGAATGGCCCCGTTCGGCCCGGAAAAACCCTTTTGCAGGAGCATCTCAATGAGCAAACCCAACAAGCCCAACTCGACGCCGGAAAACGAGCCGTCGCGGATTCGTGAAGGTTTGCCCTTCCCTCTCGGCGCGACCTGGGACGGTCTGGGGGTCAACTTTGCGCTGTTCTCGGCCAACGCCACCAAAGTCGAACTGTGCATCTTCGACGACAGCGGCGAAGTCGAGCTGGAGCGCATCGAACTGCCGGAATACACCGACGAAACCTTCCACGGCTACCTGCCCGACGCCCACCCCGGGCTGATCTACGGCTACCGCGTGTACGGTCCCTATGACCCGGCCAACGGTCATCGCTTCAATCACAACAAATTGCTGATCGACCCCTACGCCAAACAGCTGGTGGGCGAGCTCAAATGGTCCGAGGCCCTGTTTGGCTACACCATCGGCCATCCGGACGCCGACCTCAGTTTCGACGAGCGCGACAGCGCGCCCTTCGTGCCCAAGTGCAAAGTCATCGACCCGGCCCACACCTGGGGCAACGACCAGCCAGTGCGCACGCCGTGGGATCGCACGATCATTTATGAAACCCACCTGCGCGGCATCACCATGCGCCACCCTTCGGTGCCTGAGGAAGTGCGCGGCACCTGCGCCGGGCTGATGGTCGACGATGTGCTCAAGCACATTCGCCAGTTGGGTGTCTCATCGGTCGAGTTGCTGCCGGTGCACGCCTTCGTCAACGACCAGCACCTGCTGCAAAAAGGCATGACCAATTACTGGGGCTACAACAGCATCGCCTTCTTCGCCCCGGACCCGCGCTACCTGGCCAGCGGCAAGATCGCCGAGTTCAAGGAAATGGTCGCGCACCTGCACGAAGCCAAGCTGGAAGTGATCCTGGACGTGGTCTACAACCACACCGCCGAAGGCAACGAGCAAGGCCCGACGCTGTCCATGCGCGGCATCGACAACGCCTCGTACTACCGCCTGATGCCCGATGACAAGCGCTTCTACATCAACGATTCCGGCACCGGCAACACCCTCGACCTGAGCCACCCGTGCGTGCTGCAAATGGTCACCGACTCGTTGCGCTACTGGGCGACCGAGATGCATGTCGACGGCTTCCGCTTCGACCTGGCAACCATCCTTGGCCGCTACCGCGACGGTTTCGACGAGCGCCACAGCTTCCTCGTGGCCTGCCGCCAGGACCCGGTGCTGCGCCAGGTGAAAATGATTGCCGAGCCGTGGGACTGTGGCCCCGGCGGCTATCAGGTCGGCGGTTTCCCGCCGGGCTGGGTGGAATGGAACGACCGTTTCCGCGACACCGTGCGCTCGTTCTGGAAAGGTGACGACGGCCAACTGGCCGACTTCGCCGGACGCATGACCGCCTCGGGCGAGATGTTCAACCAGCGCGGCCGCCGGCCGTACAGCTCGGTGAACTTCATCACCGCCCACGACGGTTTCACCCTGCACGACCTGGTGTCCTACAACGACAAACACAACGAAGCCAACGACGAGAACAACCAGGACGGCAGCAACAACAACCTGTCGTGGAACCACGGTGTCGAAGGTCCTACCGACGACCCGGAAATCAACGCGCTGCGCCTGCGCCAGATGCGCAATTTCTTCGCCACCCTGCTGCTGGCCCAGGGCACGCCAATGCTGGTAGCCGGTGACGAGTTCGCCCGGACCCAGCACGGCAACAACAACGCCTACTGCCAGGACAGCGAGATCGGCTGGATCAATTGGGAACTGGATGAAGACGGCAAGGCCCTGCTCAAGTTCGTCAAGCGCCTGATCAAGTTGCGCCTGGCGTACCCGATCCTGCGTCGCGGGCGCTTCCTGGTGGGCGACTACAACGAAGATATCGGGGTCAAGGACGTCACCTGGCTCGCGCCGAGCGGCGATGAAATGACCATCGAGCAATGGCAGGACAGCCATGGCCGTTGCCTGGGCATGCTGATGGATGGCCGCGCCCAGGAAACCGGGATTCGCCGCCCGGGGGCCGATGCCACGTTGTTGCTGGTGGTCAATGCCCACCACGACATGGTCAATTTCCGCCTGCCACCGGTGCCGGATGGCGGCTTCTGGACCTGCATGCTCGACACCAACCAGCCGGCAGTGCGTGGCCAGGAACGCTTCGATTTCGATCACGAATACGCGGTCACCGGGCGTTCGCTGCTGCTGTTTGAATTGCAGCATGAGGACGAGGTGTGACATGGCCTTGCATGAGTTTCTTCGCGGCTACCGGGAATACCCGGACACCCAGGCCCTTGGCGCTACGCTAAGGGCTTTGGTGGAGGAAGGCCTGGACCAGTTGCCCTTGCCGGGCAGCGGGCAAACGTTGGAACGCTTCAGCCGGCTGGCGCAAGTCGCCGGCCATGACCTGCGGTTGTGCAAGTTGTTCGAGGGCCACACGGACGCCCTGGCGATCATCGCTGAACTCGACAGCCCCTTGCCGCCGGTTGGCAGCACGTGGGGCATGTGGGCGGCCGAGCCGCCCACCGCCAAGGTGCGGATCCGGCGTGACGGCCAACGTGTGCGGCTGGAGGGCCGCAAGGCCTGGTGTTCGGGCGCGGCGGTGGTCAGCCACGGGTTGCTCACGGCGTGGGATGAAGAGGATCGCCAGCAACTGGTTGCAGTGCAAATGCACCAGCCCGGCGTAACCGTCACCGATGAGGGCTGGGCGGCCGTGGGCATGGCCGCTACGGGCAGTGTTGAAGTGCTTTTCCAGGACACCGTTGGCCTGGCCATCGGCAAGCCTGGGGACTATTTGGCGCGCCCGGGCTTCTGGCAAGGCGGCATCGGCATCGCCGCCTGCTGGTACGGCGCGGCACAACGCCTGGCGGAGGCCTTGCGCGAGCAGTGCGCAAAACGCCCGGAGCCCCACGCCCTGGCGCACCTTGGCAGCGTCGACAGTGCCTTGCACAGCGCGGCCTGTGTGCTGCGCGACAGCGCCACCCATATCGACCGGCAGCCCAAGGCAGATGCCCGGCTGCTGGCACAACAGGCACGGGCCTGTATCGAAGAAACCGTCGACCAGGTGATTCACCATGTCGGCCGCGCACTGGGCGCCGGGCCGTATTGCAAGGACCCGCATTTTGCCCAGTTGATGGCCGACTTGCCGGTGTACCTGCGGCAAAGTCACGCCGAGCGCGACCTGGCCGCCCTTGGTCAACAAGTCGCCGATGAGCGCCCAGGGAGATGGGAACTATGAAGATCAATCCAATCGTCGGCCAGGGCACGCCCTTGCATGTGTGGCAAAGCTCGTCGCGACTGGCCGAGCTGCCTTGCGTAGACATTGCCGAACTGGTGCCTGAAGGCAGCCGCGCCGTGATCATCGCGCCACATCCGGATGACGAAGTCCTGGGCTGCGGCGGCCTGTTGCAAGGCCTTGCCGCGCTGGATCGCCCTATCCTGCTGATCTCCGTCACCGACGGCAGCGCCAGTCATCCCGGCTCGCGCCGCTGGCCGGTGGAACGCCTGAGCGTGGTGCGGCCGCAAGAGTCGGCGCAGGCCCTGCACCGGCTGGGATTGCCGTTGCACAGCCTGAAATGGTTGCGGGCCGGGTTCAGCGACAGCCAGGTCGCCGCAGGTGAAGAAGACCTGAGCCGCTTCATCGAGCGTTACCTCAAGCCCGGCGACGTGGTCTTCACCACCTGGCGCGAAGACGGCCATTGCGACCACGAGGCCGTGGGCCGTGCCAGTGCCAAGGCGACCCGGGCGGTGGGCGCCACCTTGCTCGAGCTGCCCGTGTGGACCTGGCATTGGGCAACCCCGGAAGACAGCCAGGTGCCCTGGGATCGCGCTCGTAAAATCCCCCTGACACCTGAAGCCGTGGCCCGTAAACGGCACGCCATCCATGCCTTCGCCAGCCAGTTGGAAGGCGACCCGCAGATCGGCCTGCCGCCGGTGCTCGCGCCCTATGTGCTGGAGCGCCTGCTGCAACCTTTTGAAGTGGTGTTCGTATGAGTGTCGCCACGCCCTATTTCGACGAGCTGTTTGCCGGCAACGACGATCCTTGGGCCTTTCGGCAACGCTGGTATGAACAGCGCAAGCGGGCCCTGACCCTGGCGCTGCTGACCCGGCCGCGCTATGCCTCGATCTTTGAACCCGGCTGCGCCAATGGCGAACTGAGCTTCGAGCTGGCCCCGCGCTGTGACCGCCTGCTCTGCTGTGACACGGCACAAGCGGCGGTCAGCCTGGCACAGGCGCGGCTGCGGGGTTTCAGCCATGCCACCGTGCAGCAGAGCCGCCTGCCGCAGCAATGGCCCAGCGATACCTTCGAGCTGATCGTGCTCAGCGAGCTTTGCTACTACCTGAACCCGAAGGATTTCGATGGGCTGATCGATCGCGCGCTCGCCTCCCTGACGCCTGATGGACAAATCCTCGCCTGCCACTGGCGCCCGATCATCGAAGGCTGCCCGCAGACCGCCGAACAGGTGCATGCGCGCCTCGGCCAGCGCCTGGGCATGCCACATCTGGCGCAGCATCACGAAAGCGATTTTCTACTGGATTTGTGGAGCCGCGACGGCACCACGGTTGCGACCCTGGAGGGACTGCGATGATCGGCATCCTGATACCCGTGCATAACGAAGAAAAACTGCTGCCCGAATGCCTGAAAGCTGCGATGGTCGCCGCCAGTCATCCGGGCCTGCTGGGTGAAGAGGTGCAGATTCTGACAGTGCTCGACAGCTGCAGCGACCGCAGCGCCAAGATCGCCCGCGAATACCAGGTGCACAGCCTGGAAGTGCAGGCGCGAAACGTGGGCCACGTGCGCGGCGTGGGTGCGCGGCACCTGCTTAATAACGGCGCGCGCTGGATTTCCTGCACCGACGCCGACAGCCGCGTCGCTCCCGATTGGCTGGTGGCGCAACTGGCCCTGGGCGTGGATGCGGTGTGCGGCACGGTGACGGTGGACGCCTGGAGCGAGGGCTTCGACCCGGCGGCGCAGATCCGTTATCACCAGGCCTACACCGCCCGGGACGGGCATCGGCATATCCACGGCGCCAACCTGGGCGTCAGTGCCGGCGCCTACGTGCGGGCCGGCGGTTTCGAGCCCCTGCCCTGCCATGAAGACGTGGAGCTGGTGCGCCAGTTGGAGCGCTGCGGGGCTTCCATTGCCTGGAGCCACTCGCCCCAGGTGATTACCAGTGCCCGCCTGGATTGTCGCGCCCAGGGCGGCTTCGGTGATTACCTGAAGAGCCTGATGCAGGCCTCCTGAAAAAATTGCGACACCCGGCGGTGTTAAAGCGGCGATTCATAACTATCATCACTATTCCTTGCACGGCAATCCAGGGTTGGAACGCCGTCGCGCCGCGAGCGTGCAGTACCTGACGCTCGCGTACCACAAGAGCCGTCCCGTCAACGGGGTACGGCCTGCACCACCGATAAACAAGGACGTGACACCCATGAAGCCTGCACTGTTAAGTGACAACCGCCGGGGCCCCGCGCAAATCTGGAACAGCGCCCCGCAACTCGCGCAAATCCCTGCCATCAACCCCGCAACCCTGGTGCCCAAGGGCGCCCGCGTGGTGATCATCGCCCCGCATCCCGGCGATGAAGTGATCGCCTGCGGCGGTCTGCTGCAATTGCTCAGCACCCTTGAATACTCCCTGCAACTGATCTCCATCACCGACGGCAGCGCCAGCCATCCGGGGTCTGCCGTGTGGCCGGCCAAACGCTTGAGCGTGGTGCGGCCCCAGGAAAGTGTCGAAGCCCTGCGCCGCCTGGGCGTGCCCCTGCACAGCCTGAAATGGATACGCGGCGGTTTCGCCGACAACGCCCTGGCCGCGCGGGAACAGCAAATGAGCCAGTTCATTGCGCGCTACCTGCAACCCGGCGACGTGGTGTTCACCACCTGGCGCAACGACGGCAATGACGACCACGACGCCGTCGGCCGTGCCGCTGCCAAAGCCTGCGCAGTCAAGGGCGTGCGCTTGCACGAACTGCCGATCTGGGCGTGGCACTGGCCGCTTCGGGAAACCGCCGCCATCCCCTGGCAGCGCGCGCGCAAGGTGCGGCTCGACACCTGGAGCGTCGCCCGCAAGCTGCACGCCGCCCACGCCTATGCCAGCCAACTGGCAGGCGACCCGGAAATCGGCCTGGCGCCGATCCTGGCGCAGGTGCTGCTGGAGCGCATGCGCGAGCCCTATGAGATTGTATTTTTGTAGGCGCACCCACTCGTCTATACCTGTAACTTCTGACAGTAGCGAACGCTCTCTCTGTGTGGCTAGCTTGGAACACCGGCTTGCAGGGAGGGCGAATCATGAGCACGCGGTTTTCATCAGTGACGTATCTGAGCGTCTGCAGCGTGACGACGCTGTTGCTCAATTGGCCCCTCCCCGCGCACGCCGCCTGTACGCTGGTCATAACCGCAGGCAACGACACCACCCTGTGCAGCGATGACAGTGCTGGCGCGCTGACGGATTTACAAGGAAGCAACATCCTTGAGTTCCCCGTCGGCGGCACCGGCATCATCGTCGGCAACGTGACTTATGGAGCGGGAGATGATCGGGTCACGATGGATTCCGGCGCGATCAACGGTGCGATCAATCAAGGTGACGGAAGAAATATTTTCCAGCTGTTCAATGGCAATATCTCCGGCACGGTGACGCAAGGCGCGGGCGGTGATATTGCGCAAATCAGCGGCGGCAGCTCCGGTGCAATCTCCCAGGGTGACGGGGTAGACCAGTACTTCCAGAGCGGTGGCACCGTCGCCTCACTGGCTCAGGGCGACGGCCGTGACGAGTTCACCATGAGCAGTGGCAGGATTGTCGGTGCTTTTGAAGATGGAGATGTAGCGCTGATGACCGGTGGCAGCATCGGGCGGGTCGACATGAAGCTCGACAACAACCTGTTTGACCTGCGGGGTGGAGCGATCATCGGCAACCTCGTTACTGGCTTCGGAAACGACACCATCCTGGTTTCCGGAGGAACGGTTGGTGGCAACATCAGCGTCAGCGGCGGCGACGACATCATCAACGTCAGCGGAGGGGAAATAAGTGGGCAGATCCTCGCCAGCTTTGGCAACGATGAGTTCACTTGGGAAGGCGGCGGTCTGATCCATAAGGAAATCCTCATGGGTGATGGCGCTGACAGGGGTTTCCTGCTCAACCTGACCGAAACCACCCTGGCCTCCACACCACTTCTGGACGGTGGTTTGGGTAACGACACCCTGACCTTCGACAACACCCGATCCGCCACGCCAACCCGCTATGTCAACTGGGAAACCGTCAACCTGGACAACAATTCGCGCCTGACCCTGGGCGGCGACTTCAAGCTCGGTGACAGCGCTACAGCCACCGGTACCCTGAATATTTTTGGCAGTGCCGCCCTGCAGGTAACACAGGGCAGCATCAGCCCCTTCGCGGCCGGGCAACAAGCCAACCTGAACAACGGCGGCCTGATCGACATGACCACCGGCAGTTCCAGCGCCACCGACAGCCTGACCGTCAACGGCAACTACACCGGCAATGGTGGCGAACTCGCGCTGCAATCGGTACTCGGCGCCGACGGCTCGGCCAGTGACAAGCTGGTAGTCAGCCAGGGCACGCTGCAAGGCGGCACTACCATCACCGTCACCAACCTTGCCGGCCCCGGCGCCATGACGCTGCAGAACGGCATCCAGGTGGTTGAAGCGCTTAACGGTGCCACGAGCAGCGACCTGGCGTTTACCCTGCGCGGTGGATCCGTTTCCGCAGGCGCCTATGAGTACTACCTGTTCAAAGGAGGCGTAACGCCGGGCACCGGGCAAAACTGGTTCCTGCGGTCCTCGGTGGTGGCGCCGCCGCTGCCCAACCCTGAGGATCCTGACGACCCAGTGGGCATTCTCCCCCCCGTCCCCGCCGATGGCACGCCGGACCTCCCGGGGATTTTCCCGGGAGAAGAACCCATACCCATCTATCGCCCGGAAGTCCCGGTGTATGCCGTGTTGTTTCCCGCCGTGCAGCAGATGGTCCAGGGCATGCTGGGCACCTACCACGAACGCATGGGCGACCAAAGCCTGCAACGCCAACCTGGTGCACTAGCGGCCGGTTGGGGCCGGGTGTATGGCAGCAGTACGCGGCAATCATTCGCCGGCACCGTCAGCCCGTCGCTGGACAGCTCCCTGTCCGGTTTCCAGGTTGGCACTGACCTGTATGCCTGGACCAACGACGCTGGCCTGACCCAACGCTTCGGCTTCTTTGTCGGCCACAGCCGCCTGACCGGCAATGTGGCGGGTTTCAATGGCGGTTTTCAGGGCAAGGACGCCGGCAACACCACCCTGCGCGGTGACAGCCTGGGCGCGTATTGGACGCTCATCGGCGCCAACCGCGCCTATATCGATGTCGTGCTGATGGGCACGCGGTTCGATGGCCACAGTGAATCCGACCGGGGCGTCAAACTCCCAACCAAGGGCCACAACGTGCTGGGGTCTGTGGAGGTGGGAATGCCGTTTGCGGTGTCTGAACAGTGGGAGGTCGAGCCGCAGGCCCAGGTGATTGTCGATCGAAGCTATGTGGACAGCCAGAATGACGGAATCTCGGATGTCTCATTCCACGCCGACACTAACGTCGTTACCCGTCTCGGTGTCCGCCTCAAGGGCAGCTACAGCGTGAGCGGCATGCCCCTGCTGCCTTATGTGCGTACCAACGTGTGGCACGCCAGCGCCGGGAATAACACTGTCAGGTTCAATGACAGCACGGACATCAGCACCGAACAGAAGTCCACCACGCTGGACGTCAGCACCGGGGCAACGCTGCAGGTATCGAGCACGGTCAGTGTGTATGGCGAGGTGGGGTACAACAGCAATCTGGACGGTAATCAGCTGAATGGGCGCAAAGGCACGATTGGCATAAGGGTCGACTTCTAAGCCACAACACATCCCCACTGTGGGAGCGGGCTTGCTCGCGAATGCAGTGTGTCAGCCAAAAAATCTGGCACTGGTACTGCGCATTCGCGAGCAAGCCCGCTCCCACATGGGGTCTTCATCGTCTGGAAGTCAGGCGTCCGGTCGCAGGATCAGCACGCCCAATGGCGGCAGGTTCAACGACAGCGACAACGGCTGCCCATGCCTGGGCTCCTCCTCCGTAAACGCCCCGCCACCGTTGCCGAAGTTGGAACCGGCATAGGTGTCGGCATCGCTGTTGATCACCTCGCTCCAGCGCCCGGCAAACGGCACGCCGACCTTGTAGGCCTCACGCGGCACCGGCGTGAAGTTGGCCACCACCAGCACCGGCCTGCCATCCTTGCTCCAGCGCAACCAGGCGTAGACGCTGTTGATCGCGTCATCCCCAATCAACCACTGGAAGCCCTGTGGTGCGTCGTCCTGGTCATGCAGCGCCGGCTCTTCGCGGTACAGACGGTTGAGGTCGCCCACCAGTTTCTGCACGCCCCGGTGTTCGGGGTATTGCAGCAGGTACCAGTCCAGTTGCTGATCGTGGTTCCACTCGCGCCATTGGCCGAACTCGCAGCCCATGAACAGCAGCTTCTTGCCCGGGTGCATCCACATGAAGCTCAGGTACGCCCGCAGGTTGGCAAATTTCTGCCAGCGGTCGCCGGGCATCTTGTCGATCAACGAGTGTTTGCCGTGCACCACTTCATCGTGGGAAATCGGCAGGATAAAACGCTCGGACCAGGCATACACCAGGCCGAAACTCAGCTCGTTGTGGTGATGGGCACGGTACACCGGGTCCTGCTGGATGTAGTGCAGCGAATCGTGCATCCAGCCCATGTTCCACTTGTAGTTGAAGCCCAGGCCGCCCTGTTGGGTCGGCTGGCTTACGCCCGGCCATGCGGTGGACTCCTCGGCGATCACCAGCGCGCCGGGAGCCTCAAGGGCAACGACATCGTTGAGGTGGCGCAGGAAGTCGATGGCCTCAAGGTTTTCCCGCCCGCCGTGGCGGTTGGGTACCCATTCACCGGCCTTGCGCGAATAGTCGCGGTACAGCATCGAGGCCACCGCATCCACCCGCAGGCCATCGATATGGAAATGCTTGAGCCAGTGCAACGCCGACGCCAGCATGAAGCCGTGGACTTCGGTGCGGCCGAGGTTGTAGATCAGGGTGTCCCAATCCTGGTGGAAGCCTTCCAGCGGGTTGGCGTATTCGTACAGCGCGGTGCCGTCGAATTGCGCCAGGCCGTGGGTATCGGTGGGGAAATGCGCCGGCACCCAATCCAGGATCACGCCGATGTCGGCCTGATGGCAGGCGTTGACGAAAAATGCGAAATCCTCCGGCGAGCCGAAACGTGCCGTCGGGGCAAATTGCGACAGCGCCTGATAACCCCATGAGCCGCCGAACGGGTGCTCCATGATCGGCATCAGTTCGATATGGGTGAAGCCCAACTGCTGTACATAAGGGATCAACCGCTCGGTCAGCTCGCGCCAACTGTACTGGCGGGACACCTCGCCGACTTCATCCAGCTCGCACTGCCAGGAACCGGCATGCAACTCGTAGATCGACAAGGGTGCGCTGGGCTTTTGTCGCTCGCTGCGCGATTGCATCCAGTCGTGGTCCTGCCAGTCGACCTGCAGCGGCGAAGCGACCTTGGACGCAGTATCCGGCGGCAACTGCGTGGCCAGGGCCATGGGGTCGGCCTTGAGCGGCAGAATCCCGTGGGCACCGAGGATTTCATACTTGTAGGCCGCGCCGGGTTGCAGGCGCGGGATGAAAATCTCCCACACACCGGACGGATGGCGCAGGCGCATCGGATGACGGCGCCCGTCCCAGATATTGAAGTCGCCTACCACCGAGACCCGGCGGGCATTCGGTGCCCATACCGCAAAACGCACGCCCTGGACCCCGTCGACGCTGGTCACTTGTGCCCCGAGGCAACTGCTCAGGTCGCGGTGATTGCCTTCGGCAAACAGGTACAGGTCCATCTCCCCCAGCAGCAGTTGCTGGAAGCTGTAAGGGTCTTCGGTGATCTGTTCGCCACCGGCCCACTGGATCTTCAGCAAGTACGCCTGACGGCTGCCGAAATGCCCGACAAACAAGCCCGGCACCTGGGTCGCATCGAGGCTGCCGATGTGGTCGCCGCTGTCGCGGGCCAGGACCTGGACACTCAGTGCTTCCGGCAGGAAGGCGCGAATGAACTGGCCGCCCTGCTCGTCGTCATGGGGACCCAGGATCGAGAATGGATCATGGTGCTCGGCCCGCACCAGGGCTTCGATATCAGCAGGTTTGGGCATCACACTCAACTTTTCCTGCAGCGGTTCTTTGCTTGTAAAACTCATGACGTTTCCCCACCGCGTGCAGTTTTCGATATTGGTTTCAACCCGCTGAGCAGCCCGTGCAAACCTTGCAACGGCACCGGCAACCAGCTCGGGCGATTCTCTGCTTCGTAGGCCACTTCGTACGCGGCCTTCTCCAGGCTGAACAACGCCAGCGCTGCGTCCTGGCCTTTGGCATCCTGCCAGTCATGGGCCAGTGTAGTCGTGGCAGCGTGATAGGCCTGGATAAATGCCTGCCTGGCCTCATGCAAGTAGCGATCCGCCACACGTTGCCGGGACGCATTGGCCTCGGGCGACTGGTCGACGCCCTGCACATTCACCGCCATGGCCGCCGCGTAATCAAACGAGCGCAGCACCCCGCTCACATCCTTGTACGGGCTGTGTTTGCCGCGACGCTCAGGCAACGGCCGCGCCGGTTCGCCCTCGAAGTCGATGAGGTAGGCATCGCCCTTGACCACCAGTACCTGGCCCAGGTGCAGGTCGCCGTGCACGCGAATGCGCAACCCGCCCACCGTGGCTTTCGCCAGGTCCTGAACGTGACTGGCGATGGCCTTTTTCTGCTCCAGTAAAGCACTGACCAACGCCTGATCGGCAGGGTTCAACTTGGTTTGATGCTGTTTGAGCAACTGCAAGGCGTGGTCGATTTGTGCGCCTACGTGCCTGGCCCAGCCCTGGCTGTCCTTGAGGGTTGTGACCTCGGGCTTGAAGGCCTTGTTGGTGGTAGGTGCTGCCAGCACCTGGTGCATTTCACCGAGGCGCTGGCCGAGCAAGCCGGCGAAATCCGCCAGCTCGCCAAGGGCGTTGTAGTGCTGTTCCTGCTCGGACATGGCTTCGGCCAGTTCGTCGCGAATCGCTCGCTCCAGGTTATTCTGGGTCCAGCCCCAAGCGTCGCCCTGGTTGCTCAGGTAACCCTGGGCGATCATCAGCAGGTTGTCCTGGCCATCGGCGTCGTGGCGGATCACCGAGCCCAGCAGCGGCGAGATATGCTCGTAGCCGGCCTCGGTCAGGTAGGCGCCCATTTCCAGCTCGGGGTGAACCCCGGCGCTGACTTTACGGATCAGCTTGAGCACCAGGCTGCCGCCCACCACCACGGAACTGTTGGACTGCTCCGCCGCGAGGTAGCGCACTTCCGACTCGTCGTTCAATTCCAGTTTGGCCAACTGCGCCGTGGGCTCGAAGCGAATCTCGCCATCGGTGGAGTCGAGGACGGTTTTGGCCTGCAGGCCTTGGATCACGCCGCGGATATAAGTGTCGAGGCTGAAGGCATCGGTCACCAAACCTACCTGACGCACTCGCCGTACACGCGCAAGCGCGAGTTGTTGCGGCAAGGCGCTGGTGAACTGGTCTTCGCCAAGGAAGCCGAACGGCAGCTGATAGCGGCTGACCTGGCCGGCGCTGGTGACTTCGATTTCACTGAGCAGCACCGGATGCTGCGGGTCGCCGAAGCGCACGCCATAAGCGATGTGCACGCCGTCGATTGCCGTATCCTTGCTGGCAAACCAGCGGCGCTTGGGCAGCCACGCCGGCAACGCATTCTGTTCCAGGGTGGTGCGGCACGGTGCTTCGAGCAATTCTTCCATGCGTTTCTTCAGCACCAGGGTGGTGAAGTCCGGGATGCTTTGTGCCGGTTCCACGTGCCAGCTTGGCATCTGGTTTTCCGCCGCCAGCACGAACCAGTAGAAGCCATACGGCGCCAGGGTCAGCAGGAAATTCAGCTGGCCAATCGGTGGGAAGGCATTGCCACCGAGCATCTCCACCGGAACCATGCCGGCAAACGCCGAGAGGTCCAGTTCTGCGGCCTGGGCACTGCGGGACACGTTGGCCACGCACAGGATGATTTCATTCTTGCCATCGGCGCCTGCGTATTCGCGGGTATACGCCAGGATGCGGCGGTTGCTGGGCGAGAGCATTTTCAGGCTGCCGCGACCGAACGCCTTGGACTGTTTACGCACCGCGAGCATGCGCCGCGTCCAGTTCAGCAACGAGTGCGGGTCCTGGGTCTGGGTTTCGACGTTGACCGACTGGTAGCCGTATTGCGGGTCCATGATTGGCGGCAATACCAAGCTGGCCGGGTCGGCGCGGGAGAAGCCACCGTTGCGGTCGATGGACCATTGCATCGGCGTACGCACGCCGTCGCGGTCACCTAGGTAGATGTTGTCGCCCATGCCGATCTCATCGCCGTAGTACAGGGTCGGCGTGCCCGGCATCGACAGCAGCAGGCTGTTGAGCAGCTCGATGCGCCGGCGGTCGCGTTCCATCAGCGGCGCCAGGCGGCGGCGAATTCCCAGGTTGATACGTGCACGGCGGTCGGCAGCGTAATAGTTCCAGAGGTAGTCGCGCTCTTTGTCGGTGACCATTTCCAGGGTCAGTTCATCGTGGTTGCGCAGGAAGATTGCCCATTGGCAATTGGCCGGGATCTCCGGGGTCTGGCGCAGGATGTCGGTGATCGGGAAACGGTCTTCCTGGGCCAGCGCCATGTACATGCGCGGCATCAGCGGGAAGTGGAACGCCATATGGCACTCATCGCCGTCGTCGCCCTTTTTGTCCCCGAAGTACAACTGGGTGTCTTCCGGCCATTGGTTGGCTTCGGCCAGGAGCATGCGGTCGGGGTAGTTGGCGTCGATCTCGGCGCGGATCTGCTTGAGCACGTCGTGGGTTTCGGGGAGGTTTTCATTGTTGGTGCCGTCGCGCTCGATCAGGTACGGAATCGCGTCCAGGCGCAGGCCGTCGATGCCCATGTCGAGCCAGTAGCGCATCACCGACAGGACGGCTTTCATGACCTGCGGGTTGTCGAAGTTGAGGTCCGGCTGGTGGGAGTAAAAGCGGTGCCAGAAGTATTGGCCGGCGACCGGGTCCCAGGTCCAGTTGGACTTTTCGGTGTCGAGGAAAATGATCCGGGTGCCGTCGTATTTCTGATCGTCATCGGACCATACGTAGAAATCCCGCGCCGCCGAGCCGGGCTTGGCCTTGCGGGCCCGCTGGAACCAGGGGTGCTGGTCGGAGGTGTGGTTGATCACCAGCTCGGTGATCACCCGCAGCCCGCGTTTATGGGCTTCGGCGATAAAGCGCTTGGCGTCGGCCATGGTCCCGTAGTCGCTGTGCACGCCGCGGTATTCGGCGATGTCGTAGCCATCGTCACGGCGTGGCGAGGGGTAGAACGGTAATAGCCAAATGGTGTTCACACCAAGGTCGGCGATGTAGTCGAGCTTGGCGATCAGCCCGGGAAAATCACCGATGCCGTCGTTGTTGGAGTCGAAATAGGATTTGACGTGAACCTGATAAATCACCGCGTCTTTGTACCAGAGCGGATCTTTGATAAAGGTGGCAGCCTTGGGTTTCTTCGCCATTGGAAACTCCTGGGAATTCGAAAAATTCTGCCTGAAGGAACTCGGTCAATGTGGGAGCGGGCTTGCTCGCGAAAGCGGTATATCAGTGGACCGATTCGGAGACTGACACTCCGCTTTCGCGAGCAAGCCCGCTCCCACCTTTGATCTCCAGTGGTTTGGAGATCGGTGTCGATTCAGGAAACGGTAATGCGCCAGATGCCAAACGGCTGATGCCACGGTTCGATGCGCATCCACTGGGTCTTGCCGTACCAGGTCCAGCGGTGGCCGGTCATCAGGTCTTCGCCCTGGGTCTGGGCATCGTCCGGCAAGCCCAGCTCCCACAGCGGCAACTCGAAATTGGCCTCCTGGGCGTTGAACGGGTCGAGACTCACGGCCACCAGGATAAAGTTGCTGCCATCCTCGCTGCGTTTGCCGAAGTACAGGATGTTGTCGTTCCACGCGTTGTAGAGTTTGAGCCCCAGGTGCGTCTGCAAGGCCGGGTTCTGCCGGCGGATGCGGTTGAGCTGGGCGATCTCGGCAATGATGTTGCCCGGCGCCGTGAAGTCTCGCGGGCGGATCTCGTACTTCTCCGAGTCCAGGTACTCTTCCTTGCCCGGCACCGGGGCCGCTTCGCACAGTTCAAAACCCGAGTACATGCCCCACAGGCCTGAGCCCATGGTGGCCAACGCGGCGCGGATCAAGAAGCCGGCGCGGCCGGATTCATGCAGGAAGCCGGGGTTGATGTCCGGGGTGTTGACGAAGAAGTTCGGCCGGAAGCACTCGCGCCACGGCGACTCGTTCAGTTCGCTCAGGTACTCGCTCAACTCGGCCTTGGTGTTGCGCCAGGTGAAGTAGGTGTAGCTCTGGGAGTAACCAACCTTGCCCAGGCGCGCCATCATCGCCGGGGTGGTGAAGGCTTCGGCGAGGAAGATCACTTCGGGGTATTTAGAACGCACATCGCTGATCAGCCATTGCCAGAACGGCAGCGGCTTGGTGTGGGGGTTGTCGACGCGAAAGGTCTTCACGCCCTCTTCCACCCAACCGACCACGATGTCGCGCAACTCGACCCACAGGCTGGGAATCGCGTCGGCCGCATAGAAGTCGACGTTGACGATGTCCTGGTATTTCTTCGGCGGGTTCTCGGCGTATTTGATCGTGCCGTCGGGCCGCCAGTTGAACCAGCCCGGATGCTGTTTGAGCCACGGGTGGTCCTGGGAGCACTGGATGGCAAAATCCAGGGCGATTTCCAGGCCATGGTCGGCGGCGGCCTTGACCAGGTTGCGGAAATCCTCACGGGTGCCCAACTGCGAATGGATCGCCTCGTGGCCGCCCTCTTCGCTGCCGATGGCATACGGGCTGCCCGGGTCGTCCGGCCCGGCGGTCAGGGAATTGTTCTTGCCCTTGCGGTGGCTGCGACCGATCGGATGGATCGGCGGGAAGTACAGCACGTCAAAGCCCATGTCGTGGATCATCGACAGCCGTGAGTGCACATCGTTGAATGTGCCATGGCGGGCGGGATCGTCGGTGATCGAGCGGGGAAACAACTCGTACCAGCTGGCAAATTGCGCAGCCTCGCGCTCTACATCAATCGGATACACCGGGCTGATGCTCAAATAGGCGCGGTGATCGGCCTGGGTCATCAGGTGTGCACTGTCTTCGTGCAGGAACAACGCAACCTGCTCGGTTTCCAGCAAACCGGAGAGTTCGTGGTGCAGCAACATCAGCCGGTCACGCAACTCATTGTCACTGCGCTCGGCGGCTTGCAGGACCTGGCTGCGGCCTTCCTGCAACTCCAGGCTGACCGGCACCCCGGCCTCGTGTTTCTTGCTCAGTTCGTAGCGAAAGCTGGCAAACGTGTCGATCCAGGCTTCGATGCAATACTCATGCGGGCCCTGGGCGGTCACGGTGAATGCGCCTTCCCAGCCGTTGTTGCCGACATCGGTCATCACCACGCTGTGCCAGCTTTCTTCACTGCGCGGGCGCCAGCGGATCATCACCGCAAGCTTGTCGTGGCCATCAGCGAACACCTTGCTGGCAACCTGCACGCGCTGGCCAACCACAGCCTTGACGGCGAACTCGCCGCCACCGATCACCGGGGTCGTGCTTTCAATCGCGATCCTTGGCAGCAACAGTGCCTGGGACAGCGGTAATGTGGAGGTTGAATCGTCTTGAGTCAGTGTTTCAGCAGTCATCGAGCATCTCCCCTTAACGCCCAGTGGACGCTCTTGTGCTTGATTCAAATTCTGAAACGACGCCACTCTCCCTGAGCAGGGCCGTCTAGGTTCCGAGCATGCCGACGAGTGAAAAGTTCAGGCGGATATCCCGCCATCGGGCGGGGAATCAAATCCACCACGCGATTGTCCACCGATAGAGCAAAGCACAAAGGAGGCCATACCGATGAATATCCCTATTCCGGCTGAAACGCCTGATCCCAATATAGATAAGCCCACATTACCGCCGACCGAACCCGACCCGGTTCCCGAGCAGGAACCGCCAGGCACACAGCCACCACCGGTGGAGGAACCACCGACGACGATGCCGCCGGTGATTGTCTGAAGAGACCGATCACAGGAAGTAAAAAGCGGAAGCTTCAGGCTTCCGCGTTTACTTGAATCTATAAGCTGCAACTTCATTCACAAAAAATTATAAAGAACTGTCAAAACCGACAGTATCAACCGAGACGAACGCCGCCCATGATCAAAGTGTGCGACGCGCGAAGAACAGAACAATAAAACCTCTCGGAGATACCTCATGAAAAGAACAGCCGCCTACCTGCTGCTTTCCCTTTGCACCTTGACCGCCTGCACCACCGAACCCTCCGGCCCGCTCGATACGGAAATCGCAAGCAAATTAAACAACCGCTACCAGGACACCGCTGCTCAGTGTGCCGATGGCCTGGCCCTGTATCACTGCAATGGGGTGCTTATTCGCGTCACTGACAGCCTCATAGCATCGCCCGGCGAGCTTGAGCGCAATGCCGCCGCATTCTCTTACCTGCGAGCCGACCTGGGTATCAGGAAGCTGTTTGCACGGGACGCTGGCGTAATAATGTCGGCATTGCCCTCCACCGCAGCGGGCCCAATCAGCGTGCGCTGCTCTTTTCCCACCAATGGTGCGACAGGTGACCGCCCGGATGGATGCGGCGAAACTTCCAGGGAGCTGCCAGGCTACCAGCGTGAATGGAGCCGGCACTGCGATGAGCAAGGCGTGGTGGATGGCCCCACCTGGCTGGCCCACTTCAACAAAGTCAAACCGGCTTATTTTTTTATGTGTGCGTTTCGTGGATCGGTGCAGCAGTTTTCTCTAAGCATCACTGTCAGAAAACTGATGCCGGCAAACTATATTGAAGATTGGAATGAAGTCGTCACCTCAGCCTGGACAGTGTCCGAGATTGATAAAGTCCCCTTCCAGGCTTTCTTCTATAACGCTGCCAACTTGCCAGGAAGAGATGCGGCCAAGAAACTTCAGCGCGAGTATTACGGCTATACGCAGCGCCTGCTTCCGGTGGTTCGTGTTGACTTGCTCGCTCAAGACCAACGCATATTCGCGTATCACAAAGAAGATCAAATCACCATTCCGGTACGGTGATCAGTCCAGCAGGAGCGTGAAGTTGCACACGCCTCGATATCACGCTGTCAGCCCATTCACGCGCGACCTGATGAAACATACGGCGACTAATTCTTTTCCAATAGCCTGACGATTCTTGGCATCACACTGAACACCGCCAAGGCCAACAACGTGCTGAGTACCGCCGTGGATTCCCGCCCCATTCCCGCCGCCACCCCAATGGCGGCGGTCATCCACAAGCCGGCGGCGGTGGTCAGCCCTTTGACGTGCTGACCCTCCTCGTCTTCCTTGCCCTTTAGGATGGTGCCGGCGCCAAGAAAGCCGATGCCCGCGATCACGCCCTGCAGCACACGGCTCATGGCGTCTGCCTGGGAGCCGGACATGCTCGGCACCAACACGAACAGCGCGGCGCCCAGGGCCACGAGCATGTGGGTGCGTACCCCGGCGGCCTTGCCTTTCTGTTCGCGCTCGTAACCCAGGATCCCGCCCAATATCGCCGCAATCAGCAGCCGAACGGTGATTTGCGTGAGCTGCCGGGCATCGCCGATATCGGCAAATTCCGCTTGCAGGGTTACCCAGACTTCATGCCACCAGGCGTCCATGGACGTTTCCTTGTTGGGGGTCGATAGAACATGGACAGCATCGACCGTCAGTCAGTTGCGCAGAACCATTGCCTGCGCATCCCACCCTAATCAGTAACAGCCCACAAAAAGGAGATCGATATGCCCGTACGTATCGAAGGTCAGCAATGTTTCTTCACCGTCGATGTGGACGGCCACGAGAAACAACTGGAAGCCACCCATGTCACGGTCGAAACCGACAGCGAAAAATCCATGTCGTTCGTGAAGCTGAACGGTGACCGCACCTATATCACCGAAGCCGAAGCCGACGCATTGACCGTAGCGGGTGCCAAAGACGGCCGTAAGCACTTGAAAGCTACCGACGGTGATTCGGTGATTTGATTGACCTGGATCAGCCCCGCCTCAAAAGCGCTGCACCCCGCGCACCACCGGGTGCAGCACATTGTCGCAGGCATGCACGGGCGGCCCATCTGATCCGCTTTTTATCGCCATACCTGAGTCTGTTATGCAAACAGAGCGCCGGTCATAGTTCATCTGCCTGATGGAGGCTGATGAGCGAAAGACCATGAGCGATAGAATCCCCGTCCGAACCGTAGAAGTGTTTGAGCCTGCACATCCAAAGAAGATGAAGGCCAAATCCAGCGACAACCTGATTCACACCCGCAGTTTTACCGGCCTGTTCCGTACCTTGCGCGTGGCAGGCGCAGGCTTTCTGTTCCTGGCATTTTTCGGCACCGTGTGGCTGAACTGGGGCGGACGGCAGGCGGTGTTATGGGACCTGGCTGAAAGCAAATTCCACATCTTCGGTGCCACGTTCTGGCCCCAGGATTTCATCCTGCTGTCGGCGCTGTTGATCATCTGCGCGTTCGGCCTGTTCGCCATCACCGTATTCGCAGGGCGTGTGTGGTGTGGCTATACCTGCCCGCAAAGCTCGTTTACCTGGTTGTTCATGTGGTGCGAAAAGGTCACTGAAGGCGAGCGAAACCAACGCATCAAGCTGCAAGCTGCGCCCTGGAGCCTGGACAAGCTGGCGCGGCGCTCGGCCAAGCACACGCTGTGGCTGGGGATCAGCGTGCTGACCGGGCTGACATTTGTCGGCTACTTCACGCCGATCCGGCCGCTGGCCGAGGAGCTGCTGACCTGGCAAATGGGCGGCGTAAGCCTGTTCTGGGTGCTGTTCTTTACCGGCGCCACCTACATCAACGCCGGCTGGCTGCGTGAAGCGGTGTGCATGCACATGTGCCCGTATGCGCGGTTCCAGAGTGTGATGTTCGACAAGGACACCCTGACCATTTCCTACGACGTAGCCCGCGGCGAGAACCGTGGCCCGCGCAAACGAGACGTGCAACCGGCGGACGTCGGCCTGGGTGATTGCATCGACTGCCAGCTGTGCGTGCAGGTATGCCCCACCGGCATCGACATCCGTGACGGCCTGCAAATGGAATGCATCGGCTGCGCCGCGTGTATCGATGCCTGTGATTCGATCATGGATAAAATGGGCTATGCCCGCGGCCTGGTCAGCTACACCTCGGAGCATCAGTTGCAAGGTGGCAAGACCCATCTGCTCAGGCCACGCCTGATCGGCTACAGTGCCGTGCTGCTGGTGATGATCGGCGCGCTGGTGGTGGCGCTGGTAGAACGCCCGATGGTGTCGCTGGACGTGACCAAGGACCGGGGGATGTTCCGCGAGAACAGTGACGGCTTGATCGAGAACATCTACAGCCTCAAGGTCATCAACAAGACCCAGCAGCGCCAGGATTACCGCCTGGAGCTGATGGACGGCGACGGCTTCCAGCTGCAGGGCAAGACCGAGATCAGCCTGGCACCAGGTGAGATTACCGATGTGCCGGTGTCGGTGGCGATGACCGCAGAGAAGCCCGCCAGCAGTTCGCAGAGGATCCGCTTCAAGGTCTCGGACGTGGATGAGCCGTGGATTTACAGCGCGGCGGACAGCCGGTTTGTGGCGCCATTGAATCGCTGAGCCCAGCTTTCAGCAACACTGGAGATCAAAATGTGGGAGCGGGCTTGCTCGCGAAAGCGGTGTGCCAGTCAATGGATACATCAACTGAAAGATTGCTTTCGCGAGCAAGCCCGCTCCCACCGTTTGATCTGTGTTCAATCAGCAAAATCTGTTCAAAGCACTGAGCCCCAATGAAACGCTACGAAAAATTCGCCGACGACATCGCAGAACTGATCCGCTCCGGCGTGCTCGGGCCCGGCCAGCGCGTGCCTTCGGTGCGTTATGCCAGCCAGACATACGGTGTCAGCCCGTCCACGGTGTTCCAGGCGTACTACCTGCTGGAGCGACGCGGGCTGATCCGCGCCCGCCCGCGCTCCGGGTACTTCGTCAACACCCATGCGCCCAGCCCGTTTTCCGAGCCGGTGGTGAGTGCCCATGTGCACGAGTCCACCGAGGTGGACGTCAGCGAATTGGTGTTCTCGGTGCTCGATTCCATCAAGGACCCGCAAACCGTGCCCTTCGGCTCGGCCTTCCCCAGCCCGACGCTGTTCCCGCTGCAACGCCTGGCCCGTTCCCTGGCCAGCGCCAGCCGGGAAATGGACCCGCGCATGGTGGTCACCGACATGTCGCCGGGCAACCCGCAACTGCGCCGGCAAATTGCCTTGCGCTACATGGTGGGCGGGCTGATGCTGCCCATGGAAGAACTGTTGATCACCAACGGCGCCCTTGAAGCACTGAACCTGTGCCTGCAAGCCGTGACCGAGCCGGGCGACCTGGTGGCCATCGAAGCACCGGCGTTCTACGCCAGCCTGCAAATCCTCGAGCGCCTGAAACTCAAGGCGGTGGAAATCCCCGTACACCCACGCGATGGCATCGACCTCAAGGTGCTGGCGCAAAGCCTGGAGCGCTACCCGATCAAGGCCTGCTGGTGCATGACCAGTTTCCAGAACCCGATGGGCGCAACCATGCCCGAGGCCCGGAAACAGGAACTGGTGGAGTTACTGCGCAGCCACCAGGTGCCGCTGATCGAAGACGACGTGTACGCCGAGTTGTACTAC
The DNA here is from genome assembly GCF_013385695.1 of Pseudomonas sp. D8002. Lineage (NCBI taxonomy): Bacteria > Pseudomonadati > Pseudomonadota > Gammaproteobacteria > Pseudomonadales > Pseudomonadaceae > Pseudomonas > Pseudomonas sp. D8002. The sequence continues at coordinate 72,827 of NZ_JACAPM010000013.1, forward strand.
GGTCAACAGGCGCCCAAACCGGCGAAGGCGTTCGACACCGAAGGCCTGGTGATGCATTGCGGCTCGTTCGCCAAGAGCCTGGCTCCGGGCTACCGCATCGGCTGGGTCGCCGCCGGACGTTATGCGCAGAAGATCGAGCGGCTGAAGTTGATGACGTCGCTGTGTGCCTCGATGCCCGCCCAGGCGGCGATTGCCGATTACCTGCAACACGGCGGGTACGACCGGCACCTGCGTAAATTGCGTTACGCGCTGGAAGAACAGCAAAGCGCCATGCTCGCCGCCATCGCGCGCTATTTCCCGGCGCAGACACGGGTCAGCCAGCCTGCCGGCGGGTACTTCCTGTGGCTGGAATTGCCGGAACAAACCGACTCGTTGAAGTTGTTCCAGATGGCGCTGGCCCAGGGCATCAGCATCGCACCGGGACCGATCTTCTCGCCGACACAGCGCTTCAGGAACTGCATTCGCTTGAACTACGGCAGCCCGTGGGATGAGTCGTGTGAGAAGGCGATGGAGACGCTGGGGAAGATTGTGCGGTCGTTTTAACCTACGGATGGGAACCGTAGCCGGGCTAAGAACCACACAGGAGTGCGCTATTTCTTACGATAGAAAGAGCGCATTCACTTGGTTCACATCAGAGATGCCTTATGACTATTTCTTCAGCTGCCGGCCTGCGACCCCTTCCCGTTCCTCCCCACTATATGCGTGCCGCAGAGCAGCAACAGGTGCGCGAAATGACAGGCGCTACCGGGCGCCCCGCGGGAGATCATCGATCAAGTGACCAGATTACCGAACAAAGCCCTGTGCTGAAGAACTTCTTGGATAACCGCGACCATTACGAAGTGAGCGATGACCTGAAGCGCCAGGTGGGTGACTGGAGCGCGGCCAACCAAGACCCGGACTCTCGCGCCGACGCCACCTACAACCTGGATAAGGTACTGCGATTTATCGACAACGTGGACGATCTCAAATTAAGCGCCAGCCATAGCCGCAACGGTGTCCTGGACGGTTTTTCGAATCACGGCTACGCCATTCATCCAGACTCGGAGGCCAGCCTGCTCAAGGCGTTTTCCCTCAGGGGCTATGAAGCGCTGCGCGGCGCTTGATACCTGGGCTGTGGCGAGCGGCGTGCCCCTCGCCACAGGCGGTACAAAACTACCGACCGCCCGCCAGGTCAAGAAAGGTTCCCGTCGCATAGGACGCCTTGTCCGAGAGCAGCCAGATAATCCCTTCCGCGACTTCCTCTGCACGCCCGCCACGGGCCATGGGGATGCCCGGTTCAAGCTTGCTGACCCGATCCGGGTCGCCGCTCAGGGCGTGGAAGTCGGTGAAAATAAACCCGGGACGCACGCCATTGACCCGGATCCCCTCGCCCGCCACTTCCTTGGAGAGCCCGAGAGTGAAGGTATCCAGCGCGCCCTTGGACGCGGCGTAATCCACATACTCCCCCGGCGAGCCCAACCGCGCGGCGGCCGATGAAACGTTGACGATGCTGCCGCCCTGCCCGCCATGCTTGGGCGACATGCGCAGCAGCGCATGCTTGGCACACAGGATCGGCCCCAACACATTGGTCCTGAGGGTCTTCAGAATGCGGAACTCGGACATCTCATCGACCCGCGACTTGTGCCCGACGGTACCTGCGTTGTTGACCAGTGCCGTCACCCGGCCCAGTTCGGTATCGACCCGGTGGAACAGGCCAATCACTTCGTCTTCGATGCTGACATCAGCCCGCACGGCAATCGCTTGGGCGCCGAGGGCACGCACTTGCTCAAGTACGCGGTGGGCGGCGTCTTCATCGGCCTGGTAATTGATACAGATGCGATAGCCCTGGGCGGCGGCCAGCAGCGCCGTGGCGGCGCCGATCCCACGACTGCCACCGGTGATGACGACGACTTTGTCCATGTGTAAGGTCTCCTGGTTCAACGTGAGCTGATGGATCCAATACTACCTGCGCCCTGCAGGTTTTGCATGGGCTCACATCACCGAATGCACACTCACCACCTGCTCGGCGCGCTGGATGTCGGCCATGAAACCCTCGGCCGGCAACGGATGCCCCAGCAGATACCCCTGAAGCGAATCGCAGCCCAGCCGGGTGAGGAAGCTCTGCTGTGAGTCGGTCTCTACACCCTCGGCCACAATGCGCAGGCCCAGGGCCTGACCGAGGGCGACGATGGCCGAGACGATAGCGGCGTCGTCGCTGTCGTGCTCCAGGTCACGCACGAAGCCCCGGTCGATCTTCAGCTCATTGGCCGGCAGACGCTTGAGGTACATCAGGCTCGAATAGCCGGTACCGAAGTCGTCGATGGACAGGTCGACGCCCATGTCCGAAAGCTTCTGCAACACCGTCATGCTCGCGTCGGCATCGCTCATGGCGGTGGTTTCGGTGATTTCCAGGGTCAGGCTGTTGGCTGGCAAGCGGTGGCGTTCCAGGGCAGCGGCGACACTCTTGACCAGCCCGGCGTGGCAGAACTGCAACGCCGACAGGTTCACGGCAATGCGCCAGTCGTGATAGCCCTGGGCATACCACACCTGCATCTGGCGGCAGGCTTCGTTGAGTACCCATTCGCCGATGGGGATGATCAGCCCGGTCTTTTCCGCCAGCTCGATAAACTTGTCCGGCAACAACAGGCCTTGTTGCGGGTGCTCCCAGCGCAGCAGCGCCTCGGCACCGACCGGGCGGCCGCTGATGGCGTCGAACTTGGGCTGGTAATAAAGCCGGAACTGCTCGTGCTCCACGGCATTGCGCAAGTCCTGCAGCAGTTGCAGTTGCTTGCGCGCATTGGTGTTCATCGACACGTCGAAAAAGCTGTAGCCGTTCTTGCCCATGCCCTTGGCGTGATACATCGCCGCGTCGGCGTTCATCAGCAGTTCCTGGGGCGTGGCGCCGTTGCCGGGGAACAGTGCGATGCCGATGCTGGCGGAGATTTTCAGCTCATGCTCGGCGACGTGGAAGGCCTGGTTGATCATGCCCACCTGGCGCTCGGCCAGGCGCAACGCATCGTCGGGCTGGCCCAATTGCACCAGCAATACAAACTCGTCACCGCCGATGCGGGCCAGGGTGTCCTGGCTGCGCAAGTCTTCGCGCAGGCGCAGGCCGACTTGCTGCAACAGCTGGTCGCCCATGTGGTGACCAAAAGCGTCATTCACCGGCTTGAAGCCGTCCAGGTCGATAAACATCAGCGCGAAGCAGCCGCCCTCTTCGTTCACCCGCTGTATCGCCTGCTGGATCCGGTCGGCGAGCAGGGTGCGGTTGGGCAAGCCGGTGAGCATGTCGTGCAGGGCCAGGTGGGTGAGTTCCTGGTTGGCCTGGGTCAGGGAGTCGGCCAACACCGCGGTGCGGGCTTCCAGGCGGGCATCGGCCAGGGAGGTCAGCAGCGCGATGATCAACACTGCCAGGGTGGTAACCAGCACCAGGTTATCCAGGCCCTTGCCACTCAAGCCGTCCAGGGCCGCGCCGCAGAAGCTGCCATCGGCGAAACGCGCGGCGGCCATGCCGGTGTAGTGCATGCCGACAATCGCCACGCCCATCACCATCGCCGCCCCGCCTCGGGCCAACCGCACATACGGCGTGTTGCGCCGCAGGTTGAAGGCAATCCACAACGCCGCCGCCGACGCACCCACGGCAATCAGCAACGAGGCGGTGAACAGCGTGGGGTCGTAGTCGATGCCGGGGGTCATGCGCATGGCGGCCATGCCGGTGTAGTGCATGGCGCTGATGCCGGCGCCCATGATCAATGCGCCAAATGCCAGTTGCCACGCCGGCAAACGCGGCTGGCTCACCAGCCACAAGGCAAAACCGCTGGACAGGATCGCGATCAACAACGACAGCGCCGTGATGCCGACGTCATAGCCGAGGCTGATGGGCAGGCGGAAGGCGAGCATGCCGATAAAGTGCATCGACCAGATGCCCACGCCCATCGCCAGCGCGCCGCCGCCCATCCACAGGTACACCGCGCGGCCCCTGGCAGTGGCGATGCGGCCGGTCAGGTCCAACGCCGTATAGGATGCGAGGATCGCGACGAACAGGGAAATCAGGACCAGGGCGGGGGAATAACTACCGGTGAGCATGGGACTTCTCGTGACCTATGGGCCGAACGGCATCCGTGCCGGGCTGAAAAGTCAGGGATTGTAGCGAGAATAAATCTTGTACACCTGAAATATTGTCGTATAGCCATCATTCAAAATTTGACGCCAATCCGCTGGCTCAAAAACACCGCAGAACCCTTGTGTGAGCGGGCTTGCTCGCGAAAGCGGCGGGTCAGTTCATACACAGTTGACTGACCCACCGTTTTCGCGAGCAAGCCCGCGCCCACACAAGCCCGTACACAAGCCAGAGCGAGGTTTACTTCTTGTCGCTCAGCTGCATTTGGCCATCCCAGCCACCGCCCAGTGCAGCGATCAGTTGCACACTGGCAACCAGCCGGGTTTGCAGCAGGGTCAGCACCGTACGCTCGTTGCTCAGGGCGGTGGCTTGCACGGTGACCACATCGAGATAGGCGATCAACCCGGCCTTGTACTGGTTCTGGGTCAGGCGCAGGGATTCCCGGGCCGCTTCGAGGGCCTCGTTACTCACGACCGCCTCGTCTTCCAGGACCTTGAGCTGGACCATGTAGTTTTCCACCTCGCGGAACCCATCGAGTACGGTCTGGCGGTACTTGGCAACGGTCTCATCGTAGGACGCCTCGGCGCGGTCAACTTCGGCCGAACGCTGGCCCCCGTCGAACAGGGTCATGGCGAGTTTCGGCCCCACCGACCAGAAGCGGTTCGGCAGGCTGATCCAGTCGGCGTAGGTGCTGCTGGAGTAGCCGCCGGCCAGGCTCAGGGTCAGGTCCGGGTAGTAAGCGGTCTTGGCCACGCCGATGTTGGCATTGGCCGCGATCACCGAGCGCTCCGCCTGGGCGATATCCGGGCGGCGCTCCAGCAGTTGCGACGGCAGGCTCACCGGAATCTGCGGCAGCGCCGGAATGTCCTTGCTCACCGCCAGGTTGAAGTTGGCCGGCGGCACACCGATCAGCACGGCAATTGCGTTTTCCAGCTGCGCCCGCTGCCAGATCAGGTCGATCATGCTGGCCTGGGTGCTTTTCAGCTGGGTCTGGGCCTGGGCGATGGCGTCCTTGCCCGAGACACCGGCGCGGTATTGGTTCTGGGTCATCTGCAGGGAGCGCTGGTAGGTGTCCACCGTGGCTTGCAGCAAACGGGTCTGTTCGTCCATGACCCGCAGTTGCAGGTAATCCTGCACCAGTTCCGATTGCTGGCTCAGGCGCATCGCCGCAAGATCCGCCGCGCTGGCTTCGGCGCTGGCTTCATTGGCTTCCAGGCCCCGGCGCAGTTTGCCCCAGATATCGGCTTCCCAGCTCACGCCCAACTGGGTGTTGAGGGTGTCGCGAATACCGCTGCTGGAGCTGCTGAGGCTGGCGTTACTGCTGCCGGTACCCTGGCTGGCCCGGCTTTTCGAGGCACTCAGGTCAACCGTGGGGAAGAACGCCCCACGGGCACTGCGCACCTGCGAGGCGGCCTGGCGATAACGCGCCTCGGCCTGGGCCACGGTCTGGTTGGAGCTGTTGAGTTTTTCTACCAGCTCATTCAGTTGTTTGTCGCCGTACAGCTCCCACCAGGCGCCCCGGGCCAGCGAGTCGCTGGGCGCGGCCTGGCGCCAGCCCTGGGCCTCTTTGTACTGGGCAGGCTCGGTCAATTCGGGGCGTTTGTAGTCCGGGCCGACGGCGCAGGCGCTGAGCATCACGCCGCACAGGGCCAGGCTCAGCAGCTTTGAGCCGCGAGTCATCGCCAGACGTTGCACGGTGGGAAACGTTGAATCGGTCATAGCGCAGTGTCCAGGGCAGCATCGGTACGCACTCCGCGCCAACCGTTGAAACGGTGGCGCAGGCGGTCGAGATAAAGGTAAACCACAGGCGTGGTGTAGAGGGTCAGGATCTGGCTGAACACCAGCCCGCCGATAATCGTCAGGCCCAGGGGCTGGCGCATTTCCGCGCCTTCGGCCGTGCTGAGCAGCAGCGGCACGGCGCCAAGAATCGCCGCCAGCGTGGTCATCAGGATCGGACGCAGCCGCACCAGGCAGGCGGCGCGGATCGATTCCAGCGGGCTCATGCCGTCCTTGCGTTCCAGTTGCAGCGCAAGGTCGATCATCAGGATCGCGTTTTTCTTCACCACCCCGATCAGCAGGAACAGCCCCAGCAGCGAGATCAGGCTGAACTCGCCCCCCAGCAGGTAAATCGAAAGCAAGGCGCCCACCCCCGCCGACGGCAAGGTCGACAGAATGGTCAGCGGGTGGATATAGCTCTCATACAGAATCCCCAATACCAGGTACACCGCCACCAGTGCACCGAGGATCATGAACGGCTGGCCTTTCTGGGTGGCAGCGAAGGCGTCGGCCGTACCGGCCATCTTCGCGATCACCTCTTCCGGCAGGCCGACCTTGGCAATCGCCCGCTCAATGGCTGCCGTGCCCTGCTCCACCGTGACGCCGGGCGACATATCAAAGGCAATGTTTTCCGAGGCGAACTGGCCTTCATGGCTGACCCGGTCGTCCGCCAGGCTGTTCTCATAGTGAGCGATGGCCGACAGCGGCACGCGCGCACCGGTGGACGTGATCACCTGCATCTGATTGAGGGTGATCGGGTCCTGGGCGTACTTCGGATTGACCTCCATCACCACCTGGTACTGGTTGAGGCTGTCGTAGATGGTGGAAATCTGCCGCTGGCTGTAGGCGTTGTTGAGCACGGCAGTGACCATGTCCATGTCAATGCCCAGGCGCTTGGCCTGGTCGCGGTCGACAATCAGCGTCACCTGGGCCGCGCCGCGCCCTTCACGGGCATCGATGGCGGTCAGCTCCGGCAGCTCACGCAACGCGGCAACCACTTTCGGGTACCACAGGCGCAAGGCCGCCAGGTCGCCGCTCTGCAGGATGTAGGAATACTGCGAGGTGGTCTGGTCGCGGCCGCCGCCGAATTGCAGGTCCTGGTCAGCCATCAGCATCAGGCGCCCGCCGGGCACCAGTGGCACATTCTTGCGCATGCGCTCGATCACCGCCTGGGCAGAAATCTTGCGTTCGCTGATGGGCTTGAGCCGCACCAGCATCACCGCGTTGTTGGTGCCGCTGTTGCCGCCGATAAAGCCTGCCACGCTCAACACCGCGGGGTCCTGCAGGACCGCCTTGCGGAAGATTTCCATCTTCGGCTGCATCACACTGAATGACAGCCCGTCGTCGCCACGCACAAAGCCGATCAGTTGCCCGGTGTCCTGCTGGGGCATGAAGGTTTTCGGCACCACCACATACAGCGCGACGTTGACTCCGATGGTCACCAACAGGCTGAGCAGCGTCAGGCGCTTGTGGCGCAGCACCCAGTCCAGGCTGCGGGCGTAGCCGGCCACCATGCGATCGTTGATCTTCTGGCTCCAGCGCTGCAAGCCTGTTTCCTGGCCTTTGACATGGGGCTTGAGCCAGCGGGCGCAGAGCATCGGGGTCAGGGTCAGCGACACCACCAGCGAGACGATGATCGCCGCTGCCAGGGTGATGGAAAACTCGCGGAACAGGCTGGTAACGATACCGCCCATAAACAGGATCGAGAGGAACACCGCCACCAGCGAGACGTTCATCGACAGCAAGGTGAAGCCGACTTCCTGGGCCCCCAGGTAAGCCGCCTTCATCGGCGGCACACCCTCGTCGATGTGCCGGGAAATGTTCTCCAGCACCACGATGGCATCGTCCACCACCAGGCCGGTGGCGAGGATCAGCGCCATCAGCGACAGGTTGTTCAGGGAAAAGCCGAACAGGTACATCACTGCAAACGTACCCACCAGCGACACCGGCACCGCCAGGGTGGGAATCAGCGAGGCGCGGAAGTTGCCGAGGAACAGGTACACCACCAGGATCACCAGGGCCACGGCAATCAGCAGGGTCATCTCGGCTTCGTGCAAGGTGGCGGTGATCACCGGCGAACGGTCCATGGCCAGGTTCAGCTTGACGCTGGACGGCAACACCGCCTGCAAGGCCGGCAGTTGTGCCTTGATCTGCTTCACCGTCTCGATGATGTTGGCGCCGGACTGGCGGTTGATCACCAGCAGCACCGCCGAGTCATTGTTGAAGAAGCCGCTGTTGTAGCGGTCCTCGACGCCGTCGCTGATCTTCGCCACATCCCCCAGGCGCAAGGCCGCGCCATTCTGGTAGCGGATCAGCAGCGGTTCATAGTCCTTGGCCTTTTCCAGCTGGTCGTTGGCCTGGATCTGCCAGTTGCGCTGGCTGTCCTCCAGCGAACCCTTGGGCCGGCGCACGTTGGCATTGGCGATGGTATTGCGCACATCGTCCAGGGCCACGCCGTACTGGTCGAGGGCCTTGGGTTCCAGTTCGATACGCACGGCGGGCAACGAGCTGCCGCCGATCTGCACTTCACCCACGCCCGGCACCTGGGACAGGCTCTGGGACAGGATGGTCGAGGCCAGGTCGTACAGCTGGCCCTTGGGCAACACGTCCGAGGTCAGGGACAGCACCATGATGGGCGCCTGGGACGGGTTGATCTTCTTGTAGGTGGGCATGCTGCGCATGCCACTGGGCAGCAGGTTACGCGAGGCGTTGATCGCCGCCTGCACTTCCCGCGCCGCGCCGTTGATGTCGCGATTGGAGTCGAACGCCAGGATCACCCGGGTCGAACCCTGGCTCGACGAACTGCTCATGGTGGTAATGCCGGCAATCGCGCCGAAGGAACGCTCCAGCGGCGTGGCCACCGTAGACGCCATCACCTCGGGGCTGGCCCCCGGCAAGCTGGCCGACACCACGATCACCGGGAAATCGATCTGCGGCAATGGCGACACCGGCAACAGGTTGAAGCTGACGCCGCCCAGCAGCATGATCGCCAGGCTCAGCAGCATGGTGGCTACCGGCCGGCGAATGAAAGGTCCGGACAGGTTCATGACTCAACCGGCTCCAGGCGCACCGGCTCTTTGCGCCAGCGACGGCCGAGGCGGTCGAAATACAGGTAGATCACCGGGGTGGTAAACAGGGTCAACACCTGGCTCACCAGCAACCCGCCCACCATCACCAAGCCAAGCGGCTGGCGCAACTCGGCGCCGGAGCCGGTGGCGAGCATCAACGGCACGGCACCGAACAGCGCCGCCAGGGTGGTCATCAGGATCGGCCGGAAGCGCAACAGCGCCGCCTGGTAGATCGCGGTTTGCGGGTCCAGACCCTGGTTGCGCTCAGCGTCGAGGGCAAAGTCGATCATCATGATCGCGTTCTTCTTCACGATGCCGATCAGCAGGATGATGCCGATGATCGCGATCATCCCCAGGTCGTTGCCACTGAGCAGCAAGGCCAGCAAGGCGCCCACCGCTGCCGACGGCAGGGTCGAGAGGATGGTGATCGGGTGGATGTAGCTCTCGTAGAGCACCCCGAGCACGATGTACATGGTCACCACCGCCGCCAGGATCAGCAGCAAGGTACTCGACAGCGAAGCCTCGAATGCCTGGGCCGCGCCCTGGAACTGGGTCTGCACGCCCACCGGCATGCCGATGTCTTTCTGGGTCTGGTTGATCAGGTCGACGCCCTTGCCCAGCGCCACGCCGGGGGCCAGGTTGAACGACATCATCACCGCCGGGAACTGACCGATATGCGCGATTGCCAACTGGGCCTGGCGCTGTTCCACATGGGCCAGGCTCGACAGCCGCACCTGGCCACCGTCGGTGGTTTTCACATGGATCTGGTTCAGGGCGTCCGGGCCGAGGGTTTCACCGGACTGGGCCTGCAATACCACGCGGTACTGGCTGGCCTGGGTGTAGATGGTGGATATCTGCCGCTGGCCGAACGCGTCGTACAGCGCGTCGGTGATGGTCGACACCGACACACCAAGGCGCGATGCGGCGTCACGGTCGATCACCAGGTACACCTGCAAGCCCTTGTCCTGCAGGTCGCTGGCGACGTCGGAGAGTTCCGGCAACTGGCTGAGGGCGTGTACCAGCTTTTCACTCCACAAGGCCAGCAGCTCGGCGTCCGGCGAGGACATGCTGAACTGGTACTGGGTACGGCTGACGCGGTCTTCGATGGTCAGGTCCTGCACCGGCTGCATGAACAGGCGAATCCCCACCAGCTTGTCCAGTTGCGGCTGCAGGCGCGTGATGATCTGCGCCGCGCTCAGGTCCCGTTCGCCGTGGGGCTTGAGGTTGATCAGCAGGCGACCACTGTTGAGGGTGGCGTTATCACCGTCTACCCCGATATAGGACGACAGGCTCTCCACCGCCGGGTCTTCGAGGATGATCTTCGCCAGTTCCTGCTGGCGCTGGCTCATCGCCGCAAAGGAAATCGACTGTGGCGCTTCGGAAATGCCCTGGATCACACCGGTGTCCTGCACCGGGAAGAAGCCCTTGGGCACCACCATGTACAACACCACGGTCAGGCCCAGGGTGGCGATGGCCACCAGCAGGGTCAGCGGCTGATGCCTGAGCACCCACTGCAACTTGCGCCCGTAGGCCTCGATCAGCCAGTCGATCCAGGCGCCGCTGGCCTTGTAGAAACGGCCCTGCTCGTCCTCTTTCGGCTCACGCTTGAGCAACCGCGCGCACATCATCGGCGTCAGGGTCAGGGACACCACCAGGGAAATCAGGATCGCCACCGCCAGGGTGATCGCGAATTCACGGAACAAGCGCCCCACCACGTCCGCCATGAACAGCAGCGGGATCAATACCGCGATCAGCGACAGGGTCAGGGAAATCAGGGTGAAGCCGATCTGCTTGGCGCCCTTGAGCGCCGCATTGAGCGGTGTATCGCCTTCCTCGATGTAGCGGGAAATGTTCTCCAGCATCACGATGGCGTCGTCCACCACAAAACCGGTGGCGATGGTCAGCGCCATCAGCGTCAGGTTGTTGATGGAGAAACCGGCGAGGTACATCACGCCGAAGGTGCCCACCAGGGACAGCGGCACGGCGATGGACGGAATAATGGTCGCGCTGAAGCGGCGCAGGAACAGGAACGTCACCATCACCACCAGGGCAATGGCGATCAGCAATTCGTGCTGTACATCCTTGACCGAGGCCCGGATGGTCTGGGTACGGTCGGTAAGCACCGTCACGTCCAGGCCCGCCGGCAGGTTGTCGGTGATGCTTGGCAACAGCGCCTTGATGCGGTCCACCACCTCGATGACGTTGGCCCCGGGCTGGCGCTGGATGTTCAGCAGGACCGCCTGGTTTTCGTTGGCCCAGGCCGCGAGGCGTTCGTTCTCGGCGCCGTCGACGATCTGCGCCACATCCTTGAGCCGCAACGGCGCGCCGTTGTTGTAGGCGAGGATCAGTTCGGCGTATTCCTTGGGCGAGACCAACTGGTCGTTGGCGTCGAGCATCGACACCCGCGTGGGGCCGTCAAAGTTACCCTTGGGCTGGTTGACGTTGGAGGCGGCGATCAGGGTGCGCACATCCGACAGGTTCAGGCCGTTGGCCGCCAGGGCCTCGGGGTTGACCTTGATCCGCACCGCCTGGCGCTGGCCGCCGGCGATGCTGACCATGCCGACGCCGCTGATCTGCGCGATCTTCTGCGCCATGCGCGTGTCGACCAGGTCATTGAGCTTGGGCAGCAACATGGTCTTGGAGGTGATGGCCAGGGTCAGCACCGGGGTATCCGCCGGGTTGACCTTGTTGTACACCGGCGGCGCCGGCAGGTCCTTGGGCAGCAGGTTGGTGGCGGCGTTGATAGCGGCCTGCACCTGTTGCTCGGCGACATCCATGTTGATGTCGAGGTTGAAACGCAGGGTCAGCACCGAGGCGCCGCCGGAGCTGGTGGACGCCATCTGGGTCAGGCCGGGCATCTGCCCGAACTGACGCTCAAGGGGCGCCGTGACCGCGCTGGTCATTACGTCCGGACTGGCGCCGGGGTACAGGGTCATCACCCGGATGGTCGGGTAATCCACCTGGGGCAAGGCCGAGACCGGCAGCAGGCGATAAGCGATCACGCCAGCCAGGACAATGGCCAGCATGCTCAGGGTAGTGGCTACCGGGCGAAGGATGAACAGCCGCGAGAGGTTCATGCGCCGCCCTTTTGCGCCTTGGCGGCATCAGCCGGGCCTTGTTGCGTCTTGGCTGCCGGTTGACCCTGGAGGTGTTCGGTCGGCGTGGTCGGCACTTCAGTGCTGTCGTTGACCACTTCAATGTCACTGCCGTCCTTCAGGCGGTCGGTGCCTTCCAGCACCACGCGGTCGCCGGCGGCCAGGCCTTGCTTGACCACGGTGTTGTCGCCGTCGGAATCACCGATCACCAGCGGACGCACCTTGACCTTCTTGTCGCCATCGAGCACGTAGACGAAGGTGCCAGTATTGCCGAACTGAATCGCCGCCGACGGCGCCAGCACCACGTTGTGCAGGGTGTCGGCCAGCAAGTGCACGTTCACGAACTGGTTGGGGAACAGCGCCTGGTCCTTGTTATCGAACCGCGCCTTGAATTTCAGGGTGCCGGTGGTGACGTCGATCTGGTTATCGAGGCTCTGCAGCACGCCCGTGGCTTTCACTGCGACATCGCCACGGTCCCAGGCTTCCACCGGCAGCTTGTTGCCGGCGTGATAACGCGCCAGCACGGTTTCCAGAGTGTTTTCCGGCAACGTGAAGACCACGCTGATGGGTTGGGTCTGGGTGATCACCGCCAGGAAGGTGGTGTCGTTGGCGGCGACGAGGTTGCCCACGTCCACCTGGCGCAGGCCGACACGCCCGGTAATCGGTGCGCGGATCTTGGTGAATTCGAGGTTGAGCTTGGCGTCATCCACCGCGCCCTGGTTGGTCTTGACCGTGCCCTGGTACTGCAACACCAGCGCTTCGGCGGTGTCCAGGGTCTGCTTGGCGATACTGTCCTGGGCATACAGGTCGCGATAACGCTGCACGTCGACCTGGGCGTTTTTCAGCTGGGCCTGGTTCTGCAGCAACGTGCCCTGGGCCTGGAGCAAGGCATTCTGGTAACTGCGCGGGTCGATTTCCGCCAGCAGGTCACCGGCCTTGACCATCTGCCCCTCTTCAAAGGCGATCTTGACCAGCTCTCCGCCAACCCGGCTGCGCACATTGATGGTGTTGAGTGCCGTCACCGTACCCAGCGCCTTGTAGTACACCGGGAATTCGCCCAGCACCGCCGGCGCCACACGCACCGGCACCGGGCCGGTAGAACCCCCAAAGCCCGGGCGCATCATCCCCGACTTGCCGGCATGCCCGGCGGGCTTCTTCTCGGCGCTGTCCTTGTGGCTGGTGCCAGGCCAGAACTTCCAGCACAGGCCGGCAATGACCAGCAGCACAAGGAGGCCGAACAGCCAGCGGCGGGAGTGACGAGGGGTGGATTGCATGGAGTGATCAACCATTGGGTGCGAGAGCTTCTTCTTCGGGAGGCTGAAAGATAAGCACTGGGGCGCGTTAAGAAAAGCGCCTTTACCGGCTATTTACCTTGGATTACAACTTTTAACTTCTGTGCTTAGTCCATTCGCTATCTGGCTAAGCCTCTGAAGCACAAATAAAAACGGCCTGGACTAGGCCAGGCCGTAATACTGCATCACGCGTGTTACTGCAAAACGACAGTAATGCGTAGTAACAGTTACTTCAAAACAGCCAGGGCTGCCTCGTAGTTCGGCTCTTGGCCAATTTCGCTGACCAGTTCGCTGTGCAGTACGTTGTCGTTCTCGTCCAGTACCACGACGGCACGGGCGGTCAGGCCGCGGAGCGGGCCATCAGCAAGCGCTACACCGTAGTCGACAGCAAAGGCTGCCTCACGGAAGTCCGACAGGTTCTTCACGTTTTCCAGGCCTTCGGCACCGCAGAAACGCGCCTGGGCAAATGGCAGGTCGGTGGAGATGCACAACACTACGGTGTTGTTCACGTCGTTGACCTGAGCGTTGAACTTGCGAACCGAAGTGGCGCAGGTCGGGGTATCAACGCTTGGGAAAATGTTCAGCACTTTGCGCTTGCCGGCGAAAGTCGCCAGGGTCGCGTCAGACAGGTCGCCGGCAGTCAGGGTGAAGTCTGGCGCCTTGGCGCCGACTTTCGGCAAATCGCCTTCGACCTGGACAGGGTTGCCTCGGAGGGTAACTTGAGCCATGAACGGAATCCTTCTAGTGGTGGTAGTGAAACGAATTTCAGGTGCCGAAGTTAAACACAAAGTTCGATTGGCACCTATGGGCGGACGCAAATTGTCATGGTGCGAGGCTCAACGCCCCGCCGCCACGAACCCGCGCTGCAGATCCTCGATCAACGCCTCCACATCCTCCAGCCCCACATGCAGGCGCACCACCGGGTTCAATCCACGGTCGGCGGCGCTCTGGCGATCCTGTGTATCGGCCAGGGTCACCAGGCTTTCAAAGCCGCCCCAGGATGCGCCCAGGCCAAACAGCTGCAGGCCGTCGATAAACCGTTCGACGTAGCCGGCATCCGCGCGGTCGAGTTCGAAGGACAGCAAACCGTTGCTCCCGCTGAAGTCACGCTTCCACAGCGCGTGGCCAGGATGCTCCGCCAGTGCCGGATGAAACACCCGCTTGACCTGCGGCTGCGCCTGCAACCACTGGGCAATCTTCAACGCCTGGCGCTCGTGCACGTCCAGCCGAGAGGCCAGGGTGCGTGCGCCACGCAGGATCAGGTAGGCATCGTCGGCACTCACCGCATTGCCAAAGGTATCGCTCATTTTCGCCAGGGCCGGCCATGCCGCTTCGGTGGTGCAGACGCTGCCCATCATCACGTCACTGTGGCCGCCAAGGTACTTGGTCAAGGCCATGATCGAGATGTCGGCACCCAGCGCCAGCGGGCGGTACAGGTACGCCGAGCCCCAGGTGTTGTCCACCGCCAACAGAATGCCCCGCGGCTTGCACAGTGCGGCTAGCGCGGGCAGGTCACACAGCTCATACAGCAGCGAACCCGGCACTTCGGCGTAGACCATTTTGGTGTTGGCCTGCAGTTGCGCTTCCAGGCCGCTGCCGTCCGGGGCGAAATAGCTGACTTCGATGCCGAATGGCTGGAGGAACTCCCGGGCCAGTTTGCGCACCGGCGAATAGACGGCGTCGGTGATCAACACATGGTCGCCGGGCCGCAGGTAGGCCAGGAACGTCTGCGCCGCGGCGGCGAGCCCGGTGCCATACAGCCGTGTGCGATAGCCACCCTCAAGTTCGGTGACCAGGTCTTCAAGGGCAAAAGCAGTGGGATTGCCGCGTGCGCCGTAACTCAGGACCCGCTCACTGTCGCGTCGGGAGCGGGCGTCACGCATCTGGGCCAGGTTGTCGAACAGCACGGTGCTCAGGCGGGTGATCGGTACGTTCACCGCCCGACCACCATTGCCGCCTTCGGTACGCGCCGCGTGAATCAGCCGGGTACGCACCCGTGACGCGGGCAACAACGGCTTGAGACTGGCGATTTCCGCTTCGCTCATCTGTGCCAACAGGCCAATTTCCCAGGCGAGATATTGGCGGGCAGCGTCCTTGTTGCCGCTGTGGCGGTCGTGGGTGAAGAACAGGAAGTCGATGCACTGGTTGTCCGGAGGCGTTTGCGCATCCTCGATCACCGGCAAACCGGCCGCAACCCACGCGGCATAGCCGCCGTCGAGCAAACGCACATCGCCGCCCAAGCCCAACGCAGCAAAAGCGGCCAGTGCCGGATCATCAGCCAGCAGCACCAGTGGACGCCCACCAGCGGTCAACCGCGAACGAATCGACCAGCGCGAACCGACAATCCGGCCCTTGCGATGGATCATGCTCGGGCGCAGGTCCACCAGGTCCACGGTGTCGTCCTTCAGCGCCTCGGCCAGCGCCTGCACCGAGATCAGCGGCAGCGCGTCAAAGGGCACGGCCTCCTTGACCTCCAGCGCCAATCCACTGTGGACGCCACCCTCCAGCACATACGCCTCATGTCCCAACTGCCGCAGCCAACTGGCGACAATCGGCGCACGCACACCATCACTGTCCAGCAGCACCACCCGTGCCTGACGCACGCCGATGTACAGGTCGGTGGACTGGATCAATTGCCCGCCCGGCGTGTGTTGCGCCCCCGGCAAACTGCCGGCGGCAAATTCTTCAGCGGTACGCACATCGCACAGGAACAGGCTACGGGCCGGGTCCGTTGCCCATTGGCGAACCTGCTCCGCCTTGACACTGACTACCCCTGCCCGCTCCGCCAATTGCCGGGCAGCCGCGCGCTGTCGGGCCAGATCCGTCGAGACCTGATCGGCATAACGCCGGGTACTGCCATGCTCCAGTTTGAAATTCGCCAGGTACCAACCCTGGGTACCGTTTTCCAATGCATAAACCGGGTTCTTCACACCCAGATTGATCAACGTCTGGGCACCGATAATGCTGCGGGTACGCCCGGCGCAATTGACCACGATCGGCGTGGTTTCATCCGGCACCAGGTCGTGCACGCGGTAGCCCAGCTCACCATTGGGGCAGCAGATCGAACCGGGAATGGTCATCTTGCGGTATTCATCGAACGGCCGACCGTCCAGCACCACCAGCGGCTCGCCCGTGGCCTGCCAGTCCGCCAGTTGCTGCGCGGTGACGTGGGGTGTGTGGCTGGCCTCTTCCACCAATTCGCCAAAGGCTTTCGACGGCACATGCACCCCGGCGAACAACTGCAGACCCGCCGCCTGCCAAGCGTTCGCACCACCTTCCAGTACATGCACATGGCGGTAGCCCAGCGCTTGCAAACGCAGTGCCGTGCGCGCAGCCACATCGCCGCCGTCCTGGTCGTAGATCACCAGGCGCACCCGGGGATTCGGTGCCAGGCGCTGCACCTCCAGTTCCAGGCGGCTATAGGGCAGGTTCACCCCGTGAAACAGGTGGGCCTCGCCGTATTGGCCGTGCTCGCGTACGTCGAACAGGGCGATTTCCTGGCCGTCAAACAGCCATTGTTGCAATTGCCCGGGTGTGATGGTCTGGCTCATGGAAGTCCCGCAAAAAATAGATGGGTTACTGCAAGGCCAGCGAACGCTCGCCGGCGGCCACTTCACGGCCCTTGGCATAGGCCCGCTGGACTGCCGGGCGCGCCTTGATGCGCAGACGCCAGGCCTGGATGTTCGGGTAGTCCGCCAGGTCCTGGCCTTGGCGCAGGGGCTGGATCCACGGGAAGATCGCCATGTCGGCCACCGAATATTCGCCCGCCACATACGGCACCTCGGCCAGGCGCTGCTCCAGCACCCGATACAGGCGCGTGGCTTCGGCGTTCAGCAGGTCCAGGGCAAAGGGAATCGGTTCCGGGGCCTTCTCCTTGAACAGCTGCAACTGGCTCAGGTACGGGGTGATATGCCCTACCTGCCAGAACAGCCACTCCTGGACCTTCTGGCGCTCGGCGCTGCCGGCGGGCGGCAGGAAGCGCCCGGCCTTGTCCGCCAGGTAGTTCAGGATCGCCCCGGACTCGAACAGGCTCAGGGGTGCTTCAAGGCGGTGGTCGACAATCGCCGGAATCCGCCCATTCGCACTGATGCGCTGGAAGCTTTCCTGCTTCTGCGCGCCTTCGCGGATGTTGACCGGAATCAGGCGGTACTCCGCCTCCAGCTCTTCCAGCAGGATGCCGACTTTCAGGCCGTTGCCCGTAGGCCAGTAATACAGATCAATCATAAAAAACCCTGGATGAACGCGGATCCAATTGTGGGAGCGGGCTTGCTCGCGAATGCGGTGGGCCAGAAACGCATTCATTGGCTGACACACCCCATTCGCGAGCAAGCCCGCTCCCACATTTGATGTGTGTTGTGCTCAGGAATAGGCCCGGATTGAAGGCGCCATCTGCGATGCGTTGTAGTTGAGGATCCGGCCGTCTGCTTCAACGCCGTAACGGCCATTGAGGGATTCCAGCGGCAAGCCGTACAGGTGGAAATGCAAGGTCGGCTGCTCACCCTCAACGCGAATCCCGTGCAGGTCTTCACCGAGGAACGAGATAGAGGTGCCCGGCTGCACGACGACTTCTTTCTCAAGGGTCAGGGTGGTGAAGCCTTCCTCACGCCCTTCATCGTTGCGGCCATACACGTAGTTGATTTCCTGGCCTTCAACGGCACTGATGATCGCCCAGGTTTCGTGGTTGTGCGGGAGGGTGCTTTTGCCCGGCAGCAACGAGTTCAGGTACAGGGTGGGCGTGTCGCCGTCGTCGTTCAGGCGATAGCGGAACGCGGTACTGCCCTGGCCCGGCACCGGCGCGGGGAATTCGCTGAAGTTGAACAGGTCCCGGCGCTCGGCCAGGGTTTCCAGCAGCCCGACGATTTCCACCAGGGCCGCGCGGTCTACGCCACGCTGGTTGATGACGCGGATCTGCTGCAGGAAGTCTTCGATAACGGCGGCACGGTTTGCGGTACTCATGACGAGGTTCCTCTTGTTAGACGGACAGGGTGTAGCGGCTCAGGTTGGTCAACAGGTACGGATCGTTGGCGATCGGCGGCCGACGGCCGGGATCGCCCAAGGCATGGCGCAGGAATTCCTGGGTCCGTTCACTGGTGGGGCGCTGGAAGATCTGCTCGGCGCTGCCGTGCTCGACGATCACGCCGTTTTCGGTGAAATAGACGATGTCGCTGATCTCTTCGGCAAAGCGCATTTCGTGGGTCACCAGCACGCAGGTCATGCCTTCTTCGGTCAGCTCGCGAATCACCGTCAGTACTTCACCGACGGTTTCCGGGTCCAGGGCCGAGGTCACTTCATCGAACAGGATCAGCTCGGGGCGCATCGCCAACGCCCGGGCAATCGCCACCCGCTGCTGTTGGCCGCCGGACAATTGGCCCGGATAGGCATCGGCCTTGTGCTCCATGCGCACTTTGGCCAACAGCGCCCGGGCATCTTTCTCGGCATCGGCACGGTTGCGACCGAGCACTTTGCGCGGGGCGATCACCAGGTTTTCCAGCACGGACAAATGCGGGAACAGGTTGTATTGCTGGAACACAAAACCCACACGCTTGCGCAACTCGATACGCTGCGCTTCCTGGGTCAGCGTATCGACCCGGGTTTCGCCCACGCGAATGGTGCCGCGCTGGGGCTGCAACAGGCCGGTGATGCAACGCAGGATGGTCGACTTGCCCGAGCCCGACGGGCCGATGATCGACACCGCCTGGCCGCGATGCACATCGAGGTCGATGCCCTTGAGCACCCGGTTGTCACCGAACGACAGCTGCAAATCCCGCAGGCTGACCAGGGGTTCAATAGAAGGCATAACGGCGCTCCAGGCGTTGGGTCAAACGGGAAATCGGGTAGCAGTAGGCAAAGAACAGCACCAGCAAACTCAGGTAGATCACCACGGTAAAGCCGGTCATGTTCACGGTGTTGCTGGCGATCTGTGCGGTGTCGATCACGTCGTGCACGCCCACCAGCGACGCCAGGGCAGTGCCCATGGTGACCACCGCGTAGAGGTTCATCCACGGCGGCAACATGCGCTTGAAGCACTGGGGCAGAATGATCGAGCTGAATATCTGGCCGCGGGTAAATGCCAGTGAGCGCGCCGCCTCCCACTGGGTGCTGGGGATCGAGCCGATGGCGCCGCGAAAGATCTCCGCCACGTTGGCGCTGGCCGGCAATGCCAGGCCAATCGTCACCTTGACCCAGTCCGGGAACGACACGTAGCTGCTGCCGATATGGATCTCGAACGGGAACACGTAGGTGGTGAAATAGATCAGCACCAGCCACGGTGCATTGCGGAAAACCTGCACCCAGATCCGCGCGGGCAACCGAAGCAGGCGAAGGGGTGACAGGGCCAACGCGCCCACCATCAGGCCCAGCAGCGAACCAAGACCAATCGCCACCAGGCTGATCAGGATGTTCTGGCCGAAACCAGTCACCAGCGCCGGCGACCATTGCAGCAACGCCGACAGCACCGGGAATGAATCAATGGCCATAGCCGGGCATCCTCAGGCGCGCTTCCAGCCAGCGCCCCACACAATTGACGGTAAAACTCAGCAAGCCGAAAAAGCTCAGGATCAGAATCATCAGCTCCAGCACGTTATCGCTCTGGGTCCAGATCATGATCGAGGCGTAAGTGATGTCGCCCACGGCGATGGCCGAGGCCACGGCGGTCATTTTCACCAGGTCGATCAGGTTGTTGATCAGCGACGGCAGCGCGAAGCGCAGGGCCAACGGCAACTGCACATTCCACAGCAATTGCCGACTGCTGAACGCCAGGGAGCTGGCGGCTTCCAGGGTCACGGCGGGCACCGCTTCGATGCCGGCGCGCAGGGCTTCGGCGTGGAACGCGCCCTTGTGCAGCGAAATCACGATCACCACCCAGGCAAACGGCGTCAGCGGGTTGGCCGCGCCGACGGCCTGGGTCAGCAGCATGTTCAACACCAGGAATGCGCAGTACAGCTGCACCAGGGTCGGCGTGTTGCGGGTGACTTCGATAAACACCCGCGCCGGTTTGGCCAGCCACGGGTTGCCGGAAGTCAGCAGCGTTGCCAGGCTGATCCCGGCCAGCAGGCTGCCAACGACGGTGAACAGGCACAACAGCACGGTGGTCAACGCGCCCTGCTCCAGGGTGCCGCGCTGATAGGCATCCAGCAGGAAGCTGTAGTTGAGGCCGATACCGGCGGCCCAGTGCACAAAAAGCTCCAGCCAATGACTCATTCGACGCCCCGCAGCTTGCCGCAGGCGACAGCGATACGGCGGCCGGCCTCGGCCACGCTGTCGGTCGCCGTGGCGATGGACAGGCGAAACCACGGCGACAGGCCGTAGGCACTGCCCGCTACTCCGGCGACGCCCTCCTCCAGCAAGTACGCGACGACATCGCCGTCATCGTTCAGGCACTGACCGTCCGGGCGATAGCGGCCAAGCAAACCGGCGCAACGCACGAACACGAAAAAGCCGCCCTGGGGTTCGAGTACTTCCAGGCCCACGACGGTGCCGAGGGCCATCATCAACAGGTCCCGGCGCAGCTGATAGGCCGCTACCTGCTCGGCCAAAAAGCCCAGTCCGCCGGTGAATGCCGCCAATGCAGCAGCCTGGCCCACGGAGGAAGCACCGGAGGTGGATTGCGACTGAACAACCGCCATTGCATGGGTCAAGGCCTGCGGCCCGGCGCCGAAACCGATGCGCCAGCCCGTCATGGCGTAGGTCTTGGACACGCCGCCCACCAGCAGGCAACGGTCCTGCAAATCCGGCGCAACGTTCAGCAGGCTCTGGGCCGGGCGCCCGTCGAAGCGGATGTGTTCGTAGAGTTCATCCAGCAGCACCAGCACCTGGGGATGGCGACGCAGCACCTCGGCCAGCGCATGCAGTTCAGCCTCGCTATACACCGCACCGCTCGGGTTGCCCGGGCCGTTAAGGATCAGCCAGCGGGTGCGTTGATTGATGTGTTGCTCCAGCTGGGCGGGCAGCAGTTTGCAGCCCTGCTCCAGCCCGCACTCGATAAACACCGGCTCGCCACCGTTGAAGCGCACGCTGTCGGGGAACGACGGCCAGTAAGGCGTCGGCACCAGCACTTGATCGCCGTCGTCGAGGGTTGCGGCGAAGGCGTTGAAGATGATCTGTTTCGCGCCGTTGGCGATCACGATATTCGGCAGCGAATAGTCCAGGTGGTTTTCTTCGGCCAGTTTTCGCTGCACGGCCATGCGCAAGGCTTTTACCCCGGGTGTCGGCGTGTACTTGGTGGCGCCCGCAGCAATGGCTGCGCAGGCGGCTTGCTTGATGTGCTCCGGGGTATCGAAATCCGGCTCGCCGGTGGTCAGGTCCAGAATGTCGCGGCCGGCGTCACGCAGTTCCGTGGCGCGGGATTTGGCCGCCGCATTGGCCGACAGCGACACGCGCTGCACCCGCTTGGACAAGCGAACGGTCATGGCTGCACCTCAATGACTTTGCCGGGATTGAGCAGGTTTTTCGGGTCGAGGGCCCGCTTGATGCGGCGCATCAGGTCCAGTTCCACCGGGCTTTTGTAGCGGCCCAGCAGGCCGACCTTGCGCTGGCCAATCCCGTGTTCGGCGCTGATGGAGCCGCCGTGGGCATGGGCGCTGTCGTGTACCAGCAAGCTCAATTCGGCGTAGTTGCGCATGTGCTCGTCAACCGTTGAATCCAGCGGATGGGCCACGTTGTAATGCAGGTTGCCGTCCCCCAGGTGCCCGAACGTGAAGTTGCGAACACCGGGGAAATGCGTCTGCAACAGCGCATCGGTATGGGCGACGAAGGCGACGATTTGCGAAATGGGCACCGAGATATCGTGCTTCATATTGCGTCCGGCACGCTTCTGCGCTTCGCTCATGTTCTCCCGCAGCAGCCATAGCGCTTCGCTTTGCGCCAGGCTTTCGGCGATCAGTGCGTCGGCCAGCAGTGCCTGTTCGAAGGCTTCACCGAGGACCGTTTCGAAGGCTTCGCGGGCGTGGGTTTCACCGTGGTTATCCGACAGCTCCAGCAAGGCAAACCAGGGTTGACTGGCGTTGAGAAATGGTTGCGGGCCCTCGGGAAATTGCTCGCGCAACAACGCCAGGCAATCGGCGCTGAGCAATTCGAATGCAGTGAGGTTTGCACCAAAACCGGCGCGGGCATGGGACAGGAACGCCACCGCCTGGGCCAACTCGTCAAACGCCAGCAGCGCTGTCGCCTGGGCCTTGGGCAGCGGGAACAGCTTCAGGGTCGCGGCGGTGATAATCCCGAGGGTACCTTCGCTGCCCACGTACAAATCCCGCAGGTCGTAGCCGGTGTTGTCCTTGCGCAACCCTCGCAGGCCATTCCAGATTTCGCCTTCGGCGGTCACCACTTCCAGGCCCAGGGTCAACTCGCGGGTGTTGCCATAACGCAGCACGGCGGTGCCGCCTGCATTGGTGCCAAGGTTGCCGCCGATGGTGCAACTGCCTTCGGCGCCCAGACTCAATGGAAACAGGCGATCGGCTTCACGGGCCACGTCCTGGATGTTTTGCAGGATGCAGCCGGCTTCGACGGTCAGGGTGTCGTTGTCGGTATCGATCACACGCACCCGGTTCATGCGGTCGAGCAGCAACAATACCGCGCGGCCGCTGGCATCCGGTGTGGCACCCGCCATCAGGCCGGTGTTGCCGCCCTGGACCACGATGGGCGCTTCCAGGGCGACACACGCACGCACCACGGCGGCCACTTCCTCGGTGTTGGCCGGGTGCACCACGGCGATCACCTGGCCGGTGTAGCGGCCCTGTTTGTCGGTCAGGTACTGGGCGGCGTCTTCGCTGCGCTGCACATGGGCGGCGCCGAGCAGTTGTTGCAGGGTGGCGAATAGCGCTTCACTCATGGCTGTACTGCTCGTGCAGATCACGCAGGGCTTGGGACGGAGCCATGCCGGTACGTTCGCCGAGGGCGATCAACCAGCCGCTGCGATGCCAGTCGCGCACGATGGCGTCGAGCCTGGCCTGGGTGTCGTGTTCGCCTTTGCGGATCCAGATCACGGATTTGGACGGGATCAAATCCCCCGGCAACGGGATCTCGTAGCCGGACCATTCGGCATCGCCGAGCAGCGCGTGCATGGTCGGGCTGACGTGCACCGCCGCCACACAGCCATTGCCGCGCAACGACAGCAAAGATTCGGACTGGCTGCGGAACGCCTTGATCTGCGCGCCGTAGGTTTCCTGCAACGGCTTGATGAAGTTGCTGCCCTGGGACACGCACACCGGCTTGCCCTTGAGGTCGGCCCACTGGGTGATGCCGGCGCCTTTGCGGATCAACGCCGCGCCGCCGACCTCTTCATAGGGCGTGGGCACGTAGTCGAGAATCTCGGCGCGTTCGTCGGTGTACTGCATGTTGGCGATCAGCACGTCGACCTTGCCCTGTTGCAGGAACTGCACGCGGTTGGGCGCCAGTACCGAAACGGTCCTGGTCTCCACACCCAGCGCCTGGCCCAGGCCCTTGGCCAGTTCGACGTTGTAGCCCAGGTGTTCGCCGGTCTTGGGGTCGATGGTGCCAAACGGCGGACCGCTGAGGATCACGCCGACGCTGATGGCGTGGCGTTGCTGGATCTTGTCGAGGGTGGCGTCGGCGTGGACCAGGCTGGCGCACAGTGCCAGGCCCAAGGCGGTCAGGGTTCTCAATGTCATGTGTCAGGCGCCCTTGAACTGTTTTTGCAACTCCACCAGCGCCGGGGACGCCGGGGTGATGTGGTTGCGGGTCTGGGCTTCGATCAGCCAGCCGCTGCGGTGCAGGTCCTTGACGATCGGGTCGAGTTTGGCCTGGGTGTCGCTCTCGCCACGGCGGGTCCAGATTACCGATGGCGCCGGGTTCAGCTCGGGACTGAGGGTGCGGTAATCCTTCCATTCGGCGCTGTCGTTGATCAGCGGGTTGACCAGGGTGGAGTCATGCACCGCGGCGACGCAGTTGTTGCCGCGCAGGGCCAGCAGGGATTCCGAAGAGCTCTTGAAGGCCTTGATCTGCGCGCCCAGTTCGGTCAGCGGCTTGATGTAGCTGCTGCCCTGGGAGGTGCACACCGGCTGGTCCTTGAGATCTTCCCAGCGGGTGATCTTGCTGTCCTTGAGTACGGCAGCAGTGCCGCCGATCTTGTAGAACGGCGTCGGCACGAACCCGAGGATCTCGCCACGCTCGGCGGTCCATTCCATATTGGCGATCAGCAGGTCGACCTTGCCCTGTTGCAGGAACTGCACACGGTTGGCCGGCAATACCGGCACCAGCTGCACCTCGGCGCCCAACTGACGGCCCAGCTCGTTGGCCAGGTCGACGTTCAAGCCCCTGGGCTTCTGGGTGGTGGGGTCGATGCCGCCAAACGGCCCGCCAGACAGCAGCACGCCGACCACCAGCACATGGCGCTGCTGGATCTTGTCCAGGGTCGCATCGGCCTGAGCCACTGCGCTGCCGCCCAGGGCGATCAACGCGCCCAGGACCACAGGCAACCTTCGTTTTACCGCCGCGCGCACAAACCCCATGGAACTCCCCTCATTAGCGATCGGCGTACCCCGACCTGATGTGGGGGCATGCTAGGGAGAGTGCCGGGCTAACGGAAATTCAAATATCTAATATCGTTATAACTTCCCGTATATGGACGCGCTTACTTTTGGCCATATACTCGAATTCATTAGCCCTCGTAAAAACCCGGCGCGACAAAACATAAACATCTGTAATGTTTATCTTCGCACCCTTGATATAAAAACGCCCTGGAATGGCCATGTCGACCCTCGATCTTGAACTGCTCCGCACCTTTATCGCCGTGGTCGACCACCACAGCTTTGCCGAAGCCGGCACTCACCTGGCACGCACACAATCTTCCGTCACCCAGCATATGCAGCGTCTGGAACAACAAGTGGGCGTCAGCCTGTTTGAAAAACGTGGCCGGCAAAAACAACTGACAGAACCCGGGATGCAACTGTTGCGGCATGCGCGGCAGATGCTCTCGCTGAATGACGATGCACTCAATTCCCTGCGGGAAAGCAGCCTCAGCGGCGTACTGCGTATCGGCTCGCCCCACGACATCGCCGACACCATCCTGCCGCCGATCCTCAGCCACATCGCCCGCTCGGCACCGCGCCTGCGCCTGGAGATCGACGTCGGGCGCAGCCCGTTCCTGATGGATGACCTGCACCGGGGCAAGGTCGACATGGTGATTTCCACCCGCGCCGATGCCAACCTCGAAGGCTTTGCGCTGCGCACCTCGCCGGTGTGGTGGATTTGTTCGGCGCAATACATTCACTCGCCAAGCGAGCCGCTGCCATTGATTCTGGTGGATGAGCCGAGCATTTATCGGCGCTACGCCCTTGAGGCGCTGGAACGGGCGAATATCCCGTGGCGCCAGGCGTACCTGGCATCGAACCTGATCGGTATCAAGGCGGCAACCCGCGCAGGGCTCGGCGTGACCCCACGGAGCATGGAGATGCTAGGGCCGGATATGCGGGTATTGGGGGAAAACGATGGATTGCCGAGGATGCCGGAGGTCACGTACTACCTGTGGATCCGTCCGAACACGGCGAACCCGATTGCGCGCAAGGCATATGACCTGATCAGGGCCAGCCAGGGGCTGGCGCTGGGCTAAAGGTTATTGCTGGGTCAATTGGGTCCACAGCGCGGGTGCGCCAGCAGACTTGGCGATCGCCTCAAGGCGCGCCGCGTGTTCGGCCATGTCCTGCTCGCTGGCGCGAATAATCGTAGTGGGCTGGCGATCCGCTGGCAGGCGGCGGATTTCCGAAGGACGATTGCCCGAGCCTTCCGCCGAACCATTGCCGTCCGAGGCATTACCGGCCAGGGACAGGCTGGTCTGGCCACCGGTCATGGTCAGGTAGACGTCAGCGAGAATCTCGGAGTCGAGCAACGCGCCGTGGAGTTCACGGCCGGAGTTGTCGACGCCATAGCGTTTGCACAACGCATCGAGGCTGTTGCGCTGGCCCGGGTGACGCTCACGCGCCATCATCAAGGTGTCGAGGATCGAGCAGTGCCGGGTAATATCAGCCCGGTCGGTCTGCCCCATCAGCGCGAATTCGTTGTTGATGAAGCCAACGTCGAACGCCGCGTTATGGATGATCAGTTGCGCGCCGTTGATGAACTCAAAGAACTCATCCGCCACTTCGGCAAACCGTGGCTTGCCCACCAGGAATTCGTTGGTGATGCCGTGGACGCCGATGGCGCCTTCGTCACTTTCCCGATCCGGTTGCAGGTAGACGTGGAAGTGCCGGCCGGTGAGGCGGCGGCCCATCAGTTCGACACAGCCGATTTCAATGATCCGGTGGCCGTCGGTCACCGGCATGCCGGTGGTTTCGGTATCGAGTACAACAGATCGGATGGCCATCAGGGTTCAGCTCTCAACGGTTTGGTACATTTCAAGGGGCGGGATCTTAACACGTCAGCCGGCATCAGCTCTGTTTGTAGCCGCGCACTTCATCCACACCGCGGTTGGCCAGTTGGTCGGCCCGCTCGTTGCCGGGATGGCCGATGTGCCCGCGCACCCATTTCCAGGTAATGTTGTGGCGATTGCATTGCTCATCGAGCAATTGCCACAGGTCGGCGTTTTTCACCGGCTCCTTGGCCGCAGTCTTCCAGCCGCGCTTCTTCCAGTTGACCATCCACTCGTTGATGCCCTTCATCACGTACTGGGAGTCGGTCACCAGCAATACGTCGCAACGGCGCTTGAGCTCTTCCAGGCCACGGATCGCGCCCATCAGTTCCATACGGTTGTTGGTGGTGTTGGCTTCGCCGCCCCACAGTTCCTTCTCCACGCCCTTGCACACCAGCAAGGCGCCCCATCCGCCGGGGCCGGGGTTACCCTTGCAGGCGCCATCGGTGAAGAGTTCTACGGTATCGGTCATTTCACTGTCCATTAAAGCGGGATCCATCAAAGCGGGTTGCCGATAATCGACCGACAAGTGCCCGAGGTCGAGAGGCTCGACCTGAAATCAAAAAGGTATGTTTACTGTTCGCTCTGCTTGCGATTGACCTTGGCCATCGGCATCGGCACCAGCTTGCCCATCGGCTCGCGACGCACCTGGCGCACCGGGCGCAGGCCAACGACGATCTTGCGCGCCACCAACAGGTAGAAACCCCCGCCGGACAATTGCCAGGCACCGGCCCTGCGTTCCCAGCCGGCCAGCCGGCCTTGCCACTTGGCAGACGCAAGCGGCGGACGATAGCACCCGAAGCGGCGTTTCTCCAGCGCAAAGCCCAGCAGGTTCAACCAGTCGCCGACTCGCGACGGCGAGATGCAGCGCGCCTGGCGCAGCCCGTCATGGGCGAACACATGGCGCAAGCCCCAACTGCTCCAGGGGTTGATGCCAATGATCAGCAAATGGCCACCAGGGCGCACGCTGCTGGCCGCTTCGCGCAGCAAACCGTGGGGCGACAGGCAGAAATCCAGGCCATGCTGCATCACCACCACATCGGCCGCATGCTCGCTCAACGGCCAGGCCTGCTCCTCGCAGACGATTTCAACCCCCGGCAGCGGCGCCCCCAGGCGCACATTGCGTTGCACCTGGGGTGCCGACGGCGGGGTTTGTGCCGACGGCCCGTAATGCACCAGGTAACCACCAAAGAACCGACCCAGCTCGTCTTCGAGCATGCGCCGTTCTTCATCCAGTAAAAATTGCCCGACAGGCCCGGACAGCCATTCACGGGCGGCACCGATCAGTGCCAGCCACTCGGGATCGGCCTGGGCGAACGCTTTATCAGTCATTGCATTCTCCAACGCGCCAAGAAGCTCTAAGATGCACCAATGTGTTCAGCTTGGCGAATCAAAGAATGATACAGATCAGTGCCCTGCCCGCCTTCACCGATAACTACATCTGGTTGTTACAGGATCAGCCGAACAAGCGCTGCGCGGTGGTCGATCCCGGTGATGCCGCGCCCGTGCTGGCCTGGCTCCAGCAGCATCCCGAGTGGACCCTCAGCGACATCCTGGTGACTCACCATCACCATGATCATGTCGGCGGCGTCGAGCAACTTAAAAGTGTTTCAGGCGCCACGGTCTACGGCCCGGCAAATGAAAAGATCCCGGCGCGGGACGTGGCACTCCAGGATAACGACCGCATCAACGTGCTGGGTTGGGACTTCGAGGTGTTTGCCGTACCCGGCCATACCCTGGGGCACATCGCCTTTTATCACGAGGGCGTGCTGTTCTGTGGCGACACCCTCTTCGCCGCCGGTTGTGGCCGCCTGTTCGAAGGCACCCCGCAGCAAATGCACACCTCACTGGAGCGCCTGGCGGCCTTGCCGGCCAACACGCTGGTGTACTGCACCCACGAATACACACAAAGTAACCTGAAATTCGCCCAGGCCGTGGAACCGCATAACGCGGATATCGCCGAACGGGTGGAGAACGTGCGGCAACTGCGGGCGAACGGCCAGATAACATTGCCTTCGACTTTGGCCCTGGAAAAACGCACCAACCCTTTTCTGCGGACCTCTGAAACATCCGTTAAAGAAAAAGCGGACGAACGGAATGGCCGCGATAACCGGTCCGGGAGTGAGGTGTTTGCTAGCTTGAGGTCGTGGAAAGATACGTTCTAAGCGCGCGGAATTTAGTACGTAATTTCTGAATGGTTGACCGCAACCCACGCGCTTTCTAGAATCGCCCGACATTTTTGCCCGGAACTTACTTCCAGCCAATGTCGTCATCTATTCGTAAAACCAACCATTCAGACGCATTGACCCGCCTGGCTCAAGCCGTGGCGGTGGCTGTGTCCGCTACTCTGGCGGGCTGCCAATCGACCCATTTTGCCGCACAATCCACCGTGCAACCCAAGCCAAACCTTACCGCCAAGATCAAGCATAAACCCCTTTGGCTATCAGAGAAGCCAAGCCCGGAAGTGCCCCAGGATGTCTGGGAACGCATGCGCCGGGGCTTTCAATTGCAGGACGGGTTAGGCGTCAACCCGCGCATTGAACAGCAACGATTGTGGTTTGCCAGCAACCCTTCCTTCCTCGAGAACGCCGGCGAACGCGGCAGCCTCTACATTCATTACATCGTCGAACGCCTTGAAGAACGCAACATGCCGCTGGAGCTGGCGCTGCTGCCAGTGATTGAAAGTGCCTACAACCCAATGGCCTATTCCCGCAGCGATGCGGTCGGCCTGTGGCAGTTCGTTCCCGCCACCGGGCGCTATTTCAACCTGCGTCAGACCCGCGCCTACGACGGCCGCCGCGACATCACCGCCTCCACCACCGCCGCCCTCGACTACCTGACTCGCCTGCATGACATGTTCAACGGCGACTGGTTGCTGGCCCTGGCGGCTTACAACGCCGGTGAGGGCACGGTCAGCCGGGCCATCGAGCGTAACGAGAAGCTCGGTTTGCCGACGGACTACTGGAACCTGCCACTGCCCCAGGAAACCAAGGACTACGTGCCCAAGTTCCTGGCGCTGTCCCAGGTAGTGCTGGCCCCCGAGGCGTATGGCGTCAACCTGAACCCGATCGCCAACACGCCGTACTTCGAAGTGGTAGAAATCAAGACCAGCATGGACCTGTCACGGGTCGCCGCGCTGGCCGAGATCGACGAAGACGAACTGTTCCAGCTCAACCCGGCCTTGAAACAGCGCACCACCCTGGACGGCCCGCAGCATTTGCTGGTGCCGACGTCCAAGGCGCAGTTGCTGGCCAGCAGCCTTTCGGCGATGAAGCCCGAAGAATTGCTGAGCATGCGCCCGAAAAAGCCGGTGTTCGACGACGTTGAGCACAAGGCCATTGCCGGTCGCACCCGCAACTACAAGGTGCGCAGCGGCGACAACCTGACGCTGATCGCCAAGGCCAACAAGGTCGATGTACATGACCTGCAGCGCTGGAACAAGCTCAATGGGCAGGCGCTCAAGGTCGGCCAGACCCTGGTGATGCAGGACACCCGCAAGCTGGTGGCCAAGGCCGACAGCAAGAAGCCGGTGCAGTACAAGGTCAAGAAAGGCGATTCGCTGTACATCGTCGCCAAGCGCTTCAACGTCGAGATGCAACATCTCAAGCGCTGGAACCCACGCACTGGCCAGGCGCTGAAACCTGGGCAGATGCTGGTGGTTTCCGGGCCGCGCTAAGCAGCAAACACGAGGGGGAACTGGCAACAGCTCCCCCTTTGTTCTTCACCCTGCCAACCCCCACCCAAGCCTGTAGCCTCCCTCCTACGGCGCCAGCCTTTTTCCAATCGGAACAAGCTGTTACTGTACGGTTCATAAAGCCCAAGCCGCCTGGATCGGATCCCTGACTTGAAGCGTCCCCTCCTTCTACTAATAAGTCTGGCCTTGAGCTTTTCCGCGAACGCGACCATTACCGAGAGCCACGGTTATGCGCAGTTCGGCACGCTCAAGTACCCGGCCAAATTCACCCACTTCGACTGGGTAAACCCCGCAGCGCCCAAGGGCGGCACCTTGCGGGTCATGGCGTTTGGCACGTTCGACACCCTCAACCCGTACACCTTCAAGGGTTCCAGCCCGGTTTCCACCGCCAATTTCCTGCAATATGGCGTCAACGAGCTCAATGAGCCGTTGATGGTCGGCACCGGCCAATATGCCCCTTCCGGCGATGAACCCACCTCCAGCTACGGCCTGATTGCCCAATCGGTGGAATACAGCGAGGACCGCAGCTGGGTGGTGTTCAACCTGCGCCCTGAAGCGCGGTTTCACGATGGCAAGCCGATCACCGCCTACGACGTGGCGTTTTCCTATCGCACGCTGCTGACCGAAGGCCACCCGCA
Organism: Pseudomonas sp. D8002; assembly: GCF_013385695.1. Lineage (NCBI taxonomy): Bacteria > Pseudomonadati > Pseudomonadota > Gammaproteobacteria > Pseudomonadales > Pseudomonadaceae > Pseudomonas > Pseudomonas sp. D8002. Next base: position 103,849 of record NZ_JACAPM010000013.1, read on the forward strand.
GTACCGCACCAACCTGCAGGAAGTGGCCCGGGTCGACATTCTTAACCGGCATCGCATTCGTTTTGTGTTCAAGCGCGCCGGCAACCCGTTGCTGATCCTGCGCCTGGGCGAGCTACCGGTATTGCCCCAGCATTACTGGAAAAACCGCGATTTCAAGGCCACCACCTTCGAGCCGCCGCTGGGCAGTGGGCCTTACCGCATCAGCAAGGTCAGCCCCGGGCGACAACTGGTGTTCGAGCGGGTCAAGGATTACTGGGGCAAGGACCTGGCGGTCAACCGTGGTTTGTATAACTACGACAAGGTCGAGGTGGAGTTCTACCGCGACAGCGACGTGGCCTTCGAAGCGTTCAAGGCCGGCGAGTTCGATATCTATATCGAGCACCAGGCGAAGAACTGGGCCAACGGCTACAACTTCCCGGCGGTCAACCGCGGCGATGTGATCAAGGCGCAGATCGCCCACCAGATACCGACCCAGAGCCAGGGACTGTTCATGAACAGCCGGCGCCCGGCCTTCAGCCAGGCCAAGGTCCGCGAAGCCTTGGGGCTGATGTTCGATTTCGAGTGGACCAACCGCACCCTGTTCAGCGGCGCCTATAAACGCAGCCTCAGCTATTACCCCAACAGCGAATTCTCCGCCACCGGCGTGCCGACCGGTCATGAGTGGCTGATGCTGTCGCCCTATCGCGACCAACTGCCGGCCAACCTGTTTACCCAGCCCTTCAGCCTGCCCCAGACCGACGGTCGCGGCATTCCTCGCGACACGATGCGCCGCGCCCTCGCATTGTTGGCGGACGCCGGCTGGAAGCTGTCCGGGCAACGCTTGCTCAACAGTGACGGGCAGCCGCTGAGGCTGGAGATTCTGCTGGTGAACCCGAACCTGGAGCGCATCCTGCAGCCCTATGTCGAGAATCTGACAAGCATCGGCGTCGATGCCCGCTTGCGCACGGTAGACCGCGCACAGTACAAACAACGCCTCGATCAGTTCGACTTCGACATGATTCTGATGACCCTCAACCAGACCCTCAGCCCCGGCCTTGAGCAGTGGCAGTATTTCCACTCCAGCCAGGCGGGGATCAAGGGCAGCAAGAATTACGCAGGCATCGCCAACCCGGTGGTCGACCACCTGCTGGACCAACTGCTGGCGGCGCAAACCCGTGAAGAACAGTTGGCCGCCGGCCGGGCGCTGGACCGCGTCCTGCTGTGGCAGCACTACAGTATTCCCAACTGGTACCTCAACTATCATCGCCTGGCGTACCGCAACCGGTTCGCCTTCGTCACCACGCCGCCCTACAGCCTGGGCCTGAGCGCATGGTGGCTGAAAGCTTCGGAGAAAGCCCAATGATACCTTTGCGTACTGCGATCCTTGGCAGCCTGCTGTTTTGCGCCGCGGCCAATGCGGCCCCGCAACATGCCCTGACCCTCTACAACGAACCGCCCAAGTACCCCGCCGATTTCAAACACGTCGACTACGTAAATCCGGATGCCCCCAAGGGTGGTACCTTCCGCGTATCCAGCATGGGCAGCTTCGACAGCCTCAACCCATTCATCAGCAAGGGCGTGCCGGCAGATGATATCGGCCTGATCTACGACACCCTCGCCCAGCAAAGCCTGGACGAACCCATCACCGAATACGGGCTGGTGGCCGGCAAGATCGAAAAGGCCCCGGACAACAGCTGGGTGCGCTTCTACATTCGCCCCGAAGCGCGCTTCCACGACGGCCACCCGATCCGTGCCGAAGACGTGGTGTTCAGCTTCCAGACGCTGATGAAGGACGGCTCGCCGATCTTCAAGACCTACTACGCCGATGTCGACGAAGTGATCGCCGAAGACCCGCTGCGGGTGCTGTTCAAGTTCAAGCGCACCAACAACCGCGAACTGCCGCTGATCCTTGGGCAACTGACAGTGTTGCCCAAGCATTACTGGGAGGGCCGCGACTTCTCCAAGGGCAACCTGGAGATTCCGCTGGGCAGCGGCCCGTACAAGGTGGCCGAGGTCAAGGCCGGGCGTTCGATCCGCTACGAGCGGGTCAAGGACTACTGGGCCAAGGACCTGCCGATCAACAAGGGCTTCTACAACTTCGATAACCGGGTCACCGATTACTACCGCGACAACACCGTGGCCCTCGAAGCCCTCAAGGCCGGGCAGTTCGATTACTGGCTGGAAATCAGCGCGAAAAACTGGGCCAATGCCTACAACACCCCCGCCGTCACCCAGGGCCGCCTGATCAAGGAAGAAATTCCCAACGGCAACCCCACCGGCATGCAGGGCTTCGTGTTCAACACCCGCAAGCCGATGTTCCAGGACGTGCGAGTGCGCAAGGCCATCAGCCTGTTGCTGGACTTTGAATGGAGCAACAAGCAACTGTTCAACGGCGCCTACACCCGCAGCCGCAGTTATTTCGAAAACTCCGAGATGGCCGCCACCGGCCTGCCCGGCCCGGATGAGCTGGCGATTCTTGAACCGCTGCGGGACAAGATCCCGCCCCAGGTGTTTACCGAAGCCTTCGAGCCATCGAAGACCGACGCCAGCGGCATGATCCGCACCCAGCAGCGCGAGGCCTATCAACTGCTGCAAGAGGCCGGCTGGAAGATCGTCGACGACAAGATGGTCGACACCACCGGCAAGCCAGTGACCATCGAGTTCCTGCTGGCACAGACCGAGTTCGAACGCATCCTGTTGCCGTTCAAGCGTAACCTGGCAGACCTGGGGATCGACCTGGTGATTCGCCGGGTCGACATCTCGCAGTACATCAACCGCATCCGTTCCCGGGACTTCGACATGGTGGTGGGCAGCTTCCCGCAATCCTCATCGCCCGGTAACGAGCAGCGCGAGTACTGGAAGTCATCCAGCGCCGACAAGCCCGGCAGCCGCAACTACATCGGCCTGAAAGACCCGGCCATCGACCAGTTGGTGGAAGAACTCATCGACTCCGACTCGCGCAAGAGCCTGGTGGCCCACGCCAAGGCCCTGGACCGCGTGCTGCAGTTCGGCTACTACGTGATCCCCAACTGGCACATCAAGACCTTCCGCGTGGCGTATTGGGACCACCTCGGCCATCCGAAGGTCTCGCCACGGTATGACGTCGGCACCGCCACCTGGTGGAGCAAACCCGACGTGAAACCTGCGATAACCGTGGACACCAACCAGAGCGCCGATCCGGCGAGCGGGGGCGACTGAGATGCTGGCCTATATTTTTCGTCGACTGCTGCTGATCATCCCGACCCTGTTCGGCATTTTGCTGATCAACTTTGTGATCATCCAGGCCGCCCCGGGTGGCCCGGTGGAGCAGATGATCGCCAAGCTCGAAGGCTTTGAAGGCGCCACCAGCCGGATTGCCGGGGGCGGTGCCGAAGTCTCGGTGGCCGGTTCCAGCTACCGCGGCGCCCAGGGCCTGGACCCGGCGCTGGTGAAGGAAATCGAGAAGATGTACGGCTTTGACAAGTCGGCGCCGGAACGCTTGTGGATCATGGTCAAGAACTACGCCCGGCTGGATTTTGGCGACAGCTTCTTTCGCGATGCGAAGGTCATCGACCTGATCAAGGAAAAGATGCCGGTGTCCATCTCCCTCGGGTTGTGGAGCACCCTGATCATGTACCTGGTGTCGATCCCCCTGGGGATCGCCAAGGCTACGCGGCACGGCAGCCACTTCGACGTGTGGACCAGCTCGGCGATTATCGTCGGCTACGCGATCCCGGCGTTCCTGTTTGCGATCCTGCTGATCGTGGTGTTCGCCGGCGGCAGTTACTTCGACTGGTTTCCGTTACGCGGGCTCACGTCCAACAACTTTGATGAGTTGAGCTGGGGCGGCAAGGTCCTCGATTACTTCTGGCACCTTGCCCTGCCGGTGACCGCCCTGGTGATCGGCAACTTCGCCACCATGACGCTGCTGACCAAAAACAGCTTCCTCGACGAGATCAACAAGCAGTACGTGGTCACCGCCAAGGCCAAGGGCCTGACCAACCACCGCGTGCTGTACGGCCATGTGTTTCGCAACGCGATGCTGCTGGTGATTGCCGGCTTCCCGTCGGCCTTTATCGGCATCTTCTTCACCGGCTCGTTGCTGGTGGAAGTGATCTTCTCCCTCGACGGCCTGGGCCTGATGAGCTTTGAAGCGGCGATCAACCGCGACTACCCGGTGGTGTTCGGCACCCTGTTTATCTTCACCCTGCTGGGATTGGTGGTGAAGCTGATCGGCGACCTCACCTACACCCTGGTCGATCCGCGCATCGACTTCGCCAGCCGGGAGCATTGAGATGAATCTATCCCCCCTCAATCGTCGCCGGTTCGAGCGTTTCAAGGCCAACAAGCGTGGCTGGTGGTCGCTGTGGCTGTTTTTGATCCTGTTCGGCCTGAGCCTGGGCGCCGAGCTGATCGCCAACGACAAGCCGCTGGCGGTGCACTACGACGGCGACTGGTATTTCCCGGCGCTCAAGCGCTACCCCGAGACCACCTTCGGCGGCGAATTCCCGCTGGAAGCCAACTACAAGAGCCCGTATATCCAAGAGCTGCTCAAGGCCAAGGACGCGTGGACGTTGTGGGCGCCGATTCCGTACAGCTACCAGAGCATCAACTACGACCTGAAAGTTCCGGCCCCCGCCCCGCCGTCACGGGACAACCTGCTGGGCACCGATGACCAGGGCCGCGATGTGCTGGCGCGGGTGATCTACGGCTTCAGGATTTCCGTGCTGTTTGCCCTGACGCTCACCGTGCTCAGCTCGATCATCGGCGTGATCGCCGGCGCGTTGCAGGGCTTCTACGGTGGTTGGGTCGACCTGGCCGGCCAGCGTTTCCTGGAAATCTGGTCCGGCTTGCCGGTGCTGTACCTGTTGATCATCCTCGCCAGCTTCGTGCAACCCAACTTCTGGTGGCTGCTGGGGATCATGCTGCTGTTTTCCTGGATGAGCCTGGTTGACGTGGTGCGCGCCGAGTTCCTGCGCGGGCGTAACCTGGAATATGTGCGGGCGGCGCGGGCGCTGGGGATGCAGAACGGCGCGATCATGTTCCGCCATATCCTGCCCAACGCCATGGTCTCCACCATGACCTTCATGCCGTTCATCCTGACCGGGGCGATCGGCACCCTCACCGCGCTGGACTTCCTGGGTTTTGGCCTGCCGGCCGGCTCGCCGTCCCTGGGTGAACTGGTGGCCCAGGGCAAATCCAACCTGCAGGCGCCGTGGCTGGGCATGAGTGCGTTTGCCGTACTGGCGATCATGTTGAGTCTGCTGGTGTTTATCGGCGAGTCCGCTCGCGATGCCTTCGACCCGAGGAAATGAGATGAATCAGGACAATCTGATCGAAGTCCGCGACCTCTCCGTCGAGTTCGTCGTAGGCAACAGCCACCAGCGGGTGGTGAACAACGTCAGCTTCGATATCAAGCGCGGCGAAACCCTGGCACTGGTGGGCGAAAGCGGCTCGGGCAAGTCGGTCACGGCGCACTCGATATTGCGCCTGCTGCCCTACCCGCTGGCACGTCACCCGTCGGGCACGATCCAGTACGCCAACCACGATTTGCTGACCCTGAAGGAAAAGACCATCCGGCATATCCGCGGCAACCGGATTGCGATGATTTTCCAGGAGCCGATGACCTCGTTGAACCCGCTGCACTCCATCGAGAAGCAGATCAACGAAGTGCTCGGCCTGCACAAGGGGCTTACCGGCAAGGTGGCCACCAAACGCACCCTGGAGTTGCTGGAACTGGTGGGCATCCCCGAGCCCCACAAACGCCTCAAGGCGCTGCCCCATGAGCTGTCCGGCGGCCAGCGCCAGCGGGTGATGATCGCCATGGCCCTGGCCAATGAGCCGGAACTGCTGATCGCCGACGAACCGACCACGGCACTCGACGTCACCGTGCAGCTGAAGATCCTGGAGCTGCTCAAGGAATTGCAGGCGCGCCTGGGCATGGCCTTGCTGTTGATCAGCCACGACCTGAACCTGGTCAGGCGCATTGCCCACCGGGTATGTGTGATGCAAAAAGGCTGCATCGTCGAACAGGCCGAGTGCGAAACCCTGTTCCAGTCTCCCCGACATTCATACACCCAGGAGCTGCTGGCAGCGGAACCCAGCGGCGGTCCCGCCACCAATGAAGTCGGCCCACCGTTGCTGGAAGTCGATGACCTGAAGGTCTGGTTCCCGATCAAGAAAGGCTTCCTGCGCAATACCGTCGATTACGTCAAGGCGGTGGATGGCATCAACTTCAGCCTGCCCCAGGGCCAGACGTTGGGCATCGTCGGTGAAAGCGGCTCGGGCAAATCCACCCTGGGCCTGGCAATTTTGCGGCTGATTGCGAGCAAGGGTGGCATTCGCTTCGAAGGCCATCAGATGGACAAGCTCAGCCAGCAACAAGTGCGCCCGCTGCGCCGGGAAATGCAGGTGGTGTTCCAGGATCCGTTCGGCAGCCTGAGCCCGCGCATGTGCGTGAGCGAGATCGTCGGCGAAGGCCTGCGTATCCACAAGATGGGCACTGCCGCCGAGCAGGAAGCGGCGATTATCGCCGCGCTGAAGGAAGTGGGCCTGGACCCGGAAACCCGCAATCGCTACCCCCACGAATTTTCCGGCGGCCAACGCCAGCGCATCGCTATTGCCCGCGCTTTGGTGCTCAAGCCCCGGCTGATTTTGCTGGATGAACCGACCTCGGCCCTCGACCGTACCGTGCAGCGCCAGGTGGTGGAACTGCTGCGCAACCTGCAGGCCAAGTACAACCTGACCTACCTGTTCATCAGCCACGACCTGGCGGTGGTCAAGGCCTTGAGTCACCAACTGATGGTGGTAAAACACGGGCAGGCGGTTGAACAGGGAGATGCACCCGCGATCTTCGCCAACCCCCAGCATGCCTACACCCGGCAGCTGCTGGAGGCGGCGTTTTTGGTGCCCGGCCCCTAGCAGTAGAACCACCGTAGCAGCTGTCGAGCCCCAGCGAAGCGGCGGCTCGACAGCTGCTACGCCATTGGGTGTCAGAAATCGGTTGAGGCCGACAATTCACGCCAGGTGTCGGTCTCTTCCTTGACGTAGGCCAGCTTGTCCTCAATCGCCTGCAACGTGTCGGTGCCCAGGGCCAGGCGCATCGGCGGATGCGGCGCGTCCACCAGCTTGATCATGGCCACTGCCAGCAGCTCCGGGTTACCCGGTTGCTGCTGGTTGTAGACCTTGGCCAGCTTGCGCACCTCGCCGGACGTGGCGGCGTAGTCGTCGATGATCAGGGGCGACTCCACCAGGGAGTTGCCATCCAGGAAGTCGGTGCGGAAATAACCCGGCTCCACCACCGTCACCTTGACGCCCAAGGGTGCCAGCTCTGCGTGCAGCGCCTCGCTCAACCCTTCAACGGCAAACTTGGTCGAGCAGTACGTGCCGAATCCCGCACCCGAACGGAAGCCGCCCACCGACGAAATATTGATCACATGCCCGCTGCGCGCCTGGCGCATGAACGGCAATACACCGCGAGTGACATTGAGCAGCCCGAACACGTTGGTTTCATACAAGCGGCGAACCTCATCGGCAGACGCCTCCTCCACCGCGCCCAGCAGGCCAAAACCGGCATTGTTGACCAACACATCAATGCGCCCGAAGTGCTCAATGGCGGCACGGGCAACGTCGGCAGCCTGGGATTCGTCGGTCACGTCCAGCTGCACCGCCAGCAGCCCGGGTTGCTCGCCGAAGCGTTGGGTGACGGTATGGGCGTTGCGGGCCGTGGCCACCACCGCATCACCGTGGGCCAGTGCTGCCGCGACGATTTTCGCGCCGATGCCCCGGGAAGCCCCGGTTACCAGCCAAACACGCTTGAAGGAATGTGCCGTTGTCATGATCCGTACCTGATGGAGTGAATGTGAAGCCAAAGTACGCTGAGGCATTAGCCTGAAAAACCGTCTCGTGCTACAAGCACTCTGAAACAGAATTTCATAATGGCTGACTGATGAACCTTGATCCCTTCAATGGCTTGACCGAATTTCTCGCCGTGGCCGAACTGAAGAGCTTCACCCAGGCCGCTGCACGCCTCGGCGTAACACCGACGGCGGTCAGCCATGCGGTGAAGACCCTGGAGAAGCGCACGGGTGTGGTGCTGTTCCAGCGCACCACGCGCCGGGTGGCGCTGACCGAGGCCGGCATGACGCTTTACAGCCGCCTGCGCCCCGCCGCCGGGGAGATTGACGAAGCGCTGGCGGCCCTCAGTGGCTACCGCGACCGGCCCATGGGCACCCTGCGGCTGACGGTGCCAAGGTTGTCGGGCAAGTTGCTGATCGAGCCGTTGATCCCGCGTTTTCGCGAGGCCTTCCCCGATGTGGTGCTGGATATTTCCCTCGACGATGCCACGGTGGACCTGGTGACCGAGGGCTTCGACGCCGGTATTCGCCTGGGGGAATCCATCGACAAAGACATGGTTGCCGTGCGCCTGACCCCGGACCTGAACTGGTCGGTGGTGGGCTCTCCCGCCTACTTTGCCAAGGCCGGCAAGCCGACAACGCCGGAAGCGCTCACGACCCATCAAACCATCGGTTATCGCTTCCTGACCTCGGGCATGGCACACCGCTGGGAATTCGAGCGGGCGGGCCGGGAATTTACGGTCGGCGTTCAAGGCGGGTTGATCGTCAATGACCGCAACCTGATGATCGCCGCCGCGCGGGCCGGCCAGGGCCTGGCGTACGTGAGTGATTTCGAGGTCATGGAGGACCTGGCTTCAGGCGCACTGGAGCCCGTGCTGCAATCTTTCGTACCGCCAAGCAGCGGGCTGTACCTGTATTTCCCCGCCCGAACCCAGAGCCAACCGAAACTGCGGGCCTTTATCGACCTGGCCACCGCATGGATTGCCGAAAAGCGTGGGCGCTGACAGCGCCGCAAAAGCAAACCAATATCATTTGCGCAGTGCCCGGCCCTTTGGTTTAATCGCGACCAATTCTTATTTACGCCAAGGCTTCTGCGCCACATGGATACTGTGTCGACCCCGTCCACCTCGTTCAGCGACCTCTACGGCAATCACCATTCCTGGCTGCTGGGGCTGCTGCGCCGGCGCCTGAGCAATCGCTGGGATGCGGCGGACCTGGCCCATGACACCTTCATCCGGGTACTCAAGCGCCCGCCGGCCGGCGCCGATGAGACGCGGGAGCGCTCCTACCTGGCCACCATCGCCCGGGGGTTGTGCATTGATCACTGGCGTCGGCGCCAACTGGAACAAGCGTGGCTGCAAAGCCTCGCGGACCGGCCGCAAGCCCTGCAACCGTCGCCGGAGCAGCGGGCAATCATTGTCGAAACCCTGTACGAAGTGGACGCCATGCTCGCGCGGCTGCCCCACAAGGTGCGCGAAGCGTTCCTGCTGGCGCAGTTGCACGGTACGCCCTACAAGCAGATCGGCGAACAGCTCGGGGTAGGCGAACGGATGGTGAAAAAATACCTGGCCCAGGCGCTGCTGCATTGTGCGGTGCTGGAAGCCGAACTGGACGGGATGCTCGTGGAGTGAACAGCCCCGGAAAGCTCAGCCATGCCAGCCTTGAGCAAGCGGCCCAATGGTACGTACGCCTGCAGGATCAGCCAGAGGCTGCCCAGCACTGGCAGGCATGGCTCGGGCAAAGTCCGGAACACCAGGCCGCCTGGGGTTATGTAGAGCGGGTCAGCCAACGCTTTGCGCCGTTGGCCGAGCAATCCAACAGCGCCAGCCGTGCGTTGCGCAGCTCTCGGCGCCAGACGCTCAAGACCCTGCTGGTGCTGTGTGCCGGTTCAACGCTGGCCTGGGGCACCTGGCGCAACACCGCCCTGCCCCGGTTGGTGGGAGGCTGGAGTGCGGATTACGCAACCGCCGGCGGTGAAACCCGCGAAGCGCTGCTGGACGATGGCAGTCGCCTGTGGTTGAACGCCTTGAGCGCCCTGGATGTACGTTTTGACCGGGTCCAGCGCTTGCTGCTCCTGCGCTTCGGCGAAGTGCTGATCGAGACCGCCAAGGACCCGAACCGCCCGTTCCTGGTGGAGACCCAACAGGGCCGCCTGCGCGCCCTGGGCACCCGCTTCAGCGTGTTGCAGGACGGCGACAGCACCGTGCTCAATGTGTTTGAAGGTCGGGTCGAAGTGCGCACCGCCGCCAGCCAGCAACAACGAATCATCGAGGCCGGGCAACAAGTGGCCTTCACCCGCGATGGGTTCAATCTCCATTCACCCGCATCCGCCACCCGTGAGGCCTGGAGCCGTGGCGTACTGCTGGCCGACAACCTGCCGCTTGGCCAACTGGTCGCCGAACTCAATCGTTTTCGCCCCGGCCACCTGGGCTGTGATCCAGCCGTGGCGCAATTGCCGGTAATGGGTTCGTTCCCCCTCAAAGACAGCGACCACGCACTGCGCCTGCTACAGGCCGCGCTGCCGATTCAGGTCGACACGCTCATGCCCTGGTGGGTCACGGTCAGGCCCAAACACCCAGGCGCATAAAAACTTTCAGCCGTCAGTTCCCTTTTCCAAAACTCGTTCGGTAAACCCTGCAGATGCTTTCAATTCGCCGATCGATTTGATCCAAAGGGAATGTTCATGTCGCAACCCGCTCGCTTCACTTTGCGCCCGCTGGCGCTGGCCGTTACCGCTACCTTGCTGTGCCTGGGCGCGCTCGACGCGCAAGCCGCCGAGTCGCCGTCGACTCAGGAAACGGCCCGCCACTACACCATCGCCGCGGGTTCGTTGGTCAACGTGCTGAACAGCTTCGCCGAGCAGTCCGGGATCTTTTTCGCCGGCCACAACAGCCTGGCCAGCGGCAAAACCAGCCCCGGCCTCAACGGCAGCTACACCCCAGCCAGCGGTTTGCAACGGCTGTTGCAAGGCAGCGGCTTGCAGGCCGTGCCCCAGGGCAACAACGGCTACGTGCTGGAGTTGGTCCCGGCCAACACCGGCGCCCTGGAACTGGGCGCCACCACCATCTCCGGCGAAGGCCTGGGCGCCACCACCGAAGACACGCACTCGTACACTACCGGCGCCATGGCCTCGGCCACCGGCCTGGCGTTGTCGATGCGCGAGACGCCGCAGTCGGTAACAGTGATCACCCGCCAACAAATGGACGACCAAGGCTCCACCAGCATCGCCGACACCCTGCGCCGTGCACCGGGCGTGAGCGTGCAGAATTACGACAGCGAACGCTGGGAGTTTTCCAGCCGCGGCCTGCCGATCACCAACTTCCAGTACGACGGGGTCAACTCCACCTACGACGGCGTGTATGACTACGGCACCACCAGCACCGACATGGCGGTGTATGACCGCCTGGAAATCATCAAGGGCTCAGCCGGCCTGATGTCCGGCTCCGGCGATCCTTCGGCCACGGTCAACCTGATTCGCAAAAAGCCCACCCGGGACTTCAAGGCCTCGGTCACCCAGACCTTCGGCTCGTGGGACAACTACCGCACCGAAGGCGATATTTCCGGGCCTTTGACCGACTCCGGCAACGTGCGCGGGCGCTTCGTCGGCGTGTATCAGGATCGCCAGTCGTACCTGGACCACTACCAGAACACCAAGGATATCGCCTACGGCATCCTCGAAGCCGACCTGACGCCGGACACCCTGCTGACCTTCGGCGTCGACCAGCAGGACACCCGCTCCCGTGGCGCCAGCTGGACCGGCTTCCCGATGTACTTCAGCAACGGTTCACGCACCGACTTCTCGCGGTCCTTCAACCCGGCCGCCGACTGGAGCCGCCGCGACTTCCAGAACCAGACCCTGTTTGCCTCGGTGCAACAAAAGCTCGCGAACGACTGGTCGCTGAAAGTCAGCCTCGACCGCAAGCGCAGCCAACACGACACCCTGCTCGCCTCCGCCAGCGGCGGCAACCCGGACCCGGTCACGGGCAACGGGATGTACATGTTCATGGGCAAATACAAGGGTGACCAGGTGCAAAACACCCTGGACATCAACCTCAATGGCCCCTTCAGCCTGTTCGGGCGCGAGCATGAATTGATCATGGGCTTCATGGCCACCCGCTCGAAACAGGACGTGCCGGTGTACGGCTCGATCTACCCGCCCGTGGGCGGCAGCATTTACGACTGGCGCGGCGAATACCCGAAGCCTGACATTCCCCGCAGCGGCCAGAACGACATCGTGCAACGCCAGACCGGCGCGTACCTGGCCACGCGCTTGAAACCCACCGATGACCTGTCGGTGATCCTTGGCACCCGCGTCAGCAACTTCAGCGGCACCGACAACACCGACTTCTACGACCCGACCAAGGCCGACAACCGTTTCACCTACCGCCAGACCGGCGTCGTCACGCCCTATGCCGGTATCGTCTACGACCTGAATGACATCTGGTCGGTGTACACCAGCTACACCAAGATCTACAAACCGCAAAACAGCAAGGACGCCGACCGCAAGTTGCTCGATCCGATTGAAGGCGACACCTACGAAGCCGGGCTCAAGGCCGCTTTCTTCGACGGCCGCCTGAACGCCAGCTTCGCCGCATTCCGCATCGAACAGGACAACGTTGCGCAGTACGTTTCCGGGTTTGAGACCGACTCGGTGTATCGCCCGATTGCCGGCGCCACCACCAAGGGCTTTGAAGTCGAACTGGCCGGTGAAGTGCTGGACGGCTGGAACGTATCGGCGGGCTACACCTACCAGCACAGCCGTGACGCCAACGGCGATTACGTCTACGGCTCCGTGCTGCAAACCACCACGCCCCAGCAAGTGGTGCGGTTGTTCAACAGCTATCGCCTGCCCGGCGCCCTGGAGAACCTGACCGTGGGTGGCGGCGTGAATTGGCAGAGCGAGTTCTTCGGCAATGTGTTCCAGCCCGATCCCAACGACTCGGTGAATTTCGGACAAAACTCACGCATTATCCAGGACAGCTACTTCCTGGTGGACGTCATGGCGCGCTACCGCTTCAACGAGCACCTGAGCACCACGTTGAACGTGAAAAACCTGTTCGACAAAAAGTACTACACCGGCCTGGGCAACTTCGGTACCGGCTTCTACGGCGAGCCGCGCAGCCTGCAATTGGCGACCCGCTGGGATTTTTGAGCCCAAACGCCAGACTGCCGTAGCGCTTGCAACGGCAGTCGACTCGGGCTACCTCCCGTCAGGAAGGTACGTATGTTGTTCCTTCCGGGGCCATCCGAGGATGAGGACTCCGGTTGCCCATAAAACGTGGGCGACCCGCACGGAGCCGGACTGACATGGAAGATCTGCCCTTTCTCTCGCACTTGCTGAACTTGCTGACAGGCGCCGATGAGGCGCGAGCGGCGGCGAAGCAACCCCTTTCCCTGGCAGACACCATCAACGGCGTAGATCCGCGGATCGGTTTCCTGCGCAGAATGGAACCCGAAACCATGAAATGAAACGTTGCAGGCCGGTTTCTGTGTAATCATTCACTGCATTGTTTCCCGGTGAGACTTGTAGTGATGCGATCGCCCCTCGAACCGACTGCCCCGTCCTTCTGGCGCGACGAACGCCTGCCGTTCATTGAGGCTCGCACCATCGCCGACGGGCGGAAGGTCTGCTACACCCGCCACGCCCACGAGCACTTTTCCATCGGTGCGATCACGTCCGGGCAGAGCCTGTACATCCATGGGGCATCGACCTTCAAGATCAGCGCCGGCACCGTGGTCTTGATGAACCCCGGGGATGTCCACGCCTGCAACCCCATTGATGATCTGCCCTGGTCCTATCACATGCTGTATATCGATACGGCCTGGCTGACCGACCTGCAGCACCAGCTGGGTTTCAGCAAGGACCAGGACTTTCGACCGTTCACCGCCACCCACACCACGGATATCGCGCTGTACAGCGGGCTGAACGAGCTGTATGAGGTGCTGGTGGACAAGCACGCCGAACACCTGCACAAGCAGAGTGCGGTGGTGAGTTTTTTCACCGAGGTGCAGCAGCGCCTCAATCCTTCGACAACCCCGGTGCGTGAGGTCAATCACAAACTGGAACGCGCCGCCGACTATATTCGCGAGCATTGCACCGAGGCCCTGAAGCTCGAAGACATTTGCCAGGCGGCTGAACTGTCGCCGTCGTACCTGATTCGTGCGTTCAAGCAGTATTACGGCATGACGCCCCACGCGTTTCTGGTCAATCGCCGTATTCAGTTTGCCCGCACCCAGTTGCGCAGCGGCCAGTTGATCGCCGACGTCGCACTGGCGGCCGGCTTTTCTGATCAGGCGCATTTCCAGCGCACGTTCAAACAGCACCTGGCGGCAACGCCCGGGCAATATCGCGGCTGACTCAGGCCAGCAGCAGATACCCCACGCTGGCCACCAACAAGGCGGCCATCGAGCGATTGAACAGGCGCATGCCCTGGGGATTGCTCAGGTAGCGGCGCAGGAACGTCCCGGCGTACGCCCAGCACGCCACCGACAAGTAGCAAATCACCAGGTAGATCGTCGCAAACAGCCAGACTTGCTGCGCATCGCCATCGGCGACAAACAGCCCCATGCCTGCCACACACGCCAGCCAGGCCTTGGGGTTGAGCCACTGCATGATCGCGCCGTAGAGCATCGAGGGCGCCGTGGCCGTGCCTTCAGCGTCCAGGCGCCCATTGTCCACGGCCAGTTTCCAGGCCATGTACAACAGGAAGGCCACCCCGCCCCATTGAATAAACTGCGTCAGCAGCGGCCAGCGCACCAGCACCTCATGCAGCCCCAGGCCAATCAGCACCAGCAGCAAGGTGAATCCCAACGCGGCCCCGGCCACATGCTTCTGGCTGGCGGCAAACCCAAAGCGCGCGCCTGAACTGAGGGCCACCACATTCACCGGTCCCGGGGTGATGGACGTGGCCAGGGCGAAGGCGGCCATGGAAATGATCAAGCTCATTGCAGTTCCTTTTTGTTGTGCGGGTACGGACTGAACCTTAAGGGGAAGACGGATCACGGTATTGAAGAAAATGCCCCTGCCGGGAATGACCGAAAAAACCACCAGTTGAAACCTTTAGCTCACCCGCTGCAAAAGACAAATTTATTCCATTGATATAACTGTATTTTTCTCTTTCCAAAGGGCGTTTTTGATAGGAAAAAATGCGTGTTTCCCAAGGCAGACACGGTGCTAGAGTCGAGCGCACATCTGGCCGGATGACCTCAACCTGCTCACAAAAAAGGAATCGCCATGTCACGTCGCTTATTGGCAGCTGCCTGCCTGTTGCTGTCCCTCTCCGGGGTTCAGGCCGCGGAACGCTGGGAAACCCTTCCGCCCACCCCGGCGCCGATTGCGGGGGCCAAGACCGGCTATGCCGCCGTCAATGGCATCAAGGTCTACTACACCAAGACCGGGCATGGTTCGCCGGTGATCCTGCTGCACGGTGGCCTGTCCAATTCCGATTACTGGGGCAACCAGGTCAAGGCGCTGGCCGCCAAACACACGGTCATCAGCCTCGACAGCCGTGGCCACGGGCGCAGTTCCCGGGACGAGAACCCCTTCGGTTACGACTTGATGGCCGATGACGTGGTCGCCGTACTCGACAGCCTGAAAATCCCCCGCGCCGATATCGTCGGCTGGAGCGACGGCGCAATCATCGGTATCGATCTTGCCCTGCGCCATCCCGACCGTATTGGCAAGGTGTTTGCCTTTGCCGCCAACACCCAGACCTCCGGGGTCAAGGATGGCGTAGAGAAAAACCCGACCTTCGCCGCCTTCATCGAGCGCGCCGGCCAGGAGTACGCCAGGCACTCGCCGACGCCAAAAGAGTACGACGCCTTCGTCGAGCAGATCAGCCATATGTGGGCCAGCCAACCCAACTGGACCGACGCGCAACTGGCGTCCATCAAGACTCCGATCCTGATTGTCGACGGCGACCACGATGAGGCGATCAAGCGAGAACACACCGAATACATCGCGGCGACCATTCCGGGAGCGGGCCTGCTGATTCTGCCGAACACCAGCCACTTCGCATTCCTGCAGGACCCGACGCTGTTCAATGCCGCGCTGCTGGACTTCCTGGACAGCAAATAGCCCCGCCTACTCTCCTGTCATCCGCTCCAGGCTGTTGCTCAAGTGCAACAGCATGGCGGCCCGGGCCGCGTCCGGGTCCTGGCGGCGGATGGCTTTCAGGATCGCCTCGTGCTCAAGGTTCGCCAGGCGCCCCAGCTCCATCAGGTCCGCGTCGCCGCGTTCCTCGGCATTGATCCGGGTGCGTGGGATTACCGAGTGGCCCAGGTGATAAATCACGTCGGTGAAATAGGTGTTGCCGGTGGCCTGGGCGATCAGGCGATGGAAGCGCACGTCAGGCTCAACGGCACTGTCGTTATTGGCCAGTGAATCCTGGTAATCATCCAGTGCCTGGCGCATCTGCTGCAGTTGTTCATCGGTACGGCGCAAGGCTGCCAGGGCGGCTGCCTGGGTTTCCAGGCCCATGCGCAGTTCAAGAATGCCGCGCACGCTGGCCGCGGTGTCGTGGGTCAGGTGCAGGCCGTGGCGCTCGTCGCGCTCCAGCACAAAGGTGCCGACACCGTGGCGGGTTTCCACCAGCCCGGCGGCCTGCAATTTGGAAAGCGCTTCGCGCACCACCGTGCGACTGACGCCGTACTCGCCCACGATAGCGGACTCGGATGGCAGCTTCTCACCCGGCGCCATCTGTCCCAGGAGAATCTGCTGGGTCAACGCGGTGACGATGTCGTGGGCAAGGCCCGGGGAGCGCTTGCGATGAGGTGCCGAGCTGGGGTTTTGCATCAGGAATTCCGTTCAGGGGCGCCTGGCAATACTAGCATTCTTGCAAGCCCTTACTTGTATGACAACAAACAAATACCTGTAGGAGCGAGCCTGCTCGCGAAAAAACCCGTCGCAGCGCAAACATTGCACCAAACCTCGTAATCGTTGACGATTTTCGCGAGCAAGCTCGCTCCTACAGAGGGTTGCCATCTCTGAAATTGCAGTTGTATGATGTCTATCAAGTTGTCAGACATCTCTGACAACCCAAATACGTCCCCGCACAACAATAATCAGTGGGAGTTTGACCCGTGACCCCTTCCAGCCCTGCGACAGCTGCGCCTGCCACCGACCCGGTCCTGGCCCGCGCGATCAAGAAGGTGAAGAGCCATGTGCTCCCACTGTTCGTGATCATGTTCATCGTCAACTACATCGACCGCGTCAACATCGGCTTTGTGCGTACCCATATGGAGCACGACCTGGGCATTGGTGCGGCCGCCTACGGCTTCGGCGCCGGGTTGTTTTTCATCGGCTACGCGCTGTTCGAAGTGCCGTCCAACATGCTCCTGCAAAAAGTCGGCGCGCGCATCTGGCTGACCCGCATCATGTTCACCTGGGGCATCACCGCCACATTGATGGCCTTCATCCAGAACGAAACCCACTTCTACATCCTGCGCTTTCTGCTGGGCGTGGCCGAAGCCGGCTTCTTTCCCGGGGTGATCTACTACTTCACCCGCTGGCTGCCCGGCGTCGAACGCGGCAAGGCGATTGCAATCTTCCTCAGCGGCTCGGCCCTCGCCTCGCTGATCTCCGGCCCCTTGTCCGGCGTGCTGCTGCAAATCACCGGGCTGGGCCTGCATGGCTGGCAGTGGATGTACATCATCGAAGGCATGGCGTCGGTGCTGCTGTGCTTTTTCGTGTGGTTCTGGCTGGACTCCAAGCCCCACGACGCCAAGTGGCTCAGCCTTGAAGAAAAGGATGCGCTGGTGGGCGAGATCGACCGCGAACAGCGCGAGCGTGACGCCGCCACCACGGTCAAGCCGACCCTGGGCAAGCTGCTCAAGGACCGTCAGATCATGCTGTTCTGCGCCCTGTATTTCTGCATCCAACTGACGATCTATGCCGCCACTTTCTGGTTGCCGAGCATCATTAAAAAGATGGGCGACCTGAGCGACATCCAGGTGGGTTTCTACAACTCCATCCCGTGGTTGATCTCGATCATCGCGATGTACGCCTTCGCGGCACTGGCGGGCAGATTCAAGTTCCAGCAAGCCTGGGTCGCTGCGGCACTGTTGATCGCCGCCGTGGGCATGTTCCTCTCCACTACCGGCGGGCCGATCTTTGCCTTTATCGCCATCTGCTTCGCGGCGATCGGCTTCAAGTCGGCGTCCTCGCTGTTCTGGCCGATTCCCCAGGGTTACCTGGATGCACGCATCGCCGCAGCGGTGATCGCATTGATCAACTCCATCGGCAACCTCGGCGGGTTTGTCGCGCCCACCACCTTTGGTTTCCTGGAACAGACCACCGGCTCGATCCAGGGCGGTTTGTATGGCCTGGCGGGCACTTCGATCCTTGCGGCCATCCTGGTGTTTTTCGCCAGGACACTGCCCGGCCCGACCACCAGCAGCGTGCTGCAACCCGCACCCGTCTTGAGCAAATAAGGACTACACGATGAACACAGAACACCAGCACCACGCCAACAGCGCCCCGGTCGTGACCGGCCTGCAAGTCATCCCGGTGGCCGGTCACGACAGCATGCTGCTCAACCTCAGCGGTGCCCACGGGCCGTTTTTCACGCGCAACATCGTGATCCTTACCGACAGCGCCGGCAGTACCGGCGTCGGTGAGGTACCCGGCGGCGAACGCATCCGCGAGACCCTGGAAGACGCCCGCAGCCTGGTGATCGGCAAGCCCATCGGCCAGTACCAGAGCATTCTCAATGCCATGCGCCAGACCTTCGCCGCGCGGGATTCGGCGGGCCGGGGTTTGCAGACGTTTGACCTGCGCATCACCATCCATGCCGTCACGGCGATGGAAGCGGCACTCCTGGATTTGCTCGGCCAATTCCTCGAAGTCCCGGTGGCGGCCCTTCTCGGCGAAGGCCAGCAGCGCGACGCGGTGAAGATGCTCGGCTACCTGTTCTACATCGGTGATCGCCAGCAAACCGACCTGGCCTATCGCAGCGAAGGCGATGCCGAAGACTGGTTCCGCCTGCGTCATGAAAAGGCCATGACGCCCGAAGCCATCGTGCGTCTGGCAGAGGCGGCCAAGGCGCAATACGGCTTCAATGACTTCAAGCTCAAAGGCGGCGTACTGCGCGGCGGCGACGAAATCGAGGCGGTGACTGCACTGGCCGAACGCTTCCCCGATGCGCGCATCACCCTGGACCCCAACGGCGCCTGGTCACTGAAAGAAGCCATCGCCCTGTGCCGCGACCAGCATCATGTGCTGGCCTATGCTGAAGACCCTTGCGGCGCGGAAAACGGTTACTCCGGGCGCGAAGTCATGGCCGAATTCCGCCGTGCCACCGGGCTGCCCACCGCCACCAACATGATCGCCACCGACTGGCGGGAAATGGGGCATGCGATCCAGTTGCAGTCCGTGGATATTCCCCTGGCCGACCCGCACTTCTGGACCATGCAGGGCTCGGTGCGCGTGGCGCAGATGTGCCACGAATGGGGCCTGACCTGGGGCTCGCACTCCAATAATCACTTCGACATTTCCCTGGCGATGTTCACTCAGGTGGCCGCCGCCGCGCCGGGGGAAATCACGGCCATCGACACCCACTGGATCTGGCAGGACGGCCAGCGGTTGACCAAGGCTCCGCTGAAGATTGTCGACGGCCACATCAAGGTGCCGGCCAAACCGGGCCTGGGCGTGGACATCGACATGGACGCCGTGGCCCACGCCCATGAACTGTACAAAGGCATGGGCCTGGGTGCGCGCAATGACAGCGTGGCGATGCAGTTCATGATTCCGGGCTGGACGTTCGATAACAAGCGGCCGTGCCTGGTGCGCTGACCTCAGTTGAAGATCATCGAAAAGTGCGCGCCCACCCCGGCGCGCACACCCTCGCCGACCGCCAGCGCCACCGAGCCGCCGGCCAGGTTGGCATCGCCGCAGGCAAACACACCGGGCACGGTGGTCTGGCGCGTCTCGTTGGTCAGCAGGTAGGGCCCGGTCGGCCCTTCGACAAACTCACAGCCCAACTGCTCGGCCAATGGGCTGGCCATGCGCGTACGGGACAGGGTGAAAATACCGTCCAGCGCGATCATCCGCCCGTCTGCCAATTCCACATCCGCCCGCTCACCGACAATCCGCCGCACCGCCGAGCTTTCGACGCTGACCCCGCGCCGATCCAGTTGCGCCTGCTGCTCGGCATCCGGCACAAATGCGCCGTTGGTAAAGAGCGTGGTGGTGCCCCAGTCCGGCAGCAGCATCGCGTGATGCATGGCCAGTGGCGACGTCGCCAGCACGCCGATGCGGCCTTGATCCAGTTCATAGCCGTGGCAATACGGGCAATGGAACACATGCTTGCCCCAGCGCTCCTTCAACCCCTCGACCTCGGGTAACTCATCCACCACGCCGGCAGCGAGAATCAAGCGTTTAGCGTTGAACTCACCGTTGCAACGGGTTTGCACCACGAAGCCATCCTGGTTTCGAATCGCTTCAACGGCGGTGTCCTGCACCCAGGTCACCGTCGGATATTCCATCAACTGCCCTCGCCCTTCGGCAGCGATCAGCTCCGGCGGCTGGCCATCCTGGCTGAGGAAACCGTGGGAAGTGGCCGCAAACCGGTTGCGCCGCTGCCCGGCGTCAATCACCAGCACCTTGCGCCGAGCCCGCGCCAGTTGCAGCCCGGCGGACATTCCAGCGTAGCTGCCGCCGACGATAATAACGTCGTAAACCATGAAGATGACCTCTCTGGTGGCCCTTGCATCGGTTGCCGGGCACTCACGACACACCATAAGTTACATAAAAATACCTCGTCAAGCGTCTCGCAACTCCAATCGTTACGAACGATACTTTCGGGCAGGAAATCCAGAGGCTTGCAGATGAGAAACGACACCCGGCTTTCGCGCATGCTCCATGTGCTGATCCACATGGGCCGCCACGAGGAACGCGCCACCTCGGAGACCATCGCGCAGATGCTTGGTACCAACGCGGTGGTGGTACGCCGCACCCTGGGCCTGCTCAAGGAGAAAGGTTATGTGCGTTCGGAAAAAGGCCATCAGGGCGGCTGGATGCTGGGCAAGCCGCTGAGTGAAATCACCCTGCTGGACATCCACAATGCCCTTGGCACGTCGTCGATCTTTGCCGTCGGCCTGTCCACCGATCATCCGCAATGCCTGGTGGAACAGGCCGTCAATGCGGCGCTGAACCAGGCGTTTGACGATGCCCAGGCGTTGCTGCTGCAGCGTTTGGGAGAGGTGACGCTGGCACAGTTGGCGGATGATTTTGACGAGCGCTATCGGGTGGCGATAACGCCCGCACCCTGTGCGTGATGCACGCGACGCCCTAAGCGCCGCCTACCGAGCGCCACGCTGCCTCGGCCAGGGTTTCCCGGTACACCCGAGGGCTGCTGGCCGAGCGCCCGGCCAGCCAGGCACGGCAGTAGCTGTCGGCCTGGCCGATGATCAGTGATGGCAAGAGTTCGGCGGGCACCTGGCTGAGCTGATCACCCCGTCCAGGCAGCACCATCCATTCCTTCAGCAACGCGTTGCGCGCCTGGTTGCGGCTTTCCAGTTCAGCGGCGAACGGGCCCTTGGTCACCGCGAAATGCGCGTGGTACTGGAAGCGCGCCCACTGCGGTTCGCTGTCCACCCAATCGACATAGCTGTGGACCAGTGCGTACACCCCCTCCTTCGCTGTTTTGGCCGATTCAAGGTAGCGCCCACGCAATTCGGCCTGATCCTCCAGCGCGGTAAAAAACAGCGCGGCGACCAGGCCTTCCTTGTTGCCGAAGTGATGATAAATGGCGCCGACGCTGGTATCGCAGCGCGCGCGGATCATCTCGATGGTGGTGGCTTCAAGGCCCTGCTCGTTGAACAGGTCCAGGGCTGCCTTGAAAATATCGCGCTTCAATTCGGCCCTTCGGCCAGGGAAGCAACGCTGAAGCAGATCCGGGGTTTGCATGCTGAACAGGAACTCGGTCAGTGAAGAAGAACAAGCCCGGGCAGCTTGACAGATTTCCCATGGGCAGAATACTGTTCCGCTACAGAACATTATTCTGTAACGGAACAATATTCCGTAAAATTCATTTAATCAGCGAGGCAGCACCATGAGTCAGGCCCTGAGCATGTTCAACAGCGTTGGCCCCGAAGCGTTCAGCAAACTGGCGTGCCAGATGGCGCCCTACTTCAGCACCATCAATCCGTTGATGACCCAGTTGCGTCCGGGGTTTGCCTCGGTGGAAGTGCCGTTCAGCAAGGCCATCACCAACCACCTGGGCACGGTGCATGCCATTGCCATGTGCAACGCTGCGGAGTTGGCGGCGGGTACCATGACGGACGTTTCCGTGCCGGCGGGTGCGCGGTGGATTCCCAAGGGGATGACGGTGGAGTATCTGGCCAAGGCCAAGAGCAGCGTGACGGCGACGGCCAATGGCGAAGGTATCGACTGGCAAACGGCGGGTGACAAGGTGGTGCCGGTGGAGATGCTGGATGCGGAGGGGAAATTGGTGTTTACCGCGCGGATTATCATGAATGTGAAATTGGGGTGATGGGGTTGGGGGCATATCCGTTGCTGCGGTTATGGCCGCTATTGGGTTGCGCTCTCACAGCGGCCTACAAGCCGGCTTGAGTGGGGTGAAGCAACCGCAAAATCAAAGGCGGACACGGTCCAAATGTGGGAGCGGGCTTGCTCGCGAAGGTCGTTAACGATGACGTGGGTATCCTGATTCAACGTGGCGCTCTCAGGTTTTTCGCGAGCAAGCCCGCTCCCACATAAAGCGGCGGAGGCAGCTCCCTTTACTTACTTTGGGCTGGGCCGGCATTCCGGCTTTTCCAAAGTGACTCGCTGTAAGAGCGAAACCATAAGTCGCCGTTACCCAAATAACGGATATACCCCCTCCAAAAAGCTACCCCCCACAATTCCCACCAATCACCTCCCCCGCAAACGCCTTACGCACAAACGGCGTCGAGTCCACGAGCGAACCATTGACCGTAGCGGAGTGATCCAGCTCAGGATAAAAATGCCATTCAATCCGGTCCCCGACCTTGCACGCATCCCTGACCAGCGCCTTTTGCCCAGGCACAAACACATCCTGATCCCGCCCCCCCGTACCGACAAAAACCGGAATATCCGTCTTCAACGTCGGATACGCCGACTCACGATAAACCTTGTCGAGCGCCTCTTTCGGCGACCGCTTGAAACTGTCATTGAAGCTGAGCCCATCAGCCATCACCCGCTGCTCAATGGCATGCAAACAATCCCGCCGGCTGCTCTCAAACGCAGGCACTGCACGCTCGCTCAAGTAATCCGCAGCCACAAACCCAGGATCAAACAACGTGACAGTACTCAGCCGCAGCAAGTTATAGGCAAAGGTCGGCACCACCGAACTGCGGGCCTTTTCCAACTCGGCACTGTCTCCCGTTTTATGGGTGGCCGCGTAAGGCGTACCGGTCGCCACCACCCCCACGATATCCAACTCGGGCGCATAGTCTTTCGCATAGACCGCCGTAGCAAACGCAGCACGGCCACCCTGTGACTGCCCGAACACCACCACACGTTTGGAGAGTTCGAAACCACCCGCCCCTACCGCGCGAATGCTGTCGAGCACCCCATAGGCCAGCGGACTGGTCAGCCCATACGGATGCAGGCCAGGCGTCCCAAGCCCCTGGTAATCGGTAGCGACAATCGCGTAGCCCTGAGCCAGCCAATAATTGAGATAGCGCGTATCCCGAGGGCTGCGACCGGCGAACGACGGCGCGCAGATATCGGCACTCCCCACCGTGCCGTGGGCCCACGCCATCAGCGGCCAGCCACCCGGCGGCGGTGTGCCCTTGGGCAGGAACAGCGCACCGGAAACGACAATCCGTTTATGGGTATCGAGACCGTCGGTGGACGTGTACAGGATGCGAATATTCTGCCCCGCCTCGGCCAGGCTTTGCTGTTCGGTCAACGGCTCGCTGCGCAGCATCCGCCCGGGTGACGCGGGCACCTTGTCCGCCCAGGTATAGAACGCGGGAACACCACCATCACCGACGGGTGTTTGCGCAGCGCTCACACCACTGCATCCCGCCAGCAATACCGCCAGCGCAAGCGATAACCGACGCGACATCACCAGCCCTCTTTCAACATCCGCAATTCAAGGTACTGCAACAACATGATGGTCTTGCCGTCGACGATCTCGGCACTGTCCACCATGGCCAGGGCCTCCTCGAATCCCAACTCCAGCACTTCGATATCCTCACCTTCATCCTCCAGCCCGCCGCCATCACTGACTCGGTCGCCAGGCTGATATTCGCCGATGAAAAAGTGAATGCGCTCGGTCACCGAGCCCGGGCTCATGAAGGCCGAATAGATCTTTTCTACATGGCCCACACGGTAGCCCGTCTCTTCTTCCGCCTCCAGGCGAATGCGTTCCTCGGGGCTGGCGTTGTCCAGCAGGCCGGCGGCAGACTCGATCAGGTAACCGTGGTAGCCGTTAACGTAGGTAGGCATGCGGAACTGGCGAATCAGCAACACCGTGCGCCGCTCGCGGTTGTACAGCAGGATCGTCGCGCCATTGCCCCGGTCATAGATCTCCCGGGTCTGGGACTGCCAACTGCCGTCGCGGCGGCGCAGGTCAAAGGTGTACTTTTTCAGCACATACCAATTATCCGAGAGCAGTTCTTCGGCGTGGATGCGGACGGGACTGTTTTCCATGGCAGGACCTTTTTGTCTTGTGTTATTCAGCATGTCGTGCAAAATCGTGCACAGTCAAGAAAAAACGTGCAGGAAGCTTCCGATGCTGACCCAACAACGTAAACAACACCTGCTGGATACGCTGCGCCGCGACGGCCGGCTGATTGCCAAGGAGTTGAGCCAGGCACTGGAGGTTTCCGAGGACACGATTCGGCGTGACCTGCGGGAAATGGCCAAGGAAGGTTTGCTGCTGCGGGTGCACGGCGGCGCCTTGCCGGCATCCCCCGCGATGGCTGATTTTTCGGTACGGGAACACTTGGTACCCGAGGAAAAAATCGCCATTGGCCGGACGGCTGCACAACTTGTGCAGCCCGGCCAAGTGGTGTTTATCGATGGCGGTACTACGTGCCTGCAACTGGCCCATCACTTGCCGGCGGACCTGAATGCCACCGTGGTCACCCACAGCCCGTCGATTGCCATGGCCCTGGTGGATCATCCGCAGATTGAAGTGATCATGCTCGGCGGGCGGCTGTTTCGCCACTCACTGGTGGGGGTGGGGGCGGCCACGCTGGAGGCTATCGGCCGGGTCAATGCCGACCTGTATTTCATGGGGGTGTGCAGCGTGCACCCGAATGCCGGCCTGTCTACCGGCGATTATGAAGAGGCAGTGGTCAAGCGCGCGTTGTGTCACGCGGCCGCAGAAACCATCGTGCTGGCCACCTCGGAAAAGCTCAACA
The DNA here is from genome assembly GCF_013385695.1 of Pseudomonas sp. D8002. Classification (NCBI taxonomy): domain Bacteria; kingdom Pseudomonadati; phylum Pseudomonadota; class Gammaproteobacteria; order Pseudomonadales; family Pseudomonadaceae; genus Pseudomonas; species Pseudomonas sp. D8002. Next base: position 129,018 of record NZ_JACAPM010000013.1, read on the forward strand.
CCGCGTCGCCCTACCAGGTGGTGGAGCTTACACACGTCAGCGCGATCGTCGCATTGGCCAGTACGCCGCGTGCCCTGCTGCAACCCTACGAAGCTCAGGGCCTGACGCTTTACCTGGCGTGACCGTCAACAGTCCTTGATGGCTTGCCATGACGCGGCGACTTGCGCAGCGTCCGAGGCGTTGACCCGCGCCAGGTCAACCGGATACTCGACCCCCGGATTTTCAGCGAACCGCGTGGCGGTGAACTGGCCGTTGCTGGCACGCAGGATATAGCCGCTGTCCTGGCACGCAGCCGAAGCCAGGAAGATCACCCCAGGCGTGACCCATTCCGGCTTGAGGTTGTGCGGCTCGCCGGTCACGCCCCACATGCGGGTCTTGGCCACGGGTGAGATGGCATTGACCAGGATCCCGGCCTCCGCCCCTTCCCCGCTCAAGGCATTCATGATCCGCAGTTGCGCCATCTTCCCCGCGCTGTAGGCCGCCAGGCCGGGCTGGACGTAGCGCGTGTACATCGCACGGTCGGAGGTGGTCAGCACAATGCGGGGTGCGGCAGATCGCGTGAGGTGCTGCCACGCGTGTTTGCACAGCCAGATCGGTGCATAGACATTGACGTCCATGGCCCGTCGGATGAAAGCCTCGTCGGCGGCCTCGATGGGCTGATAGCCGACCCAGCCAGCATTGTGGATCAGGATATCGAGCTGCCCGAAATGCGTGATGGCGCACTCGATCAGCGCTCGACACCCCGCTTCGCCGGACAGGTCACCCGCGTGGCCAACCACCCGCAGGCCTTCACCCTGCAGCGCCAGCGCGGCCGCCTGTACCACCTGGGGATCAGCCCCATCGCCGAGGGTGTCGGCACCGATATCACTGATTACCACCTGCGCGCCGAGTCGCGCCAACTCGCGCGCATAGCTGAACCCCAAGCCACGGGCGGCACCGGTCACGATTGCGGTTTTACCTGTAAAGTCCATCGTCGCGTTCTCCTGATAGGCACTCCACCCTAACAACCCGTGGCCGTCCTGTTTAATACTGAAAAACAGCGATATTGATACCTGCGTCGTATCAAGCCCCACACCGCCATCTACCTGAAGGAACAGCCCAGATGATCGAAACCCGCCTGTTGCGCCAGTTCGTTGCCGTTGCCGAAGCGCTGCACTTTCACCAGGCTGCGGAGCGCCTGCATATGGCGCAGCCAGCGTTGAGCCAGGCGATCAATCGCCTGGAGGCAAAGTTGGGGTTTGCCCTGCTGCAGCGTGACCGTCGTGGCGTGAAGCTGCTGCCAGCCGGGGCGGCGTTTCTTCAGACGGCCTACACCGTCCTCGGGCAATTGCAGCAAGGCATTGAGCAAGCCCGGCAGGTGTCCCAGGGAACCGCCGGCACGCTCACCATCACCTCGGTGTCGATCACCGGCTATCCGTGGTTGCTGGATACCCTCAGGCAGTTTCGCCTGGCGTTCCCCAGGGTTCAGTTGGTGATCAAGGAAATGCCCTCTGCCAACCAGGCCAAGGCCTTGTTGAGTGGTGATACCGATATCGCTTTTTTGCGCTACCTGCCAGGCCAGGCAGATAACATCGAATCCCGGCTGCTGCTGGATGAACCGATCCTGCTGGCGCTGCCCGCAGACCATCCGAATGCGGATGACGCCGCTATCGAGCTGAAGGACTTTGCCGGCGCCGATTTTGTGTTCACGCCCCAGGCATTGGGCAGTGGCTATCACCACCAGTTGATCGCTTTATGCGAGGCTGCGGGCTTCTCTCCAAGGGTGGTCCAGGAAGCCGATCAATTACCCACCCTGATTGGCCTGGTGGCGTGCGGGTTTGGTGTGGCGCTGGTGCCGCAGTCCATTGCCCGTTCGATGCCCCGTGACAAGGTGGCGTTTGTGCCCCTCACCGCCGCGTCCTCCAGCATCGGGCTCTACCTCAACTGGAACACCAGCCATTCTTCCCCCTTGGCCGGTCACTTCTTTTCTCTGCTGGATGAGGCGATGTAATACTTTGCAAGCAATGTCCGGTGACGACCGTCTGAATATTTCCTGCGCGGCCAGGGCATCTGTTAAAACCCGTGCTTCGCCTGTGTCCTGGAACCTTCATGTCTTCACGTTTTCTGTCCCGTCTCGGCCTGCGCTGGTTTCCCCTGCTGTGCATGGCCGCCCTGATCATCGGCCTGCCCGTGGGTTGCGCCGTGCTGCAACACAAGGAACGCGAGTTGCTGTTTCGCGTGGAGCCAGGCACTGCCAGCTGGTACAGCGGGTTGCCGCGTGATGTGCAGGAATTCGACCTGAAACCCGCGAGTTTCAAGGCAGGGCAGAATATTCATGGCTGGTGGTGGCCAGCGGCACAGAAGGACGCGCCGGCAATTCTCTACCTGCACGGCGTGCGCTGGAATCTCACTGGCCAACTGTTTCGCATCGAACAGCTGCGGGCCCTGGGCTTTTCCGTACTGGCCATCGACTACCGCGGCTTCGGCCAGAGTCGAGGCGACCTGCCGTCGGAAACCAGCGTGTACGAAGACGCGCGCATTGCCTGGGAACGCTTCCAGGTGCTGCAACCCGATCCTGCCAAGCGCCTCATCTACGGGCACTCCCTGGGTGGCGCGGTGGCCATCGACCTCGCGGTGGAACTGGGCAAGCAGGCAGCGAACAATCAGGTGCCGCCGCCAGTGCGCGGACTGGTCATCGAGTCCACCTTTACCTCCCTGGCAGATGTGGCCACAGCAGTAGCCAATACGTCATTGCCGGTGCGCTGGCTGCTGTCGCAGAAGTTCGATTCCATTGACAAGATCGCTGATATCCACATGCCGCTGCTGGTGGTTCACGGGCTCGCCGATGCCTTCGTGCCACCGCGCTTCAGCCAGCAACTGTTTGACGCCGCCCAACAGCCGAAACACCTGTTGCTGGTACCCGGTGCCACTCATAACGACAGCATGCGACTGGCCGGCAGCAGTTATCGCCAGGCGTTGGACAGCCTGATGCAATCGAAGCGCGCCACTCAGGTTGCCGGGCCCTCCACCGGGCGCCCAAACGACTCGTAAATCTGCATTTCGGCACCGGTTTCGCCGGTGCCTGTCAAGGCGCAAAGCCTGCCCATACTGGCCATAAACAGTGACTGATCAAATATTAACCGCAGGTTAAATCGCCATACCCGCCGGGCTCAAGCGAAGTTATCCACAGAGATACCCACGGTTTTCGTGGACAACTCTTTTTACTTTTTTACGATTTTTTTGCTCAGTAATGCCCTGTTGGAAAGCTTGGCGGCAGCAAAATCTCCTGCATCACCTCGCGAATCGAAACCATGGGATTTGGTACCGGACCGGGTGTGGTTTTTCCATGGTGCTCAGCTCACTCGGCAGGGCATCACCGACACCCCAACCCATTGCGTTTGCGCCTAATGCTGATTAATCTCGCATAAACACGCATCAACGAGCAAAAACATGCATAACAGCCATGCTGCCATCGACCTGCCCTCCCTGCGCAAACAGAAAATCCTGTTGCTGCTGGAGCGCGACGGTAAAGTCACTGCCTCGGAGTTGGTGGAGCATTTCGCCGTTTCCCAGGACACCATTCGCCGCGACCTTGGCGAACTCGCCTCCGCCGGTCTGCTGCAACGCGTGCATGGAGGTGCGCTGCCACGGCCCAAGGACACCGGCAAGGATTTCTTCACCCGGTTTGGCGAAACCACCGCGACCAAACGCCACCTGGCGCAACTCGCCGCCGATCGCGTGGAGGACGGCCAGATCGTGCTGTTCGACTCCGGTACCACCACCCTGCAAATCGCCCAGTCACTACCGCATTCCATCAAGCTGACCGCCGTCACGCACTCACCGATGATTGCCATCGCGTTGTCCGAACATCCCAATGTGACGGTGATCCTTGCCGGTGGCCAACTCAACCCGGTGACCATGGCCGCCAGCGGGCATGAAGCATTGCGGCTGATCCAGGGCATCAAGGCCGACCTGCTGTTCACGGGTGTGTGCGCACTGCATCCACAGGTCGGTATCAGCTCGTTGCACTTCGAGGAAGTGGCGGTGAAACAGGCTATGCTCGACAGCGCCTCCCACGTGGTGGCAGTCACCCTGGCCGACAAGCTGGGCGCCGTGGAGCCATTCGTAGTGGCACCGTGCAGCCGCATTCATACCCTGATTACCGAGTGGCACGTGCCGCCGGGCAGCGTCGAGGCTTATGAATGCCTGGGGCTGGAGGTGATGCAAGTGGATGCCTGAGGGGCAAGCATCGCTTGAAGGGCAAGCGCATCGACCAGCGCATGACCGCTGGCCGTATTATCGAAAATACACCAGGTCGGAATGCCCTCCTCCAGGGAGGCTCTCAATACCTCGGCCAGCGCGCACAAACGCTCGGTTTCGTAAGCGCTGTGATAGATACGCGGCGAACCATGCAGGCGCCAATAACGCACGCCTTGCCAACCTTTCGGTGCATCCCCATCAGCGATCACCGGCGGGTCGGCGGCGACCCGTCCTATCTGGTAATCCTGCAAAAGCCTGTCGGCCTGCACCCAGCTGGCGTGCCGCGGCTCAAGCACCACAGGGCCAGCGAAGCGTTGACGCAAGGCTGTGAAAAAGCCGCCGGCAATGATCGGGTCGTAGCTTAAAGAAGGCGGCAATTGCACCAGCAGGCAGCCCAGGCGGTCGCCCAATTGCAGGCACTGTGCAAGGAACTCATCCAATGCCGTATCGCAGTCCCGCAGACGTAATTCATGGGTGATGTGCCGTGGCAGCTTGACCGAAAAACCAAAGCCCGACGGCACTGACTGCGCCCATCGTGCGTAGGTCTGCGGGCGATGGGGACGGTAGAAGGAGCTGTTGATTTCAACCGCATTCAAGCACGCGGCATAACGTTGCAGATGAGTGCCCTGCCGGGGAAATCTTGGCCATTGCTCACGAGGCAGGCTCCAACCGGCACAACCGAGAAAAATCGGCATCAAAACAACACCGACGCCGCATCCCTCATGAAAATCTCCACCGTCTTCGGCCCGACGCCCTCGAACGCATTCAAGCGTTTTTCAAACTCCCCACGGTCGGCACTGGCATCGTGGATATGGCTGATCCTGCCCGCGTACTCCGCATTCAACTTGCTGCTGAGGTCGAGCAGGCGTTGCGCGGTGCTTTCGTCGTAACGCACGTAATGCGCCTCACCGAGCATGGCCACCAGTTCGCGAGAGGTGCAGTGTTGCAGTTTGCGCGGGGTGTCCCGGCCATGCTTCACCACAATCACCTGATAGGCCTGCGCCGCGATCTGCGCCTGAATGCGCTTGCCCATCAGGAAGCTGGCGACAAACCACTTGAACAGTGCGTTGTCATCACCGGGCTTGAGCTCAATACCCAGTTCCCCGGCGCTGATGGATCGCCCCATGACTGCCTCCGTTCTTCACTGACCCAGCTTGCGCTCGGCCTTGGCGGCTTGCTCGTTGATCTGGTCGGTTTGCCGTTGTGTGTCCTTGATGGACGTCGGCGTGATCACCTTATCAACGGTTTCAGTCTTGGGGTTTGGGCGCTGCAAGGAACTGTCCTTCTCGTCAAGCTGGCGACCTTTCTGCGCCTGTTCGGAGCTGATTGCATTGGGGGTTCTGTCAGTGGTTTTTTCAGTGCCCATGGTGATTCTCCTGCTGTTAAAAGATCAGGCTCCAGCGCGGAGCCGTTATGCAGCAGAGCCCATGATTTTTTGATAGTTCAAGGAAATTGCGTGGGCTGCGGCCCGGAGAAATAAGCGCAAATTAATTTAAACCTTTTGCTCAGGCACCCGCTCAACAGTCAGGTAACGGCATCGCGCCACTCTTCAGGAGAAGCATCATGAAGCACTTGCTGATGAAACAAATGGGACTGACCTTCGCGCTGGCCGCAGGCTCGATGGGTGTGGCCATGGCCGCCACTTCCAATGACTTCGTTGACGCCGCAGCCCAGGGCGGCATCACCGAAGTAGAAGCCGGCAAACTGGCGCTGGAAAAGAGCGGTGCCGCTGATATCAAGGCGTTTGCCCAGCACATGATCACCGACCACACCAAGGCCAACCAGGAGCTGACGGCCCTGGCGACGAAGCTCGACATCAAGGTGCCCGACGATGCCAGCCTCACCGACAAGGCCAAGAAAATGATCCTGGAAATCCGTGAAGAGTCCTTTGACAAGGCTTACGCCGACAACCAGGTAAAGGCCCACGAAGACACCGTGGCCCTGTTCAAAAAAGAAGCCGACTCCTCGGATAACGCCGAACTGAAGGCTTTTGCCGAGAAGACCCTGCCGACTCTCGAAACCCATCTGAAGATGGCCAAGGAGTTGCAGTCCCAGCACGCCAATTAATCATTGACCCACTCAGGAGACACTCGACCATGAGTTCGCAACTGCACGGCAAGAAGATTCTGATCATCACCTCCAACACCGGTATCGAGCGCGACGAGTTGCTCAAGCCGCTGGAAGCCCTGCGTGGTTTCGGCGCCACGGTGACCCACGGTTCCAGCAAAGGTGGCAGCACCCAGACCTTTCTCAAGGACACCGAGAAAGACAGGACGGTAGAGTCCGACGCCAAGCTCTCGGACCTGCACGGCAGTGACTTCGATGCACTGGTCATCCCCGGGGGCACCGTCAATGCCGACACCTTGCGCCAGGACGCCGATGCACTGCGGCTGATCAACGACTTCGTCAAGGCCGGGAAAACCGTAGCCGCCATCTGCCATGGCCCTTGGGCCCTGATTGATGCCGGCGTGATCGGCGGCAAGACCCTCACCTCCTACAAAAGCGTGCGCACTGACCTGGTCAATGCCGGCGCAGCAAACTGGGTGGATACGCAGGTGAAGGAATGCCCGGCCAATGGCTGGACCCTGATAACCTCGCGCACGCCCGACGATTTGCCGGCGTTCAACGAGGCCATTGCCAAGACACTGGCGGCCTGACGCCCGCCAATGCAAACAGGCGCCCTCGGGCGCCTGTTTTTTTTCGATTCTGTCTTAGCCTTTGCCATGCTCAGTGGCATGTGTCGCCCGGTTCACACCCTTGGGTCCAAACAGCGCCCAGAGGATCAGCCCCAACAGCGGCATGAAGATCAGTACCACCAGCCATAAACCCTTGGTCTCCCAGCCACTGCCACTGCGCAGAACGCTGTTGATCGCCCACAGTTCCAGCAGCACCAGAATCACCGCCAAGCCAATCCAGACATATTCGATTTGCATGATTCATCCTCCTGAGGTCGTATGCGTTAGGTCAAGCAACGCGCCCGAGGGTTCATTAAAATTGCAACGGATGGCTCTCGCCCAACGGTTGCGGCACACGGGCCGTAACCTTCTAGACTCAAATGGACACTACCTTTTACCCCTCGGAGGCCCGGGATGACCGAGCACATCATCCACTTTCACTGCCAGATCGATCAGGGCACCACCGAGCGCTTTCGTGATTGCTGCCTGGACGCCATCGAGCAAGGCGCCAGTTCGTTGCTGTTGAACCTGTCGACCACCGGCGGCAGCACCAATTTCGGTTTTACCCTCTACACCTTCCTCAAGTCCCTGCCGGTGCCGTTGTGTGCGATCAATGCGGGCAATATCGAGTCCATGGGCATCATCATGTTCCTGGCGGCAAACCGCCGGATCACCACGCCACACTCGCGCTTCCTGATCCATCCGATGAACTGGTACTTCAACCAGAACTCGGTAGACCACCAGCGCCTGCGGGAATACCTGTCGAGCCTGGACAACGACCTGGCGCGCTACGTGAAAATCTACGAACTGGAAACCGCCAGCGCCGAAACCCACCTGGATATTTTCAAGTGCCTCTCGGCCGAGGAAAAAGTCATCGCCGCTCACGAGTCACTGGCTTACGGGATTGCCCATGAGGTCGAGCAGATCGTGTTTGCCGACGACATCAAGCACTGGAAAGTCAGCGGCGGCTAGGCATTGTTTAATGCATGCAAGCCACCACTCGACCGTGCAACCTGCACGACCAGAGCCGCTTTTTATCGCACATAACCTATTATTTTATAAGCAGATAAATATTTTGTTCAACTTGGTACAACTCATGCTGTAGAGGTCTGCACAGGCGGGCAATTCGACCCGCCCTTTCGCTACCCGTGAGGTGTCACCCATGAATGCCATTGATCTTCTCAAGGCCGACCACGAACGCGTCAAAGCCATCCTGAACCAGCTGAGTGAGTCTACTGAACGCGGCGTCAAAAAGCGCACCGAGCTACTGGCGAAACTGGAAATGGAAATCAGCCTTCACACCCGCCTTGAGGAAGAAATCCTCTATCCGGCTTTTCGCAAGGCTGGGGGCAAGGATCAGGAAATCATGTACCACGAAGCCAAGGAAGAACACCGCACCGTCGACTCCCTCGTACTGCCAGACCTGAAGCAGACCTCACCCTCCACGACCGAGTTTTCCGGGCGAGTCAAAGTGGTCAAGGAACTGTTGGAACACCACATCGAGGAAGAAGAAAGCGAGATGTTCCCGCAGGCCAGGAAGCTGCTGGGCAAGGCATTGCTCGAAGAGCTTGGAGCAGAGATGGAAGCGATGAAAGCCGCGCACAAGAAGGCGCCTGGGGCCAAGCCAATGGCGGCGTGATGTCCATTCGTCGCATGGCTGGAAACTTTTTCAAACTTTGATTTGGCTGGCGGATTCCCAATTAGGCAACACCATTGATTCGCTCATCATTGAGGGTTTTGAAAATGGCTAACAGTGGAAAAACCACCTCAGGCGCTGGTCACAAGGATCAGCAAGAAACCACGCGTAAAAGCGGCGGCCAGGGTTCAGGCGGCAATGTCGCCAATGACCGCGCAAAGGCTTCTGAAGCGGGCAAAAAAGGCGGGGCTCATGGCCACGCCCCAGGCTCCAAGAAGTCTTGATTGAGGCGTCGCCGAAGCCCGGATGTGGTCCGGGCTTCGGTCCCAATCGCCAAGAGGGATTGAGTCATGAAGACCAGCATTTCCCAAAGGATCGTACTCGCCGCCAGCTTGACGCTCGTTCTGTATGCCCCCGCCTACGCAGCCTTCGGCGACAACACCGCCCCCGAGGCACCCGCCTTGAGCGGCAACAGCCCACCCGGTTCGGCGCTGCCACCCGGCACCTATCCCAGCAGCCCTTCAGGGGCCGATAGCAGCGGCAACAAGGGCGCTGAAACCAAAGCACCCGCGCCGTCAAAAAGCGTGAAGAGCATCCGCCACAAAGGCACCTCGACCCAGCATCCCGCCAACAAGAGCGGCAAGAAAACCGTTCCTGCATCGGGAAGTTGAGAAATTAGAGCTCGCTTGGGCCACCGATAAAGTCCAGGCGCAAGTTCAACCACTGCCGAACGATTTCCCGGGACGCTTGCCGGGCATCAACAGCAGAGAAGCCCCGCTCGCGCTGCAACCATTCGCTCGTGACTTGGCGCGCCGGTTCAATGGCCGCCAGCGCCTGCTGGCGTTGCTTGGCGGGCCATTGTTTATCAGCGCCCCAGTTGCGCAGCGTTAATTCAGGATCCTGGGTCTTGCCTGCGGCGCCTGGCTGGAGAAGCAGCCGAGGCGACGCGGTGGCCTTGAGGGAAAGCGTGTTCCAGTCGGCGTAGCTGGCAAAGCGGATGGTGCCTTCGTTCTGCGATGCAGTGGACAAAGGCTCGGTAAACGAATCGTCCAGCCGCTTCCAGGCCGGCTGTGCAAACAGATCACCCTGAGGGGCACAAATCGGCGCAAAGCTGTCGCGGGTGGAGCCGTACAACGACCCGAACGACTCATACGCGACCTCACCCTGCCGGCTGAAAACGAAACAGTGCACATACGGGCGTTGGTCGGCGTACATCTCATACTGTTGGCGCTCGATCATCATGCGCAGCAAGGTCAACATCACCCGGTCACGGCTGACAGCAGGATCATTCTGCAGGTCCTGCCAGATCGACCAGGGAAAACTGTCTTCCTTGAGTGCTATGAGAACCTGCTTGCGATTCTCCTCGGCCTCATTCTCCGTCACGCCACTGTCAGGTTCAAAACGCTGCAGGTAGACCAGCCAGGCGGCGGCCAGATCGTTCATCGGGTAGCGCCGAAGCCCTTCAACTGCCTGGGCCGGATGGTACGGAATACTGGCAATGATTGCGTCAAGGGCTGCGGTTTCTTTGTGGGTGATGGTTCCCACCTCGACCACTCTCTGGCTCAGTTGGGATTGCAGGCAGCCGGGCAATTGTTCCGGGGTACCGGCACACGCGTTGCGAGTCTGCAACCACGTGCGCTGGCCACGGCGCAATTCGTCGCGCTGGTCGGGTGCCAGTTTGGCCATTGCCTGGCTGTAGTACAGGCCCAGCGTAGTGTCGAGTTCGCTTAATTCAGGGCTGGCGCAAATAGCCTTTTCCACCGTGGTGGAGGCCTTTTTACAATCAAAGGACGCGCCACTGGCAGGCATCCCCGCGCCCATCAGCACGCCAGTGAGCAACAACATTGGATAGGCAGAATGAATACGGCGGGCCATGGCTTTCCTAGGGTGAGTTCCTTTCAAGGCGCTTATTGTGCCGACGCGATTGCCAATGTCCAGTCTGTCGGCACTGTCCTACGAAGCACTCGCCATGGAAGGGGGATCACTTGCCAGCTCTCGCTCAATCTGTTCGATGCTCGGCAAGCTGGTTTGCAGCTCTGCAGGCAGAGATTCCACCAGTTGATACTCGGCAACACCAATGGGGCGCGAACTGTCACGCAGGGCGTATTCGGCCACTACTTCGTTCTTGCTCTTGCACAGCAGCAGGCCGATGGTGGGGCTGTCCTGTGGGTGCTTGAGCTGGGCATCTACCGCCGCGAGGTAAAAGCCCAGCTGCCCCAGATGGTCGGGTTTGAATTTGCCGGCCTTGAGTTCGATGACCACGTAGCACCTCAGCTTGAGGTGATAAAACAGCAGGTCGACGAAAAACTCCTCGCCTCCCACGTCCAGCAACACCTGCCGACCCACGAAGGCAAAACCGGCGCCCAGCTCCAGCAGAAAATCGGTGACATGTTTGACCAGGGCGTTTTCGATTTCACGTTCCTGCGCGTCAAGGGTCAGGCCGAGGAAGTCGAAACGGTAAGGATCCTTAAGCGATTCGCGAGCCAGGTCGGATTGCGCCTTGGGTAGCAGCCCGTCAAAGTTGCTGACCGCATTGCCGCTGCGCTCCAGCAGGCGACCCTCGATTTGCATCACCAGGATGTTGCGCGACCAGTTGTGCTCGATGGCCTGGGCAATGTACCAGCGACGGGTTTCGGGCCCGGGCAGCCTGTCCAGCAACACCAGGTTATGGCCCCAGGGCAATTGTGCAGCAGCCTGTTGCACAAATTCGGAGTCCGGCCACGCCTCCGCAAATGCGCGCATGTACTTCAGGTTACGCGGCGAGAAACCCTTCATTTCCGGAAACGCCGAACGCAAATCCTGCGCCAGCCGCTCAATCACCTTGCTCCCCCAGCCCTGCCGCGCTTGCCGGGTCAGAATATCCTGGCCGATTTGCCAGTACAGCAACACCAGCTCGCGGTTTACCGCCAGGGTGGCGCGTTGCTGGGCGGAGTGGATTCGCCCCTTGAGGTCGGTCAGCCAGTCGCTGTATCCCTCGGGTGGTGTGGTCAGGCTTTCGGGGGTCTCACGCATTCCTTTTTCCCTCATGGGTTCGGCAGGCGGTCGATGGTAGCGAGGGGACAATCCGGAATGGGCCAGCAGAACGCTTTCGATACAAATCAACGGGAACCGTACCTTCACGCGGATCAAGGGGTGCCCCAACGTGCGTGCTGTGGTCAAATGGCCCAGTCACTTCCATGGTTATTCCCGATCTATGAACGCCACACCCACCGACGACAGCCAGGCATCCACCGGGGACCGCATCCTGTTCCTGCTCAAGACCCGTGGCCCACTGAAAACCACGGACCTGGCTGCGCTGCTGGACATCACCTCCGAAGCCGCCCGCCAGCAAATCCAGAAGTTGCAGGTCGCGGAGTTGATCGTCGGCGTATCAGCCCCCATCTCGGGTGCCGGCCGGCCATCCTTGAAGTGGACCCTGACCGAGACCGCACAGAGTAAATTCCCGGATTCCCATAGCGTGCTGACCTTGCACCTGATCGAGTCCATCGAAGTGATTTTTGGCAGTGAAGGCGTGGAAAAAGTCATCGCCAGCATGGAGGCGACCGCCAAGCACGAATACATCCAGGCCTGCTCCGCCGCATCGAGCTTGCAGGAGAAAGTCGCGATCCTGGTGCAGATTCGTGAGCGCGCCGGGTACATGGCGCAGATGGAGCCGCTGGACGAAGGCTGGCTACTGGTGGAAAACCACTGCCCGATCTGCGTGGCCGCCCGCAAATGCCAGGGTTTCTGCCGCTCGGAGTTGCAGATTTTCCAGGCTGCGCTGGGCGATGAGAATGTGGTGGAACGCTGCGAGCATTTGATCTCTGGGGATCGACGCTGCGCCTACAGCATCCAGCCCCGCCACCCGTAAGAAAGAGGCTGCGATGGGCTGCGCAGCAACCGTAATTCCAGCGCCGCAGTGTCCCGGATACACCAACGGTTCAGGACTCACCATTGCTGCGCAGTCCATCGCAGCCTCAGGCCGAAGTCAGGCCCATTGCAGGTTGAACAGAGCGAACGCCAACAGCGCCCAGATCGCCAGCACCAAGTGCGTCAGTTGCAAGCCCTCCTGGCGAATCCAGTAGCCAAACCACAAGCCACCCAGCAGCATCGCGAAAACGAAAGCCGAGAAGCCGCTGAGGGCGAGATTGAGCCATGGCCGCGCGGCCGAGAGGCCATCACCGAGGACCAACTGGTAGCTGCCGGTCCATGCCGCCACTGCCGCGATCACCTGCAGCGCCAACACAATCAGCAGTGCCAATTGATGCAGGTGGTGGGAACGCACAGCGCGCCTTAACAGGAGTATGTCGATGGCCGGAGCCTGGTGCAGTGGCGCCATGGCCATGGTCGCGCCCACCGCACCGACCGAGCTGCGAAAGGCCTGCAAATTGTTGACCACGGCGAGGGTCAGCCAGACACTCAAACCCAGGGCCTGAGTGATAAGGAACAGCCCTGCGGTACCTCCCGGCAACCATAGCTCGACGCTCATCCAAACCTCCTTGTCTGCTGTAGGGCAAATCAGGCTCTTGGCATATAACCAAGAATACACTTGGATAATACGGTGAGCGCTTTAACTTACACAAGGCAAACTTTTAGATCCGGTAACCGTTGTTGCCCAGTGGATCGAGCGGAACCTCAAGGCACCGGCAACCACCCGCTGAACCTTCCCTGGCTATCCAGCGCGCACCAGGCGAAATCTCCGGGCAGCGGCGGCAAGTTCTGCAGCGGTACGCCGCTGCCCTGCTTCCAGTCCACCACTTGCAGGGATGAACCTTGCCAGGCCAGGACCAGGCCCCGGGCCTGGCTGGTGTCATCGCCGACCCAACGGGCTGCCGCCGCCGTCATGAATGCTTCGATGGGCTCTTCATCGATCTGCGTGCGATACACCGAACCGAGCAGCCAACGGCACACGTTTACATGGTAGGTCCAGTCCAGGGAGGGACGGTTGCGGTAAGCCCAGGTCATGAAGCTGCGAAACAGGTTTAAGCCCTCCGGCGGGTCGAGCTTGAGCAAACCGGGGCAGATGTCGAACAAGGTGTGCCAGTACGGCAGCAACCGTGCATCCAGGTGGACGAAACAGCGGGCGTTACTCGGGTATTCGACAGACGGTAGCAACACGTCGCTGCGAGACGGACGGCGCGACGCCTTGCTGACCAGACGGGCAGCGCCGGAAGGCAGGATAGAGCTCATGGAACGCACTCACACTCGTGACGATAGAACGCCTCCTGGTATCAGGAAGCCCGGGGCACACGTCAGAATGCAGGGGAAGCGCGAGGGTTGGCCGAAGGCCAGGAATACCGTGGAGGGGCCTTGTTGCGCCGCTCATGGGCCGGGCGCGGCTTTTGCCCCAGGCCCAACAGCCAGGCCAGGCAAAACAGGAAGACGATGCCCAGGGTCACGGCGGAGCACACCGGGCAGGCGAAGAAGTTCGACCAGCTGCTGGCCGTCGGATTGCCCAGGCCGGTATCCGAGGCCGGCGCCTTGGTGCCCAGGCTTGAACAGAACTGACCGCCCAGGCCATTGAGCTCAAGCCCCATCATCTGCCCATGGCCCAAACCGCAGACGAACACATTGAACAGGACGCAAAAATACAGGGTCCAGGCAATGAGTGAACGGTCCGGGCGGGAGAGTTTCATGGCGGCGACTTTACCATTCCCCCTGTAGGAGCTGTCGAGCTTTAGCGAGGCTGCGATGCAGGCGCCACGGTCTTGCAGGAATACCGAGCCGATCCCTTCGCAGCCTCGCTCAAGCTCGACAGCTCCCACATTTGGTCTTGCCCGGCAGGGCCTGTGACAGAACGTCGCAGATTACGCCCAGAGGCCCGGGTTGTTAGAATGCCACGCTCTCCTCGCCTGATTTAACGCTTCGTGGTACCCAGGCGCTTCACAGGATGCACAGTTGATGAGTACGTTATTCACCCGCCGCAAAGTCCTCTCCGGCATGGGATTGCTGGGCCTGGGCCTGCTGGCCGGCTGTGACAACAGCCCGAAACTGAACTTCAAGTACGGCAAGGATCTGAGCGACAAGATCATGGGCCGTACCTTCAAGCTCAAGAACACCGACGGCGAGACCGTCACCTTGAGCTCTTTCCGTGGCTTGATGCCGGTGGTGTTCTTCGGCTTCACCCAGTGCCCGGCCGTGTGCCCGACCACCCTGGCGCGCATGGCCCAGGCGAAAAAACTGATGGGCCGCGACGGCAAGATCATGCAGGTGGTGTTTATCACCCTGGATCCGGAACGCGACACGCCCAAGATACTCGACGCCTACGTCAAGGCCTTCGACCCCAGCTTCCAGGCGCTGTACGGCACCCCGGAAGAAATCGCCGTGGCCGCCAAGGAATTCGGGATCTTTTATGAAAAGATCCCCGCCGGCGACAGCTACACCCTCTCCCACACCGCCACCAGCTTTGTGTTCGACACCCGGGGCACCCTGCGCCTGGGCTTGTCTGCCTCGCTTAACGCCAAAGAGTGCGCAGAAGACCTGCTCACCGTCATGGAGGTCTGCTAATGACTGCCGTTCAACACCTCAAGCGCTTCGCCCTCGGTCTCTCCCTGCTGGGCCTCGCCGCCCACGCCAGTGCACAGGCAGTGGTCACCGACGCCTGGGTACGCGCCTCGGTACCGGGCCAGCCGTCCAGCGGCGCGTTCATGACCGTTACCGCCGACAGCGACAGCAAACTGCTCAGCGTGGCGTCGCCGGTCGCCAAGACCGTGCAGATCCATGAGATGACCATGAAGGACGACGTGATGCGCATGGGCCCGGTGGATTCGGTGCCATTGCCCGCGGGCAAGGCGGTCAAGCTCGACCCGGATGGCTATCACGTGATGCTGATCGACCTCACCGCCCAGATCAAGGAAGGCGACCAGGTGCCGCTGACCGTCACCGTGGAAAATGCCAAGGGTGAAAAGCAGTCGATCGAAGTGAAGGCCCAAGCCCGTGCGTTGAATGCGACGGAAACCATGGATCACAGCAAGATGCACTAAAGCGCAGATCAAAATGTTGGGGCTTGTGTGGGAGCGGGCTTGCTCGCGAATGCGGTGTGACAGTCACCGGATGTATTGACTGATCCACCGCTTTCGCGAGCAAGCCCGCTCCCACATTGGCCCTTCAGTGTCTGAAAAATCGGGCATCCGCTTCATACTTTTTTCGTCTCGCATCAACACTTTCTATATATTTTCAATCTGCAATACAACTCGTTAGCCTGCGCAAGCCGGACGCGTCTCCCTGTCGCCGTCCGGCCAGATAATTCTAAAAATAAGCAGCAGACAACGGGAATAACAATGAACAAATCCCCCATTACCCTGGGCTTGACTTCGGCCACCCTCGGTTTGACCCTCGCCTTCCCAACCTTTGCCGAAGCTGACTTTTTCAAAGACAGCAAGGCCGACCTCGAATTTCGCAACTTCTACTTCAACAGCGATTACCGCCAGCCCAACGCGAGCCATTCCAAACGCGATGAGTGGGCCCAAGGGCTGATCCTCAATTACCAGTCGGGTTACACCGAAGGCCTGGTGGGCTTTGGCCTCGATGCCATTGGCCTGCAGGGTTTGAAACTGGACTCAAGCCCCGACCGCCAAAACACCGGCCTGCTTCCCGTGGGCGAGGATGGCGCACCGGACAGCTACAGTCGAATGGGCGCCACCGCCAAGGCGCGGATCTCCAAAAGCGTGCTCAAATTCGGCACGCTGATCCCCAAGCTGCCGACCGTACTGCCCAACGATGGCCGGCTGCTGCCCCAGACCTTTCGCGGCACTCAATTGACCAGCCAGGACATCGCCGGCCTGACCTTCGATGCCGGGCGCCTGACCAGCAACACCCTGCGTAACGACAGCGGCCATGCAGACATCGAAGTCGACGGCAAAGGCATCAAGGGTGCCGTGCCCAGCGATAAATTCGACTTCGCCAGTGCCAGCTACAGTTGGACCAAAACCCTGGTCACCGGCTACCACTACGCCAACCTCGAGAACAACTACAAGCAACACATCTTCAACCTGGTCCATACCCTGCCACTGGGTGACGCGCAGTCGTTCAAGACCGACCTGCGTTACGCCGACTCCAGCAAGGAAGGCAACAGCAACATCGACAACCAGGCCTTCGGTGCCAAGTTCACCTACAGCCTCCACGGCCACTCGTTCGGCGCCGCCTACCAGCGCATGAAAGGCACCACCGGCTTCCCCCACCTGGACGGTACCGACTCCTACCTCGTCAACTACGTGATGATCTCGCCGGACTTCGCCAACCCCGAGGAAAAGTCCTGGCAGGCCCGCTACGACTATGACTTCGCCGCCCTCGGCATCCCCGGCCTGACCTTCATGACCCGCTACCTCAAGGGTGACAACTTCGTGCGTACCCGAACCCTGGAAGGTACCGAGTGGGAGCGCAACACCGATATCGGCTACGTGTTCCAGAGCGGTGCCCTGAAGAACCTTGAAGTGAAATGGCGCAATGGCACGTATCGCAGCAATGGCAGCGGCAGCGATATCGACCAGAACCGCTTTATCGTCAGCTACACCTTGCCCTTGCTGTGATTTTTCCCGGAGCGTTGCACATGAATAGCAGAAAAAGCCTGATCCACCTGGCCGTCGCCTTTGCCCTGTTCAGCAGTTACGGCGCCTACGCCGCCGACACCGGCGCGTTGCCCTGCAAAACCACCGAAGAATGCGCCGCCCAGGCGGCCAAAGTCGGCGCCACGCCGGGCTCCTCGCAAAGCGCCCACAAGGCCAAGGGCGACCCGACCCAAACCCAGTTCGCCTGGTTGAACCGCATCAACAAAGCCTCGATCGTGATGCTCACCGAAGAAGGCATCGTCAAGCCGGACATGGGCCACAAGATCGCCGGCGGCGTGCGCTTTGCCATCGACCAGGCCGACCAGCCCGATGGCAAGCGCCCGGAAGACGTGCTGCAACTGGAAAAAATCATGACCGACAAGATCGGTCCGGAAGCGTCGCTGATCCACTCCGGCCGCAGCCGCCAGGACATGCTCGCCACCTACCGCCTGGCCAAACTGCGCTCCCAGGTGTTGGCCTACAGCGAGGCACTGAACGCCACCCGCCAACGTATCCTGAACATCGCCGACAAGAACATCGACACCCTGGTGCCCGCCTACACCAACGGCGTGCAGGCCATGCCCATCAGCTATGCGCACTACCTGCTGGCGTTCGAAGCCGCATTTGATCGCGACGGCCAACGCATCCGTGAACTCTACACCCGCCTCAACCTGAGCCCGATGGGCACCGCGGTACTGGCGAACTCCGCTTACCCGCTGAACCGCGAACGCCTGGCCGAGTTGCTGGGGTTCGACGGCGTGCGGGAAAACTCCCTGGATTCGAGCCAGGTGTCGACCTACGACATCCCGATCGAGGCGGCCAACCTCGCGGCGTCTTCGGCGATCCGCATCGGCGCGATGATTGGCGATATCCATACCCAGTACCATCAGATCCGCCCCTGGTTGCTGCTGGACGAAGAGTCCACCTACACCAGCAGTGCGATGCCGCAAAAACGCAACCCGGGGTTGTTGATGCGCACTCGGGAATCGGCCTCCGACGTGGTGGGCCTGGCGCAAACCGTGACCTTGCGCGCGCATAACGTCACCACCGGCATGACCGACTACAAGTTTGCGTTCGATTCATTGGGGCTGTTCCAGTCCACCGATGACATGTTCAAAAGCATGGATGCCGTGCTGGATGCGCTGCAGATCAACCCGCAGCGAGCGCTGGATGAGCTGGAGTCGGAATGGACCACGTCCATGGAGTTGGCCGACACCCTGGAGCGTCAGTTCAAGGTGCCGTTCCGCATTGGCCACAGCTTCGCCTCGTTGATCGTCACCGAGGCGCGCAGCAATGGCACCACGCCGAAGACCTTCGCGTATGCGGACGCGCAGAAGCTGTACACGCAGGCCGCGGACAAATACAAATGGACGCCGAATACGTTGCCGCTGGATGAGGCCGGTTTCCGTGCTGCACTGTCGCCGACCACGATGGTCAAGACTCGCAAGGGTACGGGTGGGCCGCAGCCGGAAGAGGTCAAGCGGATGCTGGTGGAAGCGCGCAAGAATCTCGACGCGGACCAGAGTTGGTTGAAGGAGCGTCGTGAGAAGCTGAAAGGTGCTGAAGGCAACCTGGACAAGGCCTTCGACAAGTTGCTCAACGCCAAGGGCTGAAATGCGATCTGAATGTGGGAGCGGGCTTG
>NZ_JACAPM010000013.1:147775-242927 GCF_013385695.1 Pseudomonas sp. D8002
GGGCTTGGAAAGTGTGCTCGGCTCAGTGACTCAATTCCCGCTTCAACACCTCATGGTCAATCGACTTCTGCCACCCGCATATCGCCAGGC
Organism: Pseudomonas sp. D8002; assembly: GCF_013385695.1. Taxonomy (NCBI): domain Bacteria; kingdom Pseudomonadati; phylum Pseudomonadota; class Gammaproteobacteria; order Pseudomonadales; family Pseudomonadaceae; genus Pseudomonas; species Pseudomonas sp. D8002. The sequence goes on from NZ_JACAPM010000013.1 coordinate 147,866, forward strand.
ACGCCACGCAATTGCCCAGCACATTGGTCAACGACCGACACTTCATCAGCCGTTCCACTCCCAACAACAAACCCACCCCTTCCAGTGGCACCAGTTGCAGGATGTTCAAGGTAGCAATCAGGGTAAACAGCGCCGAGCCCGCGACACTGGTAGACCCCAGCGAGGTAAACAGGCAGATCACCAGCACCGCCAGCAACTCGGGTACGGCAATCTCCACTCCGGCGAGGTGCGCCAGGAACATAATGGCAGTAGTCAGGTAAAGATTGGTACCGGCCAAGTTGAACGTATACCCGGTGGTCAACACCAGGCGCACTAATTGGCGATCACAGCCCAGCGCCTCAAGTTTGCTGACGCAACCTGGAAGTGCGGCCACTGAAGAGCCGGTGAACGTCACCAACAACAACTCTTCTTTCAAGTAAGCAATTAGCCGGCTCAATTTAACGCCGAGCAGGCGGGTAATCGTGGCGAACACTAGAATGACGAACACCGCGCAAACCAGGTAAATAACAACAATGAACTTCAAGAGCGGCAGCACCGAACTTAAACCGTACTTTCCCACCACAAATGCCATCGCCCCAAACGCCGCCAGCGGTGCGAACTTCAGGATAAACCGCAGCAACCAGAACAACCCGGCGACCGCCGCTTCCAGCCAACCGAGGCAGCGGTTTGCGACCTGGCCGCCACGCCCCAGCAGCAGGCCGCACAGCACCGCCACCAGCATCACCTGGAGCACCAGGCTTTGGGTGAAAACCTTGTAAAGGCTGGACGAAATCGAGGTCATCGACAGCTCGTGCAACAGCGTTTCGGGCGCAGCAGGCGGTGTCAGATGATCAAAATCCAGGTTGGCCACTGCCGTATGATCCAGGCTGAACAACCACCCCGTCGACATTCCCAACACCAATGCAGCAAGGGACATCAGCTGGAAATACACCACGATCCGCCCCACTACATGCCGATGGTGGGGCTCGCGCTTGATACCTGCGACACCGGTCGACACCAGCACAAACAACAGAAATGGCATCAGTAACCCGACCACTTTTATAAAGGCGTCACTGAGCAGCTTCATCTCGATTGCCACGCCCGGATAAAACAGCCCTACAACCATGCCGAGTGCAATGGCAATCAAAATAGGCAAGGTGGCGTTATTCGAAAATCGGGTCGACATCAATGCTCCATGGTCTTTTTATTTATTGTTATTGTCGGATCAGGCCAGTTTCGGCATATTGGTCGCCAAGGCGCACTCAGGCCACAAATAATAAAGTCTTGTCACGGGATATACCACCATGGAACTTCGCCATTTACGTTATTTCATCATGGTGGCCGAAGAGCGACATTTCACCCGCGCCGCCGCTCGCCTGAACATGCAGCAGCCGCCCCTCAGCCAACAGATACGTGCCCTCGAACAAGAGCTGGGATTCGACCTGTTCAAGCGACACTCCAAGGGCGTCGACCTGACTGTCGGCGGGCTGGTGTTTCTCGATGAAGCCCGAGTGATCCTCGCCCGCGTCGAGCAAGGTTCCCTCAAGGGGGCTCGCGCTGCCCAGGGTATCGAAGGCACGTTGGTCATTGCCTTCACCAGTTCCGCCGCCGCCCACCCGCTGATCCCGCGAATCATCCGCGCCTACCGCGAGCAATACCCGGGCGTGGAGCTCTCGATCAACGAAGGCAGCGCCCGGGAAGTCACCGAAGACACCATCGAAAAACGCATCGACATCGGCATCCTCCGCGCACCGGTGGGCGACCACCAGAGCCTCACGTTCCACCGATTGCTCAACGAAGAAATGCTGCTGACCCTGCCCGTCGGGCATGCGCTGCTCAAGGGCGCCGAGCCAAAAATCACCATGGCCGACCTCAAGGACGAACGCTTCATCCTGGTCCGCCGCCCCGGCGCGCCGGGGATGTACGCCAACCTGATCAAGGCCTGCCAGAACGCCGGCTTCGAGCCGAAGATTGCCTTTGAAGTGGAGCGCATGCTGACCAACGTCAGCCTGGTGGCCGCCGGCGAAGGCATCTCGGTGGTGCCGGCGTCGATGCGCGACGTGCATCGCGAAAGCGTGGTGTACTGCCGGATCAGCGATGCGCGACCCAGGTTGCTGGCACCGATCACCCTGGTGCGGCGCGCGTTCAATCCGTCGGCGCCGTTGCAGAATTTCATTGGGCTGGCGCGGGAGTTGGCGGGGGTTTATCGCAAGGGTTGAGTCATCGCGTGAAAACTCTCGGTGAGCAGTTCCACTGCCGCGCGGATGCTGTCGCTTTGCCGTGGAACGGCGTACAGGCCGTAGTTGACACTCAAAATAGGCCCATCGCTTTCAGCCAAGGAAATGATGCGCATGGTCTCCGGCCGAATATTCTCCGCCGGCAGCAAGGCCACACCCAATCCGCCCTCCACCGCTGCGGTGATTACGCCAATGTTCGGGCTGGTCACCGTGACCCGAAAATCCCGCCCGGCGTTCAGCAAGGCATCAAACATCAAGCGCCGCCAGGCACAGGGTTCGGCATACACGATGACATCCAGCGGCAGCGCCGCATCGATTTCTTCATCAATCGCGCACACCCAGTACAGCTCGACGTTCCAGGCGTGCACAGGGTCGGCGTTGAACGATGAGCTGACGCCAATGGCCACGTCCAGCTCGCCGTCACTCCAACGTTCGGCGAGTGCGTCGCCGTGATCAACAACGACCTCCAGGTGTACATGCGGGCAGGCGCGCCGCAGCCGGCCGAGCGCTGCCGGCAACGCCGATACCGCCACGTCTTCCGAGAGCCCGACGCGCACATTGCCCATCACCGTGCGCTCTTTCAGGCGCGCTGCTACCGTCTCGCCCAAGGCCAGAATGCGCGTCGCGTAGGTGAGCAGCAGTTCGCCTTCGGTAGTGGGCACCACGCCCCGACCTGTTCTGCGCAACAGCCGCTGGCCTAGCAACTCCTCAAGCCGGCGGATTTGTGCGCTTAGGGCCGATTGCGCCCTGCCCGCCTGCTGGGCTGCGCCACTCAGGCTGCCGTGCTGGCATACCGAGATAAAGGTTCGTAGCAGATAGGGTTCAAACGCGTCAGATATCATGTTTGGGTTAACTCTGAATCAACAGCTATCACCCTACCTCGATAGCTTGAGCATGACTACCCTGCTGGAACGTTATCAACCAGGAAGAGCCTCATGACCCAGCTCCAGAACCAACGCATCGTACTGGCCGCCCGCCCCGACGGGCGCCCGCAACCCAGCGATTTTCGCGTGGAGTACAGCGCGATTCCCGAGCCTGCCGAAGGCGAAGTGTTGCTGGAAAACCTCTATCTGTCCCTCGACCCCTACATGCGCTGGCGCATGAGTGCGGCCAAATCCTATGCCGAGCCAGTGGGCATCGGCGAGGTGATGGTGGGCGGCACGGTCGCGCGGATCAAACATTCACGAAACCCGTTGTGGCAAGAGGGCGACATCGTGCTTGCCTATGCCGGCTGGCAGCGATTTGCGCTCTCGGACGGCCTCGACCTGCGGCTTCTGGATCCGGGCATCGCCCACCCCAGCACAGCGCTGGGAGTTCTTGGAATGCCGGGGTTCACCGCGTACTCGGGGTTGCTCACTATCGGCCAACCCAAGCCCGGTGACACCGTGGTAGTGGCGGCGGCGAGTGGCGCAGTGGGCTCGGTTGTCGGCCAGATCGCCCGCATCAAGGGCGCACGCGCGGTGGGTATCGCGGGTGGGCCGGAGAAATGCGCATTCGTGAAAAATGAACTCGGGTTTGATGCCGTCATCGACCATCGCGCAGCGGATTTTGCCCAGCAGTTGGCCGAAGCCTGCCCCAATGGAATTGACGTTTACTTCGAAAATGTCTCGGGGGCGGTTTGGGATGCCGTGAGGCCGCTGCTCAATGACTTTGCGCGGATACCCGTATGTGGGCTGATCGCCCATTACAACGACCGCTCGGTGCCCGGGCAACAGGTCGACCGACTGCCGGCGACTATGCACGACATCCTCGCCAAGAGCCTCACAGTGCGCGGCTTTATCCAGACCGAGTTTGTTGACGAGCAGCAGGACGACTTCTTGCAGGAAGCCGCGCAGTGGATTGATCAGGGCAAGCTGAAGTGGCGCGAAGACATTGTCGAGGGCCTAGAGCAAGCGCCTGAGGCGTTTATCGGGCTGCTGGAGGGGCGCAACTTCGGCAAGTTGATTGTGCGACTGGCTTGACGCCTCAATCCACCACGAACAACTTCGCCCCGACGGTAGTCGATGACCCCTTTGGCACCACCGACTGGTCGACCCTCGAGCCGGTGATGCATCCCGGCGAAACCGGCAGTGCGTATTGGCGCACTTGCCAGTTCGGTTCAACCCGTGTGCGCATGGTCGAATACAGCGCCGGTTACCTGGCGGATCACTGGTGTTGGCGCGGGCATATCCTGCTGTGCCTGGAAGGTGAGTTGCACACCGAACTGGAGGATGGCCGGCAGACAGATCCGCTGCATTTGCGGGATACAGGGCGATGACTCTTGGTATCCTGCCAAGCCTCTTCGCATGGAAGCCCGTCGATGAAGATCGATCCATCCTTTGTTGTGCATGAGACCGAGCACTGGCTGCTCAATCATCACCTGTCATCCGCACTGCCGGGCTACCTGATGCTGGGTGCCAAGGCGCCGGTTGACTCACTGGCCGAGATGCCCGATGCGGCGCTCGCGGAGCTGGGTGGGTTGCTGGCCAAAACCCAGCGGGTCATGGAGGCTCAGTTGAAGCCCAAGTGGCTTTACATCAGCCGGTTCGGGCATATGCCGGGCTTCCCGCTGCACTTTCATTTCATACCGGTGTATGGATGGGTTGAAGCGCTGTTCTGGCAGGATGAGCGCTATCGGGTGCTGCAGGATTTCGGGACGCAGCAGAAGGCTACCGACGGTGCGGAGCTGACGCTTTTTATCTGGCGGGAGTTTGGTGAGAGCCCTACGCCGCCGGTGGTTCAAGGAGCTTCGGTGAGCGAGGTGATCAGGTGTTTGCGTACGGAGTTCAATACCCAAGACGACACATGACCTGTGGCGAGGGAGCTTGCTCCCGCTGGGCTGCGCAGCAGCCCCAAGAAGGTCAGCGAGTTCTTTCAGTCAGATTGCGCTGGTTTATTGGGGCCGCTTCGCGACCCAGCGGGAGCAAGCTCCCTCGCCACAGCAAGCCCCCTCGCCACAAGGTTTTGGGTGGGTCAGCGAACATTGTAGAGGTGTTTGCGCATAGGAATACAGGCCAGCTGCAACCCCGACGGCGAATGATAGATGGCCTGCTCGGTCCCCACATACCCACACCGTCGATAAAAATCCGCCGCGTTCAACGTCGCGTCCAGGATCACTTCCTCGATCCCCAATTCCTGCGCCAACGCTTCCAGATACGCCAGTATCTGCTTGCCAATCCCGCGTCCGGTAAACCCGGGCAGCACAAACAGCGCACCGATTTCGTTGTTCGCCAGATCCAGCATGCCGGTAGCGACCGGCTCACCGTCGACACATCCCAGGTAAAAATGCTTGTCCATCAGCGTGTCGTAACCGTCCTTGGCTGCGCCTTGCGTCCACAACATCATCTGCTCGGACGTATAGGCGCCGATGCATTGGCTGCGTATGGCCAACAGGCGAATGTCGAAGGCTGCCTGTGCATCTTCCAGCGTGGCGCGTCGTATCTCGAGCATCTGTCCCTCCATGGACGTCAGGCGTTCTCGTCACCCGGTCGGGTAAACGAATAGCGATCAATATCGGTCCTCAGCTGCCAGCCCTGGCCCTGCCAATAACGGGCAGCGCTGTCGTTGGTCTTGAACACATCCAGGTGGCATTTGCGGATGCCCAATTGCGCCAGGCGGGTGAGGCAGCGCTCAACCAACGCGTTCGCAATACCCTGGCGCCGATACGCGGGCAGCACCAGCAAGTGCTGCAAATACCCGCGCCGGCCATCGTGCCCGCACATCACGCACCCAACCAGCCCCCCGTCGACCTCGGCGACGAAACTCATGCCTGGATTGCGCTCCAGGTAACGCTCAGTGGCCTCGCGGGAGTCGGCGTCGCGCAGGGAGATGCCAGGCGTTTTCTGCATCAGTTCGAGCACGGCGTCGTAGTCGGCAGTGCTCATTACGCGAATAGTGACCATGGTGTTCAAAGCCCTCTGAGTTCGCACTGATTTTGCCTGTAGTTGTGCCGGTCGCGCACGCATAAATACACGACCGGATAACCGCTTGAGTCAACGCAGCTGAAACCAGGTGGTTTTCAGCTGCGTGTACTTGTCAAAAGCGTGCAGCGACAAATCACGCCCGAACCCGGATTGCTTGCCACCACCGAACGGCACCGCCACATCCAGGGCGTCGATGGTGTTGACCGACACCGTCCCGGCATTCAGGGCACGGGCCACACGGTGCGCACGGTTGAGGTCATCACTCCAGACCGAGGCCGCCAGGCCGTAGAGGCTGTCGTTGGCCTGCTGTATCGCCTGCTCTTCCGTGTCGAAAGCGCTGACGGCAAGCACCGGGCCGAACACTTCATCACGGGACAGGGCCATGTCGCGGGTCACGTCGGCAAAAATGGTTGGCTGGATGAAGTTGGAGGAGCCATTGATGGTCAACTGTTCGCCACCGCACAACAGCCTGGCGCCCTCCCCCTGGGCCTGGCTGATGGCGTGCATGATGCGTGCGGTTTGCTGACTGTCGACGATGGCACCGGCCGCACTGCCCGGGTCCAGCGGATCACCCGGCATCCAGGCGCGCGACTTGGCGATCAGGCGCTCGACGAATTCGTCATGGATGGAGCGTTGCACGTAGAGACGGGAGTTGGCCGAACACACTTCGCCCTGGTTGAAAAAGATGCCGAAGGCGGCCCTCTGCGCTGCAAGGTCCAGGTCCTGGCAGTCCTCGAACACCAGGTTCGGGCTCTTGCCGCCACACTCCAGCCACACCTGTTTCAGGTTGGACTGGGCGGAGTACTGCATGAAGTATTTGCCCACCTGAGTGGAGCCGGTGAACACCAGGCAATCCACGTCGGGGTGCAGCCCCAGGGCCTTGCCGGCACTTTCGCCGAGGCCGGGCACTACATTCAACACACCTTCCGGGACACCGGCTTCCAGGGCAAGCTGGGCCAGGCGCAGGGCAGAAAACGGCGACTGCTCGGCAGGTTTCAAGACCACGCTGTTACCGGCCGCCAACGCCGGCGCGAGTTTCCAGGCGGCCATGTCGAGCGGGAAGTTCCACGGCACCACCGCCGCGATCACCCCCAGTGCTTCACGCGTGATGGTTGCCAACGCGTTGTGAGCGGTGGGCGCGACTTGATCGTAGAGCTTGTCGAGGGCTTCGCCGTACCAAGCAAACACATTGGCGGCGCCGGGCACGTCAACGTTGTAGGCGTCCATCACCGGCTTGCCCATGTTCAGCGAATCGAGCAGCGCCAGTTCCTCGCGGTGGGTCATCAGTAATTCGGAGAGCCTGATCAAAATTTTCTTGCGCTCCACCGGCGGCATCCGTCGCCAGGGGCCGGTCTCGAAGGCCTGGCGTGCGCTGCGCACGGCCAGGTCGACTTCTGCGTCACCGCAGGCTGCAACCCGCGACAGCAACTGCTGGGTCGCAGGATTAATGGCGTCGAAGGTCGCCCCGGATGCCGCGCTCACTGAGCGGCCACCGATCAGGGCGGTGTTGATGAACGTCTGGCGGGCAACACGCTGTTGCCAGTAGTTAAGGTCGAACACGTTGTACTCCCAATGAATGGCGATGGATAGACGAAGGGTTCACTCGGCGATCTGCAGTTCCGGCATCTTCACGCGCAGCCCCCGCGTGATGCCCAGCAGGCACAGGAGCCCAAGCCCCATCCAGCACAGGCCGATGGTGAACGACAGGCTGGAAAGGCTGCTCCATAGCCAGATCGTGCTGAGGAACCCAAGCGCCGGCACAACCGCGTACAGCAAGTAGTTCCTGGTGCCGCGCAACTTCTGGTCGACCAGGTAGTGCTTGATCACCGCCAGGTTCACCGCCGAGAACGCAAACAGCGCACCGAAGCTGATCATGTTGGCGACGGTATCCAGCGTGATGAACAAGGCAATCAGCGAGAACAGGCTGACCAGCACGATGGCCGTGGCGGGCACGCGCTTTTTCGTCACCAGCTTGCCGAGCACGCGGGGCAGCGCGCCGTCACGCCCCATGGCGAACAGCACCCGCGACACACTGGCCTGGGAGACCATCGCCGAGGCGAAGCAACCGGCGACATAGGTTGCGGTAAAGGCGGTCACCAGCAGTTCGCCGCCCACCCGGCGCATCACATCCACCGAGGCGGCATCCGGGTCGACGAAGCTGTTCCATTGCGGGAACACCATTTGCGCGAAATACGAAACCAGCAGGAACAGCAGGCCGCCGAACAGCGACACCACCATGATCGCCAACGGGATGGTGCGGCGTGGGTTGGGGGTTTCCTCGGCCATGGTCGACACCGCATCGAAGCCAAGAAACGACAGGCACAGCACCGCGGCGCCCGCCATGATCAGCGGCGCGCTGAAGCCTTCATGGTGGAATGGCGCCAGCAGCGACACGGGTGCGGACTGCTCGCTCAGGGTGTGCACCGACAACGCCACGAACACCACGATGAACACCAACTGAGCGACGATGAGTATCCAGTTGACCCGGGTGATGGACTCGATGCCCACCAGGTTCAGCGTGGTCACCAGGGCAATCGAGCCGAGCACCCACACGGCGGTCGGCACCCCGGGAAAATACTCGGACATGTAGATGCCGATCAGCAAATAGCTGAGCAACGGCAGGAAGATGTAGTCCAGCAACAGGGTCCACCCGGCGATGAAGCCGAAGTAGGCGCCAAACGCCTTGCGGGTGTAGGAGTAGACCGAGCCCGAATAGGGATGCGCCTGGACCATGCGCCCATAGCTGTAGGCCGTCAGCAGCATGGCGGCGAGGGTCAGCATGTAGGCGGTCGGCAAGTGGCCCTTGGTCATTTGGGTCACCAGCCCGTAGGTGGTAAACACCGCCAGCGGCACCATGTACGCCAGGCCGAACAGCACCAGCCCGATAAGACCCAGCGGCTGACGGAACCGGCGGGACGATGCGGCTTTGGGTGAGGATTGATGAGCGGGTGTATCGGTCACGTTTGTTATTGTATTCATGGGTGACTCCTGGAAATGGGGATGCAGGGCGTCGCGGCATTCGATGGCATCGATGCCGTTCAGCGTTGCCTGATGGAGGTTGCGCACCACCCCTCGCCTGGGGTGGCGCGCTGGTCACTTCAGCGTTTTCCCGCGATCCGTGCGGTGCGATCCACGGCGATGCGGGTCTTTTCAACCAGCTCGTCCAGCTCAGTGCGCGTGGCCACCAGTGCCGGCGCCATGATCATGCGGCCCAGCGTCGAGCGAATGATTACGCCCTCTTCGAAACCAAACGTGCGGCACTGCCAGGCCAGGTCATTTTCGTTCTCGAAGCGCTTGCGGGTGCTCTTGTCTTCAGCGAACTGCAAGGCCGCGAGCAGGCCCGTGCCCTGGATCTCGCCGATCATCGGGTGATTGCCAAACACTTCATGGAGGATTTTTTGCAGGTACGGTCCGGTGTCGTTCTTCACCTGGCGCACGATGCCTTCGTCCCGCAGCGCCTTGAGGTTGGCCAGCGCCACCGCCGCCGCCACCGGGTGCCCGGAATAGGTCAGCCCGTGGGCAAACACGCCGCCGCGCTCCACCAGCGCATCGGCCACGCGCTTGCTCAGCACCAGGCCGCCCATCGGCAGGTAACCGGAGGTCAGGCCCTTGGCGATGGACAGCGTGTCCGGCTCAAAACCGAAGTGTTGATGGGCGAACCACTCGCCGGTACGGCCAAAGCCACCAATCACCTCATCGGCGCACAGCAGCACATCGTATTGACGGCAAATGCGCTGGATCTCGGGCCAGTAGCTTTCCGGCGGGAAGATCATGCCGCCCGCGCCCTGGAACGGCTCGGCGATAAACCCGGCGACGTTTTCAGCGCCCAGCTCGAGGATTTTCTTTTCCAGCTGCAAGGCGCAGCGGCGGCCGAACTCGGCAGGCGTCAGCTCGCCGCCATGGGCGTACCAGTAGGGTTCGTCAATGTGTGCCACGTCGGGAATCAGGCCGCCCATCTCGTGCATGAACTTCATGCCGCCCAGGGCAGACGCCGCCAGCGTGGAGCCGTGATAACCATTCCAGCGCCCGATCATGATTTTTTTCTGCGGTTGGCCGACCACTTGCCAGTAACGGCGCACGGTACGGATCAGTACTTCGTTGGCCTCGGAGCCGGAGTTGGTGTAGATCACGTGGCTGTAGTGGCCCGGCAACAGGCTGAAGAGCAACTCCGACAGCTCGATCACCGCCGGGTGGGTGGTGTGGAAGAACATGTTGTAGTACGCCAACTGGTCCATCTGGGCGGCAGCGGCAGCGGTCAAGTCTCTGCGACCGTAACCCAGCTGGGTGCACCACAGGCCCGACATGCCGTCCAGGTAACGCTTGCCTTCGCTGTCCCACAGGTAAAGGCCCTCACCGCGCACCATCACCCGCGGGCCTTCGGCATTCAACACTTTTTGATCGACAAATGCATGGATGTGGTGGGCCGCATCCGACTTCTGGTAGTCCTCGGTCAGGCGGTTCAGTTGGGCGGGTACGTTCATGGTATTTCTCTCTTATTAGTAGTGACGCAAGGGCGAGCAACGCCGCTCAGCGGTGCTTGCTCATATAGCTTTCAAGGGGGTCTTTGCTCAGGACGCCCTGGGCTTCGGCCAGCGAATCGATAAACAGGGCAAACAGTTCCGATTGCGCGCCGATATCGAGCTTGGTGTAGATGTGTTTGCGGTGGGACTTGATGGTGTCTTCCGAGACGTCGAGGCGTTCGGCCAGCGAACGGGTGGAATGCCCGCGCAGGATCAGTTGGGCGATCCGGCATTCCCGCTCGGTCAATATCGACGAGCCGAAGTTGTTCAGCGCCGAGTGAATGCGCTGCTCCAGCAGGTTTTCGAATCGCGCCCCCTGGGCATCCAGGCCAACGAAATGCTTGCCCAGCACCGCCAGCACCCACGGCGCGATGCGTTTGAATTGCCCGGTGGTGGTGGCGTCGAGCTTTTGCGTAAAGGCCAGCGACACCGCCAGGCTCGAGCCGTTGCTCGACTGCAGGATGTAGTTCAGCTCATCCTCCAGATGGGAGTGGCGGTAAAACGACTGGAAGTATTCGCTGAGCTCGAAGTGATCGGGGGCGACCTCGGCCAGCTCGTAACACCCGGAGCTGACGCCCTCCACACAGGCCCCGTAAAACGGGTCGAGCAGATAAAACCCCGACAGGTACTGGCGCACATTGCCTTGTGGCAACCATGGCCCGTCCAGCTCGAACAGCGCACTGGGCATGCCGCCGCGCGGGTAGAAATACAGCGTGGTGGCCTGGATCGGCTGGAGATAACCGAGAGCCTCGAACAAGGTCGCGGCGAACCCCGATTGCCCGATGCTATCGGTCACCCGGGCCATCTGTTCGAACCATTGCGCAGAAGAAAGCCGGTCGTTTTCCACTTCAAACACTCGCTGAAAGAACTGCAAGGATGGTTGCACACCCGCTCCATCCTCGAAATCACCCGATAGGGTGAGCCTGCATCCGATATTTATGCTCACTTCCCAGCTTAATAATATTTTATTAAAAACCGCCCTCCCCCTAGCCTTGAAGCCATGCCCAAGCTGAATCCAACTGCATTACGCAAGGACAGACACATGACTCAAGCAATAACAAAAACAGACACGCTGGTGGTGGGAGCCGGTCAGGCTGGCGTCGCCATGAGCGAGCACCTGAGCAAGCAAGGCGTGCCGCACCTGGTGCTGGAGCGCAGCCGTATCGCCGAGCGCTGGCGCACCGGCCGCTGGGACTCGCTGGTCGCCAACGGCCCGGCCTGGCATGACCGTTTTCCGGGCCTGGCCTTCGATAACGTCGCCCCCGATGGCTTCGCGCCGAAAGAGCGTGTGGCGGACTACTTCGAAGCCTATGCACGCAAGTTCAATGCACCGATTCGCACCGGCGTCGACGTGACCTCGGTGGTGCGCAATGTCGGTCGCCCAGGCTTCACCATCCACACCAGCGAAGGCGTGATCGAAGCCAACCGCGTGGTGGCGGCCACCGGGCCGTTCCAGAAGCCGGTGATTCCGGCGATTGCCCCTCAAGACAGCGCGCTGCACCAGATCCACTCCGCCGACTACCGCAACCCCGCGCAACTGCCGGCCGGCGCGGTGCTGGTGGTGGGTGCGGGTTCCTCCGGGGTGCAGATCGCCGACGAACTGCAACGCTCCGGGCGCCAGGTGTACCTGTCGGTGGGTGCTCACGACCGCCCACCGCGTGCCTATCGCAACCGCGATTTCTGCTGGTGGCTGGGCGTGTTGGGTGAGTGGGACCAGGCCGCGATGAAACCCGGCCGCGAGCACGTGACCATTGCGGTGAGCGGCGCCCACGGCGGCAAGACCATCGACTTCCGCGAGCTGGCCCAGCAAGGCATGACCCTGGTCGGCCTGACCCAATCCTTCAACGGCAGCGTTGCGAGCTTCCAGCCCAACCTGGTGGAAAACCTGGCCCGCGGCGATGAGAACTACCTGGCCCTGCTGGATGCGGCGGATGCCTATATCGAGCGTAACGGCCTCGACCTGCCGCCAGAGCCCGAAGCGCGTCGCGTATTTCCCGATGCCGAGTGCATCAAGCAGCCGATCCTGGAACTGGACCTGGCCAAGGCCGGTATCACTTCAATCATCTGGGCCACCGGCTTTGCCGTGGATTACAGCTGGCTGAAGGTCGATGCATTTGACGCCGCCGGCAAGCCGCAGCACCAGCGCGGCGTGGCCAGCGAGTCGGGCATCTACTTCCTCGGTTTGCCATGGCAGTCGCGCCGGGGCTCGTCGTTTATCTGGGGGGTGTGGCATGACGCCAAGTACGTGGCTGACCATATCGCCATCCAGCGCCAATACCTTGAGTACCGCGAACCCACACCGGTTGTTCACACCTCACCTGTCAGCGCCTGATCACTTTTTTCTGGAGTTTTTTTGATGCCTACTCACACTCGCATCCGCATGTTCAACACCAAGGAAACCTACCCTAACCAGAGCCTGGACAATGACCTGTGCCAGGCCGTACGCGCCGGCAACACGGTGTATGTACGGGGCCAGGTGGGCACCGATTTCGACGGCAACCTGATCGGCCTTGGCGACCCGCGCGCGCAAGCCGAACAGGCAATGAAAAACGTCAAGCAACTGCTGGAAGAGGCCGGCAGCGACCTGAGCCACATCGTCAAGACCACCACCTACCTGATCGACCCGCGCTACCGCGAGCCGGTGTACCAGGAAGTCGGCAAGTGGCTCAAGGGCGTGTTCCCGATCTCCACCGGGTTGGTGGTTTCGGCCCTGGGCCAGCCACAGTGGCTGATGGAAATCGACGTGATTGCAGTCATCCCCGAGTAATCCAAGGAGGCACGACATGACCTTTTCAATCGTCGCCCGCTGCGCGGAAACCGGCCAGATGGGCATTGCCATCAGCTCATCGAGCATCGCCGTGGGCGCCCGCTGCCCATGGCTGCGGCCCGGCGTGGGTGCGGTTTCGACCCAGAACATCACCCTGCCCGCCCTGGGCCCGGACGTACTCGATCTATTGGAGCAAGGCCTTGCCCCTGCCGATGCCGTAGACAAGGCCCTGACCCGCAACGGCTACAGCCAATACCGGCAACTGACGGCGATTGATCACCTCGGGCGCACGGTGCATTTCAGCGGCAACGAAACCCTTGGCACCCACAATGCGGTGTCGGGCGAACAGTGCGTGGCCGCCGGCAATATGCTCGCCGACCGCGCGGTGATCGAGGCGATGGTCAAGGCCTTCGAGCAAGGCGAAGGCCAACTGGCAGACCGCCTGCTGGCCGCGATGCATGCAGCCATTGCCGCCGGGGGCGAAGCCGGGCCGGTGCATTCCGCCTCGCTGGTGGTGGTGGGCGAGCTGACCTGGCCGATCATCAACCTGCGGGTGGATTGGGCCGACGAGCAGCCGATCGCCGAGCTGCAAAAGCTCTGGGACGCCTACCGTCCACAGGTGCAGGACTACATCGACCGCGCCCTCGCCCCGGACCGCTCCCCTGGCTACGGCGTGGCCGGAGACGACCGATGAGCACCAGCCGGGAACTGCTGCAAGCGCTGGTGGGGTTTGATACCACCAGCCGCGAATCCAACCTGAAGCTGATCGAGTTCGTGCGCGATTACCTGGCAGGGTTCGGCGTGCCTTGCGAGTTGATCTACAACGATGAGCGCAGCAAGGCCAATCTGTTCGCCACCCTCGGCCCGGCGAATGTGCCCGGGATTGTGCTGTCGGGGCACACCGATGTGGTGCCGGTGGATGGCCAGCCGTGGACGTTGCCGCCGTTTGAGTTGACCGAACGCGACGGCAAGCTGTTTGGCCGGGGCACGGCGGACATGAAGGGCTACATCGCCTGTGTACTGGCGCTGGTGCCGGCCTTGGCAAGCGCAGACTTGCGCATGCCGGTGCACATCGCCCTGTCCTACGACGAGGAAGTCGGCTGCCTTGGGGTGCGTTCGCTGCTCAAGGTGCTGGAACAATGGCCGGTGAAACCGCTGCTGTGCATTATCGGCGAGCCCACCGAGCTGAAGCCGGTGCTGGGCCATAAAGGCAAGCTCGCCATGCGCTGTGAAGTGCATGGCGAGGCCTGCCATTCGGCGTATGCGCCCCAGGGCGTGAATGCGATCGAGTATGCGGCGGAGTTGATTGGTGAGCTGGGGCGAATCGGCCAGCGCCTCAAGGTGCATCAGGACGAGCGCTTTGACCCGCCGTTCAGCACCGTGCAAACCGGGGTGATCTCCGGGGGCAAGGCGTTGAATATCGTGCCTGCCGATTGCCGTTTTGACTTTGAAGTGCGCGCCCTGCCCTCGATGGACCCGGGTGAAGTGGCCGAGGAGCTGCAAGCCTATGCGATGCAGCAGGTGTTGCCGCGGATGCAGGCGGTGAGCCGGCAGAGTGCAATTCGCTTCAGTGAGTTGTCGGCGTACCCGGGGCTGGCCACCGACCAGCGCAGCCAGGCGGCGGAGCTGATTGCGGCGTTTTGCGGCTCGCGGGAATTTGGCACCGTGGCGTTCGGGACCGAGGGTGGGTTGTTTGATGCGGCGGGCATTCCGACGGTGGTGTGCGGGCCTGGGAGCATGGACCAGGGGCATAAGCCGGATGAGTTTGTGAGTGTTGCGCAACTGAAAGGTTGCGATGCCATGTTGTTGCGCATGCTCGACTCGATTCGCGCCTGAAACGCGGGCCAAATGTGGGAGCGGGCTTGCTCGCGAATGCGGTGTGACAGTCACCCGATGTATTGACTGATCCACCGCATTCGCGAGCAAGCCCGCTCCCACATTTTTAGTTCTGTGTCTAACCTAACAACCGCGCCAGCTCTTCCCGGCAATACTCCACAAACAACTGCACCGGCTTGGTCAACGGCGCCCGCCGCAACCACACCGCCGACAACCCCGACCCCGTCACCGTCTCCGCCAATGGCACGCACACCAGTTTCTGCCCGTCATAGGAATACGGCGAAAACGGCTTGGTCACCAGGATCGAAAACCCGAACCCGCGCCCCACCATCCCGCGCACCATCTCGATCGACGGCGAACTGAAGACAATATTCGGCGTCAGCCCACGCTCTTCAAAGATGCTCACGAAGTACGTCCGGCTCGGCAGCACATCCAGCAAAATCATCGGTTCCAGCACCAAGTCCGCCAACGACACCTTGGCCTGCTGCGCAAACCGGTGATCCGCCGGCAGCAACGCATAGGGTTGCTGCGGCGGCATCAGCGGCGTGGTCTCGATGGCGCTGCCCAGGTCATGCTCAAACAGCATCGCCACATCGATACTGCCGGCCGTCAGCGCCTGCACCAGTTCCTGTTGTTCGCCATCGCGCAGACGGATTTCCACCCCCGGCCAACGCTCCCGGAAACCGGCAATCAAGCGCGGCAAATACAGCGGTGCCACGGTTTCGAAGCAACCGATATCGATCTGCCCCGCCACCACGTCATTGTCTGCCAGGGCGTTCTGCTCAAACTCATGGGCCACCCGCAGCAGCTCCAGGGCCTTGCGATAGAACCGCGCACCGCTCGGCGTCAGCGACACCCCTTGAGCGTGATGGCGGATAAACAGCTGCACGCCGAAGCTGTCTTCCAGTTGCTTGATGGCCGTCGACACCGACGGTTGCGCGATATAGAGCTTGCGCGAGGCCTCTGCCACGCTGCCGCACTCGGCCGTGGTTACAAAATATCTGAGCTGGCGCAGGTTATAGGCAGCCATCGGGACCTCCATAAACGTGGGATTTCGCCCCAAACAAGTGCGTGAAAATCGGCTTTTTCACACTGATTCAAGTGCATGCAACATACCGGAGCAAAAAACCCCGCGAGATATTATTTTTAAGGTCTATAGCAACAAACTTACTAATTTACCTCCCTGTGACCATTGCACATGATCACTCCAACAACAAAAGCGACGCACACGCGCCGCCCAGCGAAGTACGTCAACGTACTCACCTTGCCTTGGAGCTCGTCATGGTTACCACTGCAACATCCTCCGCCCCGCTTATCGAAAAACACACGATTGGATACGTGCCCCCGGAAGATCGCCACGGAAAGGTAAGAGACCTGTTCACCCTGTGGTTCGGCGGCAACATTGCGCCGTTGCCCATCGTCACCGGCGCGCTGGCCGTGCAACTGTTCGGCCTGAACCTGGTGTGGGGCATCATCGCCATCCTCGTCGGCCACCTCGTCGGCGGCGTGCTGATGGCGCTGCACTCGGCCCAGGGCCCGCAGATGGGCATCCCGCAAATGATCCAGAGCCGCGCCCAGTTCGGCTCCCTTGGCGCACTGCTGGTGGTGGTGATCGCCGGCGTGATGTACATCGGCTTCTTCGCCTCCAACATCGTACTGGCGGGCAAATCCCTGCACGGCGTCGTCGACGCGATCCCGGTACCGGTAGGCATCGTCATCGGCGCCATCGGCTCGGGGATCATCGGCATCATCGGCTACCGCTTCATCCACGTCCTCAACCGCATCGGTACCTGGGTGCTGGGCGCGGGCATCGTGCTGGGTTTTGGCTACATCTTCACCCATGTGCAGACGGCCGACTTCCTGACGCGCGGTAACTTCAACATCTCCGGCTGGCTGGCCACCGTGTCGCTGGCCGCGCTGTGGCAAATCGCGTTTGCGCCGTATGTGTCTGACTACTCCCGCTACCTGCCGGCGGATGTGCCGGTGGCGTCGACCTTCTGGACCACCTATCTGGGCACCGTGCTCGGTTCCAGCCTGTCGTTCATCTTTGGTGCGGTTGCGGTACTGGCTACGCCGGTGGGCATGGACACCATGGACGCAGTCAAACTGGCGACCGGCTCCATTGGCCCGCTGATGCTGTTGCTGTTCCTGCTCAGCGTGATCAGCCATAACGCACTTAACCTGTACGGCGCCGTGCTGTCATTGATCACCCTGGTACAGACCTTTGCCTACCGCTGGATCCCGACCGCCAAGGCGCGTGCCGTGATCTCGGTGCTGGTGCTGGCGGCGTGCTCGATTGCGGCGGTGTTTGCGTCGAAGGATTTTATCGGGCACTTCGTGGACATGGTGCTGGTGTTGTTGGTGGTACTGGTGCCGTGGACGGCGATCAACCTGATCGACTTCTACGCGATCCATAAGGGCAAGTACGACATCGGTTCGATCTTTCGCGTGGATGGCGGGATTTATGGCCGGTACAACCCCCAGGCGCTGGTGGCCTATGCGGTGGGGATTGTGGTGCAGATTCCGTTTATGAATACGCCGCTGTATGTCGGGCCGATTTCGGCGCATATCAACGGGGCGGATTTGTCCTGGTTGGTGGGGTTGGTGGTGACGTCGCCGTTGTATTTCTGGTTGGCGAGTCGGGACAGTGCGTATAAGCGGCGGTTGGAGGGGGGGAAGTTGGTGGGTGGGGTTTAATAGAGCCTGGCTCAGTTACGAGAAAACCCGCATTTGCGGGTTTTCCAGTTATCCGGCTTGGCGAATATTGATGGTGCCAGGAAGGCCGCCATCGCGGCCTCGCTAAAGCTCGACGGCTCCCATAGGGGGTCGGTGGTGTGAGTGGGTTTTGTGTTCGGCGGTGCTGTCGGGGTGTTCTTTCTTTATCATGGGGGCTGTCGTTCAATTTCTCTGGTAACCCAATGCACGCCCTCACCTTCCGTAACGCCAACCCCGCAGACGCCAACCGTTGCTACGAGATCGAAATCTCGGCCTACGAAGGCGATGAAGCCGCGACCCTGGAAAAGATCGCCACGCGCATTGCGCTGTACCCGCAAGGCTTTCTGATCCTGGAGGCGGATGGTGTTGTGGTCGGTTTCATCAACTGCGGTTGCGCCGATGAAGTGGTGATGTCGGATGAGGCCTTCAAGGAGTTGGTCGGGCATTCAGCCGATGCGCCGAATGTGGTGATCATGTCGGTGGTGGTGGATCCCGCCCAGCAAGGCAAGGGCTACTCCACGCGCTTGATGACGGAGTTCGTGCAGCGCATGCAGGCGATGGGCAAGAAGACCATTCACCTGATGTGCAAGGACCGCCATGTGGAGCTGTATAAGCGCATGGGCTATCGCTATGTGCAGCCGTCGGCGTCGGACCATGGCGGGATGGCGTGGCATGAGATGGTGATGGATCTATGAAGCCGCATCTGATTGAGGTCGGCGACCAGCCAGACGCCAAAGCCGAGCAGCTCCTGGGCAGCGGCCTCGCCGCCTTCAACGAGCACGTCACCGGGTCCAATGACCGACGTCCGTTGACGGTGCTGATCAAGGATCCCGACACCGGTGAAACCCTCGGCGGCATCACCGGAAAAACCAGCCTCGGCATGGCCTTTCTCGACCTGTTTTATCTGCCCGAGGCCCTGCGTGGCTCAGGCCTGGGCACAACGCTGCTGAAAGCATTCGAAGACGAAGCCCGTCATCGTGGCTGCCGCTCGGCGATGCTGTACACCCTCAGTTTCCAGGCCCCGGAGTTTTACGAGAAGAATGGCTGGGTGCGGTTTGGTGAAATCCCGTGCGACCCGGAAGGCAGCAGCCGGGTGTTCCTGAGCAAAATGCTCTGAGGAACTTACTTCACTCGATGTCGAACATACGCTCAATCAGCTTTATCGCCTGACGCCCATCCGCCGCATACAACCCAGCTAGCGCTTGTTGATCCGAAAGCCGGTGCAAGTCGAAGTGGTTGTAGAACGCTTGGCCGGTGCGCTGCGATTCAAAATGACTCGCCTCAAGAAGGCGCAGGAACTCCAGATAAGCCAACTTCTCCAGTGCGAGGCGCTCAGCCATCACCCTGTCCTTCCAACGGAAAAATGACTTCCTGAGTATCCAGGTTCTTGATCGTCGAGTACGTGCGGTACTCCACGCTGTAGGCACCCGGGTAGCCCTTGGTGCTGGCGGTCATGCGGAAGGTCACGACATACCGCTGGCCCCCGGCAAACACCACATCATCGGCGCCTTTGTTGCAGAAGGCGCCGCCGGTGCCCAAGGCGTTCATCGACACGTTGCACCAGCGCAATGAATGCTTGCCCGGAGCCAACTTGAGCGCCTGTTCACCGGACACATCAAGGATTGAACGTCGACCGGCGCCCGGGAGCGCAACGCCGTCTACTTCCGTGGCCAACACCAAGCGGTGAAACGGCACGCCCAGTTCACGTACCCGGAACGTTTCGAAGTACACCAGCGCTGCATTCGGGTGGTTGTCGGAGAGGTCGACCGGTTGCATTTTTTCCGGGGCCCAATCGCCTTGGTAGTTCTTGTAGTGGTAGTCGGAACAGGCGCCGAGCAGCGGGAATACACAGGCAACGGCGAGCTTTAACACTTTCATCGGATAAACGGTCCTTGTGAGCGATGACATCATATCGACATTATTTCGATTTTCTTAAGTGCAATTGCTCACGCGTTAAGACTGAAGTCTTTTACCAAACAGCCGATTTTCATGGCTCTCATTCTGAAACGTGTAGGTCGGCGCTCCCAGCAACTCATAACCACGACGCGGATAAAAACCCAGCGCCCGCTCGTTGCCGACCCACACCGTCGCCCACAACAAAGAAGCGCCACCCTGCCCTGCGTGCTGTTCAGCCGCTTGCAGCAAACGGTAGCCCAGGCCCAGGCCGGTAAACCGTTCCTGGATGTAGAGCCGCTGCAACTCCGCCGCTTTCGGGGTTGAGATCAGCGCATGGCCGGTGTCCATCGCCACCTGGGCAAACCCCACCAGATGCCCGTTGGATTCAGCGACGATGATGGCCGTGCCCGGCTGGGCGATCAGCGCGGAAATCGTCTGGGGCGAAAACGCTTGCAGCGCCTCGGCGGCGATTGAGTCGCGAATGCCTTCGGTGGCGTAAGTATCGAGAAAAACCTGCATGCCCAGCACACCAACGCATAACGCGTCTTCAGGCCGTGCATCGCGGATAAGCATGTCGGGAAGCATTCGAGGGGTACTCTCAAAATCAGCAAAGGCAACGTTTTAACACAACTGCACATCTCTGCAATTGCCAGCCTGAATTTGCCCCAGTAGGGTTGTCGCTTCCCCCGCCAACAGGAGCCAGCAATGACCTGGTTTTCAGACCCCGACGCTGTTGCCCGCTACGCCGAAGGCCCGGTGAGGCTGGTACCGGGTTTCGAGTCCCTGCAGCGCATGACCACCCTGTTGCTGCGCGAAAGCGTCCCAGCCACCGGCAAGGTATTGGTACTCGGTGCAGGCGGCGGCCTGGAGTTGAAGAAGTTTGCCGACAGCCAGCCCGAGTGGCAGTTTGTGGGGGTGGACCCGTCTGCCGAGATGCTGAAGCTGGCCGAGGCCACCTTGGGTCCGCTGATGGCCCGGGTGCAGTTGCATGAAGGCTATATCGATACCGCGCCCGAGGGGCCGTTCGATGCCGCCACGTCCTTGCTGACCTTGCATTTCATCCCGGCCGAAGAGCGTCTGCAAACCCTGAAAGAGCTGTGGCGGCGCTTGTCGCCGGGCGCGCCTTTGATTGCGGCGCATCACAGCTTCCCCCAATCCTCGCCAGAGGAAAAAACACGCTGGCTGAAGCGTTATGCCGCCTATGCGGTGGAGTCCGGCGTGCCGCCTGAAGATGCGCAGCGGGCGATTGCCGCCATCAGCAGCCACTTGCCGGTGCTGTCACCCGGGGACGATGAAGCACTGCTACGGGAGGCAGGCTTTGAAGGTGTGGAACTGTTCTACGCGAGCTTCAGTTTCAAGGGCTGGATTGCCTACAAGCCCGCCTAGCTTCCGGGGGAGTCTTACCAACTCCCCGACGCCCCACCCCCACCACTGGAACCACCACCACCCGATGAGCTGCTGCTGGAACTGGAACTCGAACCGGAGGAGCTGGAGCCCCCACCAGACCCCGACCCCGACCCGCCGCTGATACCGTGGGCAAAGATGAACAGCGCCGCGAACGAAGCGAAGGGAAACGCCAGCAGCCATCCCGTGGCGCCCTTGTCAATCAATGCCCCCACGATCCCGTACACCACCAGCACCGCCACCAGCCGCGCGATAAAGCCACCCTGGCTCTCTTTCCACATGCTCTTCATCACCAAGAACAGGCCCAGATACAGGCCCAGGACCAGCAACCCTGCGAATGGATAAGCCAGCCAGTGGATCAAGGATATCTCGCGTACGAAGTTATCGGTCAGCAGCACGCCGGCGATGTAGCCCAACAGCACCAGCACGGTATAAAACGCCGCCCTCGCCTGCCACAACGCGCCGAAAGTAGCGCCACCGATCAGCATGCACAGGGGCAGCAACAGCAAATAGACCGGCCAGTCCTTGCCGCCCGCCACCGCGACCAGCACCACGGTGACACCGACCACCGCCATCAGGGCCCGGCGCCAAGGGAGTTTTTCGGCTCCCATCAATACCCCGACCACCCCGCCAAACATGAACGCCAGGAGCACCGCATACGCTTCAGGCGCAACCCCGGCCTTGGCCACCTCGGGCAAGTTGCCGCCGTCCACCAATAGCGTCAGGTCGTCCACCGCCTGCTGCACGCCGCCGGCGTAATCGCCCTGGCGAAAAGCCGGGGTGATGTGTTCTTCGATGATGCGGTGGGCCAGCAGGTCGGTGACCACGCCTTCCAGGCCGTAACCGACTTCGATCCTAACCTTGCGATCGTCCTTCGCCACCAGCAGCAGGATGCCGTCGTTGACGTCCTTGCGCCCCAGTTTCCAGGCACGGAACAGCTGGTTGGCGAAGTCCTCAATGCCAACGCCCTGGGTGCTCGGCAGCAGCATCACCGCCACCTGTGCGCCCTTGCGTTGTTCGAGACCGGCGAGTTGCGTGGTCATACGCAATTGAGTGGCGGCGTCGAGGGTGTGGGTCAGGTCGATCACGCGCTGGTCCAGCGCAACCGTGACCGGCGCCGGGGGAACGGTATCGGCCCACACCTGCGAGCCGGAAACGATCAGTAGCAAGCCCAAGACACATTGCCGTAGGAACACCATCATGTTTTGTTACCTGAAGTTTCATCCTGAATCGGCCGACTTTACCCTATCGACGCTATAAACAGGTGACCCGACGCCACCGACTATCTAGACTTACGCCACCCCCACACACGCCCTACACGAGAACGCCATGGACCTTCAGCAGCGCAACAACGTCAGGGTGTATGGCAGCGGTCCCACGACCCTGGTTTTCTCCCATGGCTTCGGGTGTGATCAGACCATGTGGAATTATCTGTTTCCTCACTTCACCGGGCGTTTCCGTGTGGTGCTGTATGACCTGGTGGGGGCTGGCCAGTCCGACCTGGGCGCGTACGACAGCGAAAAATACAGCTCACTCGCCGGCTACGCCCATGACTTGGGCGAGATTGTTGATGAATACGCCGTGGGCCCGGTGGTGCTGGTGGGGCACTCCGTCAGCGCGATGATCGGCGCCCTGGCCGATCGCCAGGCGCCCGGAACAATCGCCGCCCATGTGATGATCGGTCCTTCGCCCTGCTATATCGATTCCGGTGACTACACGGGCGGGTTCACCCTCGACGATATCCATTCGTTGCTCGATACCCTCGACAGCAATTACCTCGGCTGGTCCAGCACCATGGCCCCGGTAATCATGGGCGCACCCGGGCAACCTGCCCTCGGCGAAGAACTGACCAACAGTTTCTGCCGCACCGAGCCGGACATCGCCAAGCGCTTCGCACGGGTAACCTTCCTGTCGGACAACCGCCAGGACATCGCGGGCCTGATGACCCCCACCCTGATTCTGCAATCCACCGACGACTTGATCGCACCGGTGTGCGTCGGTGAGTACCTGCATGCCGCGTTGCCCGCCAGCACGTACTGCCTGGTCGATAACGTGGGGCATTGCCCGCACATGAGCGCACCCGGAGCCTGTTCAGCGGCCATGGACAGTTTCCTGTTGCCATGGGTAGGTGCCGATGCCAGTCGATAACCTGTCGTTGCCGGACTCTCAACGTTTGTTCGACGGTGCGCCCTGCGCCTTGGTAGTCACCCGGGAAGACGGCACCATCGTGCAGGCCAACCAGTGCTTCAGCGACTGGACCGGCTTCAGCGTCGAGGAGTTGAAGGAACGACGGTTTCAGGACCTGCTGACGATGGGCGGGCGGATCTTCCATCAGACGCACCTGGCGCCGCTGATGAAAATGCAGGGCTCCATCGCTGAAGTAAAACTCGACCTGCTGCACCGTGACCGACGCACCGTCACGGTATTGCTCAACGGCGTCAGGTACGAACATGCCGGCATTGCCTACAACGAACTGGCCCTTTTCGGCACCACCGACCGCGACAAGTACGAGCGCGAACTGCTCAACGCCCGCAAACTGGCTGAAGCCTTGCTGCAGGAAAAGACCGCCGCTGAAGTCGCGCTGCATCAGGCCCAGGCCGAACTGAGCAGCGCCTATGAAATCGCCCAGCGCCGGGCGCTGTTTGCCGAGCAGATGGTCGCGATTGTCAGCCATGACCTGAAGAACCCGCTTACCGCAATCAAGATGGCCTCGGAGTTCCTCGCCCGTGGCGAGCGCAGCCCCAAGGAGCGCCAACTCCTGGGGCATATCGGCCTGTCCACCGAACGGGCGCAGCGGATGATCGCCGACTTGCTGGACTTCACCCAGGCCAGAGTCGGCCAGGGCATCAGCATCAATCCCGTAGCACTCGACCTGCACGCCGTCACCCGTGACAGTCTCGACGAGTTGCAAGTGGCGTTCCCCACGGCGACCCTCGAACATCACGCCACGGGCAGCGCCCGCACGTTCCTGGATGCCGACCGCATACAACAAATCATCGGCAACCTGGTGGCCAACAGCGTGGCGTACGGCGACCTGCAACAGCCGATTACCGTCACCTCGCACCAGGACGCACAAGAGAGCCGGCTCTCGGTGCATAACCAGGGGCCGGCGATTCCCGAAGCGTTGATGGCTGGCTTGTTTGAGCCCATGACCCGAGGCACGGAGCAGGACAGTGAGGTGCGTAGCGTTGGCCTGGGGCTGTTTATCGTGCGGGAAATTGCCAAGGCCCATGATGGAGGTGTTTCGGTGAGCTCAAGCCCGGACCGGGGCACCACCTTCAGTGTGCACTTTCCATTGCGCCACCCATGAGCGCGGCCGCCACCGTGCCGTGAACAACGGTTTGGACAGCCCCCGTCAACACCACGCCGCCGCGCCCATCCCAATGCACCGTCACGGTACCGCCATCGCATTGCACGTCGACGGTGTCATCCAGCAGCCCACGACGAATCCCGTTGACCACCGCGCCACAACAGCACGAACCCGAGCCTTGCGGGACACCGCCGCCCCGTTCCCAGATGCGCAGGCGGATATGACCCCGGTCGAGTACCTGCACGAAATGCACATTGGTCTTGTTGGGGAACAACGGGTGGGTTTCCAGTGACGGGCCAACCGCCGCAATATCGACCGTCGCCAGATCATCGACAAAGAAGGTGCAATGCGGGTTGCCCATGCTGCACGCCGCCGGGTCACCCTCCAGCGGCAAGCGTTCGGTGTCCATCGCTTGCGCCAGCGGAATAGCTTCCCAGCCCAATGACGGCGGCCCCATGTCCACCGACACCCGCTGCGCCGATTCGCGCACGCAGGTCAGCAGCCCCCGGTTGGTTCGCAGCACGATGGTGGCGGTGCCGGCTTCGCGCATCAGCATGTCCGCCACTCCACGGGTGGCGCTGCCGCAGGTGTCGAGCGGGGTGCCGTTGGGGTTCCAGAATGTGATGCGGGCCGCGGCGTCAGCGCAATCGAGCACCACGGCCAATTGATTGAAGCCGATGCCGCGATGACGGTCACCCAGGCGGCGGGCGATTTCAGCGGTGATCGGGTCATCCTGGCCACGCCGGTCGATCACGATGAAATCATCACCGTGGGCGTGCATCTTCACGAACTGCAAAGTCATGGGGCGTCCTGTTCTCGACCGGGCAAGGCCTGCAAGGATAGAGGGCTGGCGGGTATTTCATCAAATTCCCATCACGGGCATGGTAGCGTGGCTGCGCCCCGATCGGGTCAATCCATCCCTGAGGAACAGCATGCTCCAACGCCCTCTGCACACCGTGGCCCTCGCCGCGCTGCTCGCCGCGTTCGCCAACGCCGCCTTTGCCGCGCCCCAGGTCCTGAGTGCCTGCCAGCCCGCCACCTCGAATCCGACCTCCAAATCGCTGCTGGCTGCCGCCCAGCGCCACCTCGGCGACCAGCCCGACGCCCTGCCCCATCTGCACACCGAAGGTACCCTGCCGAACCACGGCATCCGCGAGCAAAGTATCGCCGCCGAGAAGGATTGGCCAGTCATGCGCCAGGCGGCCCTGGCCTGGCGCCTGAGCCGCGACACGCGCTACCTCAAGCAAGTGGATGACTACCTGAGCGCGTGGGCCAGCACCTACCAGCCGGACTTCAACCCGATCGACGAAACCAACCTCGACATGCTGATCAGCGCCTACGCCCTCACCGCCAGCGACCTTCGCCCCCAGACCCGCGACGCCACCCGCGCGCTGCTGACCAACCTGGGCAATGGCTATATCGAGCGCATCAAGCAGTTCCACGGCGAAAAGAAAGCCACCAACACCAATAACTGGCAGAGCCACCGCGTAAAACTGGTCACGGTGGCCGCCGCCGCACTGGGCGACCGCGAGATGCTCGAACAGGCCTTCCAGCTGTTCCGGCAACAGATCAACGACAACGTACTGCCCGACGGCTCGGTGAGCGACTTCCAGGACCGTGACGCCCTGCACTATGTGGTCTACGACCTGGAGCCGCTGGTGCAGGCCGCGCTGGCGGCCAAGCCCTACGGCATTGGCGGCAACTGGCTGGACGTCACCGCGCCCCACGGTGGCTCGCTGAGCGAAGCACTGGACTGGCTGGCGCCGTATGCCAAAGGCCAGCGCAGCCACGAAGAGTTCGTGCATACCCACGTGCAGTTCGACCGGGACCGCGCCCGCATCGGCGAACCGGGCTACAGCGGCGAGTGGAACCCCAAGAGCAGCAATACCCTGTACTGGCTGGCCGCGCAGTTGGACGCGCGGTATTTGCCGGTGGCCGAACAGCTCTCGCCCAAGCCTTCGGACTGGATCAGCGCCTGTTATTTGAAGTGAGTCACCCGTTAGACTGGCCTGCCCACTCATTCGAAGGATCGACGATGCTTATTGTGTTCAGCGGCCTGCCCGGCACCGGGAAGACCACGATTGCCAAGGCCCTTGCTGCCCAGACCGGTGCCGTTTACCTGCGCATCGATACCATCGAGCAGGCCATCCGGGATGCCGGGGTACTGGAGCAAGGCGTGGGCAGCAGCGGTTACCAGGTGGCCAATGCGCTGGCGTTGAGCAACCTGTTGCTGGGCCACACGGTTGTCGTCGATTGCGTTAACCCGGTGGCTGAAAGTCGTCAGGCGTGGAGCGACACTGCGCTAAGCGCCGGTAAGCCGCTGGTGAATATCCAGGTGGTGTGCTCCGACCCACACGAACACCAACGTCGCGTGGAATCACGCACCAGCGATATTCCGGGGCTCACGCCGCCCACCTGGCAGTCCGTCCTGGCCCATGAATATGAGCCATGGGTCGAGTCGCCATTGACCGTCGATACGGCGCGCTTGTCTCCCCATGAGGCGCTGACGATGATCAACGCTCAGCTAAGCGCCTAGAGCGCACTCTCCATCGCTTTCATCAACACCGGGTCGCGCCCGTAAATGTCCGGCGCGTAGAGCAACGCGCCCTTGCCATCGACCTGCACCGTCCAATACCCCAGCAGCACCGGTACCGGCGTCGCGAGCCGGAACTCGTGGGTGGTTTCCGTCGCCAGCAATTCTTCGGTGCGGATCTTCTCCGCCGGGCTCACCAGCAAGTCCCGCAACAGCAGCGGCTGCTCAACCCTCACACATCCCGAACTGAAGGCCCGCGGGCCCTTGGAGAACAGCGGCTGGCTCGGCGTGTCGTGCAGGTACACCGAATACGGGTTGGGAAAGCGCAGCACGATCCGGCCCAGCGGGTTGCGCGGGCCGGCGCCCTGGCGCAGCAGGATGTTGCCGGGGTGCGACCAGTCGACCTGTTCCGGTGCCAGCGGGTTGCCCTGGCTGTCGAGCACTTGCAGGTTCTGCTGGCGCAGGTATTCGGGGTTCAGCCGGATCGCCGGCAGCTTGTCCTCGCGCATGATGGTGGGCGGGATGGTCCAGGTGGGGTTCAGGGTCAGCCGGGTGATGCGCGACTTCAGCAGCGGCGTCTGGCGGTCGGCGCGGCCGACTTGCAGGCGGGTTTGCCACACGGGCACGCCATCCTGGTAGAAGCTCAGTTGCGCCGCTGCCACGTTCACCAGCACGCCCTCGGGTTCCAGGTCCCGGGACAGCCAGCGAAACCGTTCAAGGTTGATGCGCAATTGTTCGCGGCGAATCGCCGGGCTGATGTTCAGCTCGGTGACCGTGCCGGGGCCGATCACGCCGTCGGCTTGCAGGGAATGGCTCTGCTGGAAGGTCTTGACCGCGTTGACCAACTCGCCACGGTATTGCGTCCCCGCGGAGGTGGCGCTCAGGTAGCCGCCATTGACCATTCGCCGCGCCAGTTGCGGCACCCGCGAATCGTCCATGCCCGGGCGCAGCAACGGGCCGCTGGCCACGGCTTCCCAATGCTGCAACGGTTGCTGGCGCAAGGCGGCGTAGGCACTGCGCAGGCCAAGGTATAGCGGCGCGCTCGGGCGGGCCTGGTCGAAGGCTTGGGCGACGTTCTGCATGCCGGCCTCGGCCATGGCCAGCAATTGGGTGTCGGGGTCCGGGGCCGGTTGCGAATGCCAGACGGGCTCGAAGCGCGACTGCTGCAAGCGGCCGAAATGCAGGTCCTGCAGGGCTTGCAGGTACTGCTGGCTGGTACCGATATCGATGCACAGCACGTTCCCCGTGGCATCCGCCGGGGGCAGTCTATAGTGAGTCGGGTCCAGGCCATCGTCGGCCAGCAACTGCAGCTGGGCTTGCAATGCGGCGCGGCGATCCCCCTCGGACCACAGCACTACGTCGCCCTGCTGCTGATAAAACGCCTGCAAACGCGCCAGGGAAGGCGCATCGACCTGCCCGTCCGGGCCTGGGCAAACGGTCGACAATTGCGAGAGCGCCAATTGCACCGGGGCCGGCGACACCACCAACAGGTCTTCGCCTGTCGCGACCAGCGGTGCAACGAGCAGGCAAATGCTCAAGTAACATGCGTGTTTTTTGAACAATCGCTTAGCTCCCATCCACGGCGGAGATGCTTTATACATGCTGACCTTTTGCTGCCGACTCGGCCTGATCATCTCGACCTTTGCCTCGCTGAGCACCGTTGCGCTCGCAGACACGGGTAAACCTCTTACTCTGTATAGCAGCCTCGCCCACGCCGCTCCAGAACTCAACCCCGATGTACTGAAAAGAGCCTTGAGCGCCATGCAATGCGCGGTGGGCAATGGCATCGAACAGTCCGACCGGCTGGCGGTGATCGACTATTCCCAACCTTCGACCGCTCGTCGCCTATGGATCTTCGACCTGCGCAAGAAGACATTAGTGCTGCGGGATTTGGTGGCCCACGGACAAAAATCCGGGGAAAACTTCGCCACCCAGTTCTCCAACCGTGAAGGCAGTTACCAGTCCAGCATTGGCTTGTTCCGCACCCAGGAGAGCTACGAAGGCGCCCACGGCTACTCGCTGCGCATGGACGGCCTGGAGCCGGGTTTCAATGACCGTGCGCGGGACCGCGCCATCGTGATCCATGCCGCCGACTATGTAAGCCCGTTGTGGAGCAAGCGCGAAGGCCGTATCGGCCGCAGCCAGGGTTGCCCCGCCGTACGCCCGCAGGTAGCGCGCCAGGTGGTGGACAAACTCAAGGACGGCCAGTTCATGTTTTCCTGGTACCCCGACCAGCGCTGGCTGAAGTCCTCGGCTTACCTCAACTGCAAGCCGCGCCAGATGGCGAGTGCCGGTACTGTCAAAGGCGGTTGATGCTCTCGCTGTTGCCGTGCACCATGCGGCTCACGCCACCAGGAACTCCACCGTGTTCCTGGGCTTGATGAGAGAGAGAACCTGAGATGCTTTTACATCAATCCACCTGGATCGAGATTGGCCAGTTTCTGGAACGCAGCCGCAGCATCGTGATTCCCATCGGCTCCAACGAACAACACGGCCCCACCGGCCTGTTGGGCACCGACTGGATGTGCCCGGAAATCATTGCCCATGAAGCGCAGAAGAACGCCGACATCCTGATCGGCCCGACCTTCAATATCGGCATGGCCCAGCATCACCTGGGCTTCCCGGGCACCATTTCCCTGCGCCCTTCGACCTTTATCGCGGCGATTGGCGATTGGGTACGTTCGTTGGCAGGCCATGGTTTCGAGAAGATCCTGTTTCTCAATGGCCACGGCGGCAATATTGCCTCGATCGAAGCGGCGTTCTCCGAGCTGTATGCCGAAGCCAGCTTCAGCGGGCGCCCGTCGGGTTATGCGCTGAAACTGTGCAACTGGTGGGACCTGGAAGGCGTGAACGAACTGGCGCACCAGCAGTTCCCGGTGGGCCATGGCAGCCATGCCACGCCGTCGGAGATTGCCGTGACCCAATGGGCCTACCCGGACGCGATCAAGTCGGCTGACTACTCGCCGCAAATCGCCAACACCGGCCCGATCCGCGAAGCCCGCGACTTCCGCGCGCGTTTCCCGGATGGGCGCATGGGTTCAGACCCGGCGCTGGCCACCCCGCAAAAAGGCGGTGAGTTGGTGGCGTTGGCGGCCAAGGGGTTGGTGAAAGCGGTCGATACGTTCAGCAGCGAGCCAAAGCCGAGCTGAATCATTCGCTCAAGACAATGAAGATCAACTGTGGGAGCTGTCGAGCTTAAGCGAGGCTGCGATGGGATCACCTCGGTGTCACTGTCATACCGCAGCGATGCCATCGCAGCCTCGCTAAAGCTCGACAGCTCCCACATCAGATCCTCGCTCGTCGATTACAGGCAATCCTGCGCCGCATGCTCGAACCGCGACGGCTTGAACGTCGATGCCAACGGCTTGCGCTCGTACAGGAACACCTTGCCGCCGTCCTGGGACTTGTAGACTTCGAGGATGTTGTCCGCGGCGATCTTGCTGCTCACCACGATCCGGGCATGCCGCGAATTCTGCGTGACCGTGGAGGTCATGCCGTTTTTCTCGAACTTGGGCACCACGCACTGCACGTAGGCTTCAGGGTCCTTGGCGGTTTGCAGGGTGAGGGTTGGGGCATTGGGGGCGGATGCACAGCCCGTCATCAATAAAGAAGCAGAAGCCATCGCTGGCACTAACAACACGCGCATAAAAATTCCTGAAAAATAAACGAAGTGGGCTAACCGGCAGCGACCAACGCCTTGAGCGAGGCATCGAACTGCTTTAATGCGTTCAACTGAACGTCGCGCTGCTGCCCAATCTGTGCAGCGATCTGGGGCGCCGTTTTGTCATGTACCCACACATTAGGCAAGTGCATTTGCATCGAACCCTCGGCTTTGGCGATGTATTGCAGGTCAAGGTCATAGAACTTGGCAACAAACCGCGCTTCCACCAGGTCGTTACGCTGGGTCAGCAATTGGTTGTAGGTATCGAGCATCACCACCACATCCGGGTGCGCCTGCAACAGCGCATCAAGGTTGTCGTAACGGGTGACCGAGGCAAAGGTGTGCCGCAACGAAGCCATCAGCCAGTCAATCGCCAGGTCCGGGTCGGAACTGTCGACGAAAGCCTGGCGAATCTGCTCGTCCAGCTGGCCCTTGGCACCATTGACCGCCATGGCGTGGTAGCGCGCCAGGTACTCAAGGTTGTCGAGGGTGTTGTCGCTGTAGAGCACGCCGACCGATTGCGAATGCTGCAACCCGACCGGGCTGGCGACGATTGGCGCCAGGTGGCTGGCTTGAAGCCCCCCGGCCGACGCAGAGCCAACCATTGTGCTCATCAGCAGCGCCACCAGGGCCAAACCGGTAAAAGTCCTCATCGCAGGGTCCTTGCACATCATGTTCAATGATGGCAATTGTCCTCCTTTTTCAGAAAAACAGAACTCGCAATACTTGATGGTGACTATTATCTAGAGCAATAGTGTCGTGCAGGCCGCCTCACACAAAATGATAAGGAACGCCTATGAAGCCCCACCAGAAAACCTTCGATCGCATCCGTGAAGCTGTGCTTCCGGAGTTTCGCGAGCGGGTTGCCGATTACCTGGTCGACTATGAGGAAGTGCTGCTGGACAACGCCGCCGAACCGGAAGTGGTCTACGCGATTGCCCAGCAACTGCGTGGCTACTTGCGCGGCTTGAACACCACCCGGGTACTGGGCATGGCCGACTGGGAAGACCTTGACCGCCGGGTGGTGCAAACCTGGCTGGTGCTGCTCAAAGCCGAATAGCACCGCGCCTCAAGCTCAGCGTATATCCACGCGATAACGGAAATGTTCGGCGTGGCCACGGCCGCGTCGCAACTCCAGGGGTTGGCCGGCGTAATCCCGGGCCAGCCGCTCGATCACCATCACCGGGCTGCCCACCGGCACCTGCAACCAGCGGGCCCACACGTCATCGATGGACTCGGCGGTGAGGGCTTCCTCGGCAGAAGCGACTACTTGCCCGCAGACTTCTTCGTAAGTGGGGTACAACAGCAATCCCTGCCGGGTCAGATCCACGTCCAGCAGCGCCTGGAACCGCTCGCGCGGCAGCCAGATTTCCTCGGCCAGCACTGGCCCGGTGTCCAGCACGTGTACCCGCACGATGCAGATTACCGGCGCATCCGCTGCCAGCCCCAGCACCTCGCTCACCGACAACGGCGCCTTCACCGGCTTGACCGACAGGATCCGGCTCTGCGGCAGTTGGCATTCACCGCCCGGGCCCTGGAAGCGGAAACACCGGAACAACGACGACTGAAACTTCGGGCGGCGCACAAACGTACCACGGCCCTGCTGGCGCTCCAGAATGCCCTCGCCCACCAATGCCTCGATCGCTTTACGCACGGTGCCGGTAGACAGCTGGTACTGGGTGGACAACACCGCTTCAGGGGGAATAGCCGCACCGGCACGCCAGTGATTATTGGCAATCTGCTCAATCAGATGATCCCGAAAACGCTGGTACAACGGCAGGCGGGAGTCACTCGACAGTATATTCATGGATCAGGATTCACTTAGTAATTAAGGAGGTGACTACAGCGACGGTCGTGCCTGCTTGACCCATTCCTGGACCGAAGGCCGTTGCCATTGGTGCTGGGCATACGCCACCAGGTTGGCGGGCACGCTGTCACCGTTGAGGATCAGCCGGTTGAGCATCACGGCCAGGTCCACGTCGGCAATCGACCACGCGCCGAACAGGTAGTCGCGACCGTCGGCCAACAGCGCCTGCGCCGCGTTGATCAGCGTGTGGGCCGCTGCTTCAGCAACCGGCGACAGCGGTTCGCCCTTGAGCCCGTAAAACACCACCAGGGTCGAGCGTTCCTGCCGAATCGGCATCAAGTCACTGCGCAACCACGCCTGCACCTGCCGCGCCCTCGCCCGCTGGCGGGGTTCGGCCGGGTACACCGGCACCTGCGGGAACACATCCTCCAGGTACTCGGTAATCGCCGATGACTCGGACAGCGCAAACTCACCCTGCACCAGGGTCGGTACGCGCCCCGTCAGCGACAAGTGCGTGTACGCGTCAGTCTGGTTCTCGGCCGTGTCGAGGTTCAACGTGAGCAGTTCAAATTCAAGGCCCTTTTCCCGCAGGGTCACAAACGCCGACATCGCGTAGGGACTGGTGAAATGGGCGTCAACGTACAGGCTCAGCGGGCGATGGTTCACGGCGACATCTCCTTGGTGGGAGCACCACACTACGAGATCACGCCGCGCAAATGAAATGCGCGGTTTTTATGGGGGCATTCCTGGCTGGAATACCATCGATAATGGCAATACTATGGCCCCTTGAACCCCACCCGTAACGCCCCGAAAAGCGGA
The DNA here is from genome assembly GCF_013385695.1 of Pseudomonas sp. D8002. Classification (NCBI taxonomy): domain Bacteria; kingdom Pseudomonadati; phylum Pseudomonadota; class Gammaproteobacteria; order Pseudomonadales; family Pseudomonadaceae; genus Pseudomonas; species Pseudomonas sp. D8002. The sequence continues at coordinate 181,252 of NZ_JACAPM010000013.1, forward strand.
TCAAGGAACGATCACTAGATGAAACAAGCGGTTGTCGTCATCCACGGAATCGGCGAGCAGCGCCCGATGGATACCCTGCGTGGCTTCGTCGAAGCGGCGATCCCGGCGGACACCCCCGAGGCGACGCCTTTCTACTGGAGCAAACCCGACCGGTTTTCGCGCAACTTCGATTTGCGCGTGTTGAAGTCGGCGGGTCGCAACACCACCGATTTCTACGAGTACTACTGGGCCCACAAGATGCAGGGCACCAAGGTCGGGCACCTGCTCAGTTGGCTATGGGACATTTTCAAGCGCCCGCGCCGGGATATCCCGACGGCCATCGTGCCGATCTGGCGCGCCACGCGCTGGGCCTTGCTGGCCCTGCTCGTGTTGCTGGTCAGCGGTACCCTGGCGACGCTGTATGGCCGATTCCCCCACAGCGACAACCCCTTCGCCCTGATCCCGGTGCTGCTGGCGGTGATCGGCCTGGCCCTGAAGTACTCGGCACTGTCATACCTTGGCGATGCCGCCCGCTACCTGAGCCCCAACCCGCAGAACGTGGTGGTGCGCGAACAGATCCGCGCCGATGGCGTCGACCTGCTGCGCGCCCTGCATGACAAGGGTGATTACGACCGCATCATCGTCGTCGGCCACAGTTTGGGCAGCGTGATTGCCTACGACATCGTCGGCTACCTGTGGCACGAGCATCACGATCAGTTACGCCCCGGCGGCCCGGAACTCGCCGCCCGCTACGCCAACCACGAGCGACTGCAACCGGTGGTCCAGGACACCCTGCCAAAGGCTGGAAACGCCCTCGACGGCCGCCTGCAAAGCCTCCTCAGGTTCCGCGAACAGCAAGCCGAAGCCTTTATCGAGCAACGCAACCTCGGCAACCCGTGGCGCATCACCGACCTCGTCACCCTCGGCAGCCCGATGGCCCACGCCAGCCTGTTGTTGGGCCGCAGCGTGAGCGACTTCAAGCGCCGCATCGAACGCCGCGAAGCCCCCGCCTGCCCGCCGACGCTCGACGATAAGGGCTACGGCTACAGCGGCCGGCTGCCCGTCACCGTCGGCGGTCGCCCATTTTCCCCCCTGTACTTGCACCATGCTGCGGCCTTCGCCGTGACCCGTTGGACCAACCTCTACTTCCCCGCGCCCCTGGGCCTGTTTGGCGACATCGTCGGCGGCCCGGTCAGCCCGGTGATGGGCCCCGGCGTACTGGACCTGCCGGTCAGCGTGGGCAAATGGAAAGGCTGGCTCGCCAGGTCCTGGCTCAGCCACACCCATTACTGGAGCGAACGCGGCGGCGCCAAGGGCTACCTGAATAAACTGACCACCGATGACGCGGCGATTACCCAAGGCGAACGTCCGTCGGCGACTGAAGCGTTGCGCTGGGCGATTGATCTCAAGGGGGTGCGGCGTTTTCGCCAGGCGGGCGTCAGAGACTTAGTGGCTGAACCCGAGGCCTAGCCCGAAAAGCCACCGTCCTCCAGGAACGCCCGCTCCTCCTCTGTCGTGACCCTGGCCAACACCTCATTACGATGAGGAAAGCGTCCGAACCGCTCGATGATGCGGGCGTGCTCCTTGGCCCAGCGGTAGGTATTGGCATCAAGGTCCTTGTTCAGGGCCACCGACAGCTGTTGATCCCCGGGATCTTCAGAATGCTCGAAGGGCAAATAACAAAACGCCCGCAACGGGGTTTCGATCGACTTGTCCATCCCCGCCTCGACCATCTGCCGCGCGTACAAACGCGCAAGCGGGTCGGTGGCGAACATATGCGCCGTGCCACGGAAGGTATTGCGCGGGAACTGGTCCAGCAGCAACAGCAACGCCAGCGCGCCTTCCGGCGTTTGCATCCAGCTCTCCAGTTCGCGCCGGGCCGCCTGCAAATGCGTGGTGTAGAAAGCCTCGCGAAAACGCCGGTCAAACCCTTCATCCTTGGCAAACCAGAGCTTGGGCCCCGCCTGTTTCCAGAACTCAATAACCGCCATTGCTGCATTTTCGATCGTCGTCACAATCCTCTCCTCACTCACTCCACAAATTTCATCATCACTCTAAACAAAATCTATAAAGTTTCGGAACGTGTCTGAATGTTTCCACCGCACACAGGTAGTGTTGATGATCCTACGCCTTGCCCAGATTTTCAGTGACTCCAGCACCCAGGTTCGCGCCAAGCTGTTTGGCATCTACGGGTTGTTGATCGGCATTAACGTCGTCGCCTGGATCTGGGCGCTGGTGGCGTTCCATGAGCACCCGGTGCTGCTCGGCACCGCGCTGCTGGCCTACGGTTTCGGGCTGCGGCATGCGGTGGATGCCGACCATATCGCCGCCATCGACAACGTGACCCGCAAGCTGATGCAGGAAAAGAAACGTCCGGTGGCGGTGGGCTTCTTTTTCTCCCTGGGACATTCTTCGGTGGTGGTCCTGGCATCCATTGGCGTCGCGTTTGCGGCCTCGGTGATGCAGGCGCGGTTTGAAGGGTTCAAGGCCATCGGCGGGGTGATCGGCACGTCGGTCTCGGCCTCGTTTCTGTTGGTCATCGCCTTGATGAACCTGGTGATCCTGCACGCGATCTACAAGGCCTGGCGCCATGTGCGCCAGGGCGGTGCGTATGTGGAGGACGACTTCGACCTGCTGCTGGCGGACCGGGGTTTCATGGCGCGGATTTTCCGCCCGGTGTTTCGCCTGATCAGCCGCAGCTGGCATATGTACCCGTTGGGTTTCCTGTTCGGCCTGGGCTTTGATACGGCCACCGAGATCGGCCTGTTGGGGATTTCTGCGACCCAGGCCTCTCAAGGGCTGTCGCCGTGGGCGATCATGGTGTTCCCGCTGCTGTTCAGCGCCGGCATGTCCCTGGTGGACACGCTGGACGGCCACCTGATGCTGGGGGCATACGGCTGGGCGTACATGAAGCCGATCCGCAAGATCTACTACAACATGACCATCACCCTGGTATCGGTGGTGGTTGCGGTGGTGATCGGCAGTATCGAGGCGTTGGGGTTGATGGGTGACCAGTTGGACCTGAAGGGATCGTTCTGGAGTTTTATCGGCTCGCTGAACGACAGTTTCGGGATGCTGGGCTACATGATCATCGGGATCTTCGTGGCCAGTTGGGCGATCTCGGTGATGCTGTATCGCCTCAAGGGCTTTGACCGGATTGAAGTGAATGCGGGTTGACCGAGGGACATTCAGCCTTGTTGTGGCGAGGGAGCTTGCTCCCGCTGGGTCGCGAAGCGGCCCCAATAAGGCAATCGAGAGCCACCTGAAGAACACCGTGTCCTTTTTTTAGGGCTGCTTCGCAGCCCAGCGGGAGCAAGCTCCCTCACCACGGGTTGTCCATTCACCTGATAGGGTTTTCCAGGCTCAGAAATCCACCGTCGCCGACAATTTCACTGTCCGCGGCTCACCCTGGGTCAGGTAGTTATTGGCCGTCGACGCCGACGACCAGTACGCCTTGTTCGCTACGTTTTCGACGTTGGCGCGCAGGGTGATGTATTTGTCATCCGCTTTGAAGCCATAACGCGCCCCCAGGTCGACGCGGGTCCAGGCCGGGATACTCAGGCTGTTGGCGGCGTTGACGTATTCGCCACCGGTGCGCAGCATCCGTGCGCTGACCGCCGCACCCTGGATGCCCGGCACATCCCAATCCGCACCGATGTTGTACTGGAAGCGCGGCACACCCGCGGCGCGGTTGCCGTCGGTGGCGCCGTTGGAAGTGCTCTTCTGTTCGGTGTCCATCCAGGTGGCACCGGCCAGCAGGCGCAGGCCGTCGATGGGCTCGCCGAACACGTTGAGTTCCACGCCTTTGTTGATCTGTTCACCGTCGACAGTGAAGGTATCGAACTTCTGGCCCGGGAACCGGGTGGTCGCGTTGTTCGGCTGTTCGATGCGGTACACACCCAGCGTGGCGCCATAGTTTTCCCAGTCCAGCTTCACCCCGGCTTCCGTCTGCTTGCTGCGCTTGGGCGGGAAGACTTCGCCGGGGTTGGTCACGTTCGTGAGTGGCGCCGTCGGGCCCTGGGCCAGGCCTTCGATACGGTTGGCGTAGAACGACACGTGCTCCCATGGCTTGATCACCAGGCCATAGACCGGTGTGGTGATGGACTCGGAGTACGGTGTACCCCGTGCCCCCGTGGCCGTGTTCCAACTGTCCACCTCGATGGTCTGGCGCCGCACGCCCAGGGTCAACAGCACCCGATCATCCAAAAAGCCCAGGGTGTCGGACACCGCCGCACTCTTGATGCGGTTCTTGCCGACAACCCGCGGGTCGTGAATATCACTGCCGAAATAGGTGTTGGTAGGTCGCGGCGTTTGCGTCGGGTCGTACAGGTTGCCGGGCTGGCGGTTGGCTTGCAGTATCGCCTCGTAGGACGAGCGCTGCTCGCCCCAGATCCCCGACAGCCCGAAGTTCATCTGATGGGTCACCGGCCCCGTCGCAAAGTGCCCGTTCAAGCCGGCCATGGCGCTTTTGTTGTCTTCGTCATGGGGTGAATAGAGGAAGCCCACCTTGGCGCTGCCATCGTTGGCGACATACAGCGACGAATACTGGCCGTTCTCCCGAGTGTGCTTGGCGCCACCTGCCGCGTAGGCCGTCCAGTTATCGTTCAAGTCATATTCGGCGTTGACCATGCCGTAGGTGTCTTCCAGCTGCGACCAGCTCCAGTCCTGGGCGTAGTTGTCCTTGGCCGACGGCGGGCTGGGCACTTTGGTACCGGTCAGGTAGACCACCGAGCGGCCGTTATTGATGCGTTCTTTCTGGTAGCCAAAGTCGGTGGAGACCCGCAAGCGCTCGCCGCGATAATCCAGGGCAACGGCGATCAACTGCGAGCTTTTGTTTTCGTCATCCACAGCGGTTTCGCCGCCGTGCCGCGCCAGGTTGACCCGGGCGCCAAAGCGGTTGTCTTCGCCAAAGCGTTGGCCGAGGTCGATGTGGCCGCCGGCCTGGCTGTCGCTGGCGTAATCGAGGGTGACGCTGCGGGTGGGCGTGTCTTCAGCGCGCTTGGGCACCAGGTTGACGCTGCCGCCGATCCCGCTGCCCGAGGGCGACACGCCGTTGACGAAGGCATTCGGGCCCTTGAACAACTCCACCCGTTCCAGGGCTTCGGTAGTGATGATCTGCCGGGGCAGCACGCCGTACAGGCCGTTGAATGCGATGTCATCGGTGCTCAGCGGCAGCCCGCGAATGGTGAACACCTGGGAGAAGTTGCCAAACCCGGACGACTGGCGCACCGACGCGTCGTTGAGCAATACGTCGCCGACGGTTCGCGCTTGTTGGTCGGCGATGGTTTTCGAGGTGTAGCTGACCACGCTGAATGGCACGTCGTTGATGGACCGATTGCCCAACACGCCGAGGCGTGCAGAACGTGCCACCTGGCCACCGGCATACGTGTCTGCCTGCGCCCCGCTCGCTTCACCGCTGATGGTGGTGGCGCCCAACTCCAACGCACCGCCGCTGGCCTGGGGCACCACGGTATAACCGTTGGTGCCGGTGCCTTGCAGGGTGTAGCCGCTGCCTTGCAGCAACTGGGCAAAACCCGATTGTGCGCTGTAGCTGCCTTGCAGCCCCGGGCTTTGTTGATCGTTGAGCAACGTGGAATCGAACGACAACGGCACCCCGGACAACGCCGCAAACTGCGCCAGCACATTCCCCAGCGGCCCCGCCGCGATGTTATAGCTGCGCGCCGCACTGCTTGGCGCAGCATCTTCTGCCTGGGCGTTCTGCAACGGTGCGACGGCGGCAAGGGCGACCGCCAGGCTCAGTGCCTTCAACGGACGGGGGCAGTACGGGAGCGGTCTGGCGGTCATGGGCATTCCTGTCGGCGCGGAGCAATGTTGAGGGTTCTCCCCTACACCGGGCGACAACGAAAAAGGTATCAGCGAAAGTTGAAAAAGATCAGCGCGGCTCGACCGTCACCCAATACCCCGTCAGGCTGCTGACCTTGACCGGCAAGGTTTCCTGCAACAGGTGCAGGCTGGCATCGGTATCGCGCAGGGGAAACGCACCCGACACCGTGAGGTCGGCAACCGAGGCATGGCAGCGCAATACGCCGGCGCGATAACGCCCCAGCTCATCCAGCAGGTCCGCCAGGCGCATATGCTGGGCCAGCAGCATGCCGTTCTCCCAGGTCAGGGTGCTGACATCCAGCGGCTCGACGGCGGCTACCCGGTCAACACTGAAGGCGCCCTGCTCGCCCGCCTTGACGATCACCCCCTGGCCGGCATGCGCCGCCAGCAACTCCACCGCGCCTTCGGTCACGGCCACTCGGCTTGCCAGCTCACCCACCCGCACACTGAATCGGGTGCCCAAGGCCCTGGCGGTACCGTGGCGGGTCTGGACGATGAACGGGCGATGGGCCGAATCCTTGGCGGTGGTGATCAGCACTTCGCCCTTGAGCAGCTCGATACGCCGCACCTGCTCGGAGAACGCGATATTCAGCGAGCTGCCGGTGTTGATCAGCAAGCGAGTGCCGTCGGGCAAAGTGAGGTTCCTTTGTTCGCCGATGGCCGTGTGCTGGTCGGCGGTCCACTGCTGCCACGGCACCTGCCGATACGCCAGCCAGGCCGCCGGACCGGCCGCTAGCAACAACCCGAGCGCCTGGCGTCGGCCGAGGGATTTTTTGCGCCCGATGCGCTTCAAGGTATCGCCGGCAATCGCCGCCGGCACGCTGTTGAAGTCCCCCAGAATCGCCTGCGCCCGTTGCCAGGCCTGGGCATGCAGGGCGCTGCGGCCCTGCCACTGGGCGATGGCGCGGCGGTCTTCATCGGTGGCGCTGCCGGATTGCAACTGCACCATCCAGTCGGCGGCTTCACCGAGGATCAGCGGATCAATCGACTGGCTCATGCCACGCTCAGGCAGGCCAGGAAGGCATCGCGCATGTAGCGTTTGACCGAAATCAGCGACACACCCAGGGCATCGGCAATCTGCTGATAGCTCAGGCCGTCGATCTGCGACATCAGGAAGGCCTGGCGGGTTTTTTCCGGCAGATCCCGCAGCATCGCCTCAATGCGGTACAGCGCTTCGAGGATCAGCCAGCGGGTTTCCGGCGAAGGTACATGCTGTTCGGGCAGGTGGGCGATGGTTTCCAGGTAGGCGCGTTCCACTTCCTGGCGGCGCCAGCTGTCGATCATCAGGCCCTTGGCGATATGCGTGAGCAACGCCCGTGGTTCGGCGCCCAGGTGGGTGCTGGTTTGCCGGGTGAGCAGGCGCATGAACGTGTCATGGGCCAGGTCTGCGGCATCGCTGGCGTTGCCCAGCTTGCGGTCCAGCCAACGGTGCAACCATCCATGGTGTTCGCAGTACAGGTCCTGGATATGCAGATTGAGGGGAGACGACATGCCGATCACCGGGGCGTGCCGGGCGGTGAGACCCAAGCGTAATTAAGAATTGATCGCATTCTAGTCTGCGCGGGGTAATGCTGGCAATTTCATGATTTTGATAACGCCGGTGACCCAATGTGGGAGCGGGCTTGCTCGCGAATGCGGTGGGTCAGTCGACATCTCCAGCGGCTGATACTCCGTATTCGCGAGCAAGCCCGCTCCCACATTTTTGAGCTTCACCCGGCGTGTGATTCCGGGTGTTGGATCAGGCCAGTTCAGCCCGCAGTTGACGCGCCGCAGTCACCATGTGAATCAGCGCCGCTTCAGTCTCCGGCCAGCCACGGGTTTTCAGGCCGCAATCCGGGTTGACCCACAGGCGTTCGGCCGGGATGCGTTTGGCTGCCTTGCGCAGCAGGTTGGCCATTTCCGAGGCATCCGGCACCCGTGGCGAGTGGATGTCATACACACCTGGGCCAATGTCGTTCGGGTAAGCGAAGGCTTCGAATGCCTCCAGCAGTTCCATGTCCGAGCGCGAGGTTTCGATGGTGATCACGTCGGCATCCATCGCCGCGATGGACTCGATCACATCGTTGAATTCGCTGTAGCACATGTGGGTGTGGATCTGGGTTTCGTCGCGCACACCGGAGGCGCACAGGCGGAAGACTTCGGTGGCCCAGTCCAGGTATTCCTTCCACTGCGCCCGGCGCAACGGCAAGCCTTCGCGGAACGCGGCTTCGTCGATCTGCACGATCTTGATCCCGGCGGCTTCCAGGTCCACCACTTCGTCACGAATCGCCAGGGCGAGTTGCCGCGCCTGTTCTTCGCGGCTCACGTCTTCACGGGGGAACGACCACATCAGCATGGTCACCGGGCCGGTCAGCATGCCCTTCATCACCTTGTTGGTAAGGCCCTGGGCGTAGCGAATCCACTCCACGGTCATGGCTTTCGGACGACTCAGGTCACCGAAAATCACCGCCGGTTTCACACAACGGGAACCGTAGCTCTGCACCCAGCCGAAGCGGGTAAATACATAACCGTCCAACTGTTCGGCGAAATATTCGACCATGTCGTTACGTTCGGCCTCACCGTGCACCAATACGTCCAGGCCAAGGTTTTCCTGCACTTCGACAGCGTGGCGGATCTCGCTGTGCATGGCTTCGACGTATTCGGCTTCGCTCAACTTGCCGGCCTTGTAGGACTGGCGAGCCAGGCGGATCGAAGCAGTTTGCGGGAACGAACCGATGGTGGTGGTCGGGAACAGCGGCAGGTTCAGGCCGGCACGCTGTTTCTCGATACGTTGGGCAAACAGCGAGTCACGCTGGCTGTCCTTGGCGGTGATCGCCGCCACACGGGCTTGCACCGCCGGCTTGTGGATACGCGGCGAAGCGGCACGGGCCGCCTGCACGGCACGGCTTTCGGCCAGGGCAGCGATCACGTTCGGCGCTTCAGGCTGGTTCACGGCCTGGGCCAGCACCGCCACTTCTTCGCACTTCTGTACGGCAAACGCCAGCCAGCTTTTCAGCTCGGCATCCAGCTTGTCTTCACGGCACAGGTCTACCGGGCTGTGCAGCAACGAGCAGGATGGCGCCACCCACAGGCGATCACCCAGGCGCTCATGAGCATGCTGCAAGGTGGCCAGGGCTTTTTCCAGGTCGCAGCGCCATACGTTACGGCCGTTGACCACGCCCAGGGACAGCACCTTATAAGCCGGCAGGCGATCGAGGATGATCGGGTACTGATCCGGTGCACGCACCAGGTCGATGTGCAGGCCGTCCACCGGCAGGTTGGCTGCCAGGCCGAGGTTCTCTTCCAGGCCGCCAAAATAGGTGGCCACCAGCTTCTTCAGCGGGTCGCGCTGGATCAGGTTGTAGGCACGCTCGAAGGCGTTTTTCCAATCCTGCGGCAGGTCCAGCACCAGGATCGGCTCGTCGATCTGCACCCACTCCACGCCCAGGTCCGCCAGGCGCTGGAAGATCTGACCGTACAGCGGCAGAAGGCGGTCCAGCAGGTCGAGTTTGTCGAAATCACCACCCTTGGCCTTGCCCAGCCACAGGTAGGTCAGCGGGCCGATGACCACCGGCTTGACGGTGTGGCCGAGGTCGCGGGCTTCCTTGACCTCTTCGAACAGTTGCTCCCAACCCAGCTGGAATTGCTGGTCGGCGCTGAATTCAGGGACCAGGTAGTGATAGTTGGTGTCGAACCACTTGGTCATTTCCTGGGCGTGGGCACCGCCGCAGCAGTTGTCACTGACGCCACGGGCCATGCCGAACAGGGTGTGCAGGGTGGCTTTGCCGTCGGCCGGGCGGAAACGCTCGGGGATCACACCGAACATCAGCGAGTGAGTCAGTACCTGGTCATACCAGGCGAAGTCACCGGCGGGCAACAGTTCGATGCCGGCTTTCTTTTGCAGGTCCCAGTGCGTCTTGCGCAGTTCACGACCTACGGCGCGCAGGCCGGCTTCGTCGAGCTCGCCCTTCCAAAACGCTTCCTGCGCTTTTTTCAGTTCACGATCGCGACCAATGCGCGGGAATCCAAGGGAATGGGCAACAGCCATGACGTAAAGCTCCAATGTGTTTGTATGGGAGCCATTGTCGGGATCGAGTGATAGTGAGACAAACTCATTTTATTTGAGATGATCACAAGTTCCACTCATGATGAAATGCACCGCCCAGGCTTGAGTGATCGCGCGGCGCTCACGCTCCATGGGGCACGGGAGTGGGTGGGGCTTCGTTTTGCTTATCACTGAAATAGCTGGCAGCGTCTGTTTCGGTGCACGGCCGCTCAGCATACTTTTGCTTCCCAAGCCCCAAGGAAGCCCCCACATGGAACAGCAGCCGCCACTGACCACCCTCCTCGTTCACTTCGTAGCCCTTGGGCTCACACTCCTCGGCATCGGCAGTCTGGCGCTGCTGATGGCCTGGGCCGGGCGTCTGATTTTCTAGTTCAATCGGCGGGAATATCGGCGCTCAACGTGCGGATCAACGCTTGCGCCTGAGAGTCCCGCTGCGCCGTATACAGCACCACTTCGCGACTGGGCAGCGGCGGCAGGTCGAAACGCTGCTCCACGTCGACGCAGCCACCGGGCGCCATCCGCCCAACCATCGCACCGATGCCAATCCCCGCCACCACAGCAGCGCCGATCGCCAGGATCCCGCTGCCCACGAACGCCTCTTCCCAGGCACGGTTCTGCTCGGCCAGCGCCCCCATCACCATGCTGCGCATGCCGCAGGGTTCCGGCTGGATCGCCAGGGGCAACGCCCCGCCCTGGCGCAATTCGAAGTCGTGGGAAGCCATCCAGCCAAAGCGTTCGATGCCCACCACTTCGCCGTCCTGGCGACGGTTGTCGTGCCGCAGGATCATCGCCACATCCAGCTTGCCCTGCTCGTAGTTCATCAACATATCCCGCGAGGTGCCGAGACTGAACGCCACGATCACGTCCGGGTCGGTGGTCGCCAAACGTCGCAGCCACAGGCTGAGATCGGCGCCGACAATGTGGTGGCTGACGCCCACGCGCAAGGTGCGTTTCTGCGGGCCAAAACAGTTCATCGCTTCCTGGTAGTTGTCCAGCAAGCGGCGGGCACTGGCCAAAAACATCTGGCCATGGGCCGACAGCGTGACCCGTCGCGGCGTGCGTTCCAGCAGCTTGCGGCCAAGGCTTTCTTCGAGGCGTTTTATCTTCAGGCTGATAGCCGCCTGGGTGCCGCCGATAGCATCGGCAGCGCGGGTAAAGCTCTTGAGTTCGGCGACCAGGACGAACGCCTGGATGGCGTCGATATCGGGCATTTTCATGGATGGGCTGGCGATAGAGAGTCAAGACGTGACGTTAGCATGCCGCGCCTGCTGACCAAACCACTGCATGATGAGCACGCAGCCCGGGTGTGACGCCGCCGATGACTGCAAGCACAATGCATACACCCCGCCGGTCACCAGCGGCTGACCAAACGGCACCACCAACACACCCCGTTCGATCGACTCGGCCGCCAGCGTCAGATCCGTCATCGCCACCCCAAGCCCGCGCGCGGCGGCATCCAGCGCCAATTCGTCAAGGTTGAACGGGATATGCCGGTAGTCGTCCAGCGACCGCGCGCCATTGGCCGCCAGCCAGGTCATCCAGTCCTGCTTGTCGGCTGAACGATGCAGCAGCGCAAAGTGTTCGAGCTGTTCCACGGAAGCCAGTGGCCCCAAACCCGGCGCGCAGACCGGCACCAATGATTCGTGGAACAAGGTCAGCCGCGCAGGATCGTTGTCGGGCTTGGGCAGGTAAAGGATGTAGGCATCGCTGTCACTCGCCGGCTCGACCACCTCGGTGGCGACGGTCTCGATTGCCAGGGAAATATCGGGATGGTTGCGATAGAAATCGCTGAGCTTGGGCAGCAGCCAGCGCACCGCCAGCGACACATGCAGGCGGATGCGAAACGGACGTTTACGAGGCGAGAGCCGATCCTCCAGCCCCTTCAGTTGCGCCAGGATGCTCCGGGCACTGGCCAGCACCTGCTCACCTTCGGAGGTCAGGCGCAGGCTGCGGCTGGTCCGGGTGAACATCGGCACGCCGAAATGGCTTTCCAGTTGCTGGATTTTGCGGCTCACCGCGCTTTGGGTCAGGCACAGCTTCTGCGCAGCCACGGTGAAGCTCGCGCAGTCGCTGACTTCAACCAACGCCTGAAGGCCCTGCAGCGAAGGCACGTGACGGATGTTATCCATGCGTTTTCCGAATGGCTGGATGATTTTATAACGTTGGTTGTATCACCGCAGGCCCTATAGATTCCAGCTGCAGCCCGAACTTATTTATGCCAGTAACGCATACAGCCGAGGATCTTCATGGAAAACACATGTGGCTGGATTGCCCAGACTGAAAGCCTCCCCGCCCGGGACCGACTCACCGGCCTACAAAAAGCCGACTGGCTGGTGATCGGCGCCGGCATCACCGGTTTGTGTGCGGCGCACAACCTGGCCGAGATGCACCCCGAGGCGCGCATCGTGATCGTCGACCGCCAGCGCGCCGCCCAAGGTGCCTCAGCGCGTAATTCCGGTTTTGTGGTGGCCCATGAGCATCCCGCTGCAAGTGAACTGATGGGCAACGCAGGCTTCGCTGACTTTGAGGTGGACACCGCGATCTCCCGCGCAGCCAGCGATGAAGTGCGCGAGCGCATCGCCCGCCATGCCATCGACTGCGACTTTCGGGACAGCGGCTACTACTTCGCCGTGCACGATCGCGACAAGCTTGCGCATGTGGATGCCAAGTTGGCGACCTTGCGTGCCGCGGGTGCTTCAGCGCAGTTCCTGCAAGGTGCCGCACTCGCGCAGACACTCGGCACCGAGCATTACCAGGCCGCCATCTGGTGCGGCCACGGCAACGCCTTGCTGCAACCGGCGAAGTATGTGAAGGGTTTGCTCGAAGCGCTGCCGGACAACGTGACGCTTTATGAGAACACCGACATCACCGGCCTTGAGCGCATGGCCAATGGCGGCATTCGCGCCAACGGCCTGGACGCCTGCATTGAAGCCGGCCAGGTGCTGGTGTGCCTCAACGCCTTTATTCCACGGGTGGGCCTTGAGGCCAGTGCGACGTTCCCGATGGAACTCAGCGCCAGCCTCACCCGCCCTCTCAGCGATGAGGAATACCGCCGGATCGGCGCAGTGGAACCGTGGGGCGTGCTGTCCACGCGGCCACTGGGTGCCACGGTGCGCCTGACACCGGACCATCGGGTGATGATCCGCAACACAGCGGAGTACCGCACCCGGGACTTGTCCAACGGCGACCTGTTGCACCGGCGCCAACACCATGTAAAGGGCATGCAGCGACGCTTCCCGTGGCTGACCGAACAAGACATCCACTACACCTGGACCGGCCACTTGAGCGCCTCCCGCAGCGGTCAACCGTATTTCGCGCGGGTCGAAAGCAACCTGTATGCCGTCGCGGGCTGCAACGGTTCAGGCGTGGCCCGCGGCACGCTGTGGGGTCGACTGCTGGCCGAGTGGGCGTCGGGCCAGACTTCCTCGCTCCTGCACTCTGTGATGCACAGGGCACAGCCCGGCTGGCTGCCACCCCGGCCGTTGTTCGACATCGGTGCCATGCTGCGTATGGGCGTGGAAACGGTTCGAGCACGGACAGAAATCTAGAACAAGAAACCTCGATAAAGGTGATTCACATGCACATCAACAGTCTGTCCCTGGCGGTCATCCTCAGCGCGCTCCCGGCGGCTGTGTACGCCGCCGAAGAAGTGAACATTTCCAACTGGAACGGCTACATCGCCGATGACACCTTGACCAGTTTTACCAAAGCGACCGGGATCAAGGCGACCTACGACATTCACGACAGCAATGAAGTGCTGGAATCCAAGCTGATGACCGGCAATACCGGTTATGACGTGGTGAGCCCGTCCAACCACTTCCTCTCGCGGCTGATCAAGGCCGGGGCGATCCAGAAGCTCGACCGAAGCCAACTGCCCAACTGGAAAAACCTCGACCCGTTGCTGATGAAAAAGCTGGAGACCAACGACCCGGGCAACCAGTACGGCTTCCCGTATATGTGGGGCACGGCGGGGATTGGCTACAACGTCGAGAAGATCAAGGCGATCTTCGGCACCACCGACGTCACCCATTCCTGGAGCCTGTTCTTTGATGAAAACAACATCAAGAAACTCAGCGCCTGCGGCGTGGCGATTATCGACAACCCCACGCAGATCCTGCCGATCACCCTCAACTACCTGGGCCTGCCGCACCACAGCCACGAACCGGCCGACTACAAAAAGGCCGAGCAGGCGCTGTTGAAAATCCGCCCCTACATCCAGTACTTCCATGCCTCCAAGTACATCAGCGACCTGGCGAACGGCAATATCTGCGCAGTGATCGGCTTTAACGGCGACGTGGTACAGGCTGCCGCCAGCGCCAGGGAAGCGAAAAACGGTATCAGCATCGCCTACTCGATCCCGGACGAAGGCTCGACATTGTGGCTGGACATGGTGGTGATGCCCAAGGGTGCACCGCACGAGAAAAACGGCTATGCCTATATGAATTACCTGCTGGAGCCCAAGGTGATTGCCAACATTAGCAACAGCATCCACTACGCCAACCCCAACAGCGCGGCGGATGAGCTGGTGACCCCTGAGGTGAAGCAAGACCTGGCGATCTACCCGCCGAAAAGCGTGATGGACAAGCTGTTTATCGTGGAGGACCTGCCGCCAGCGATTGCGCGGCTGGCCACTCGGTTGTGGACCAAGTTGAAGACCAATACGTGATACCGAAAACCGGACTTGCTCAAGGCTCATGGGAGAGCGGTATAGTCACTCCATTGAGCTTGGGATTGAATCAACATGGAAGGACTTCACCAGGGTAGCTGCCTGTGCGGCGCGGTCAGCTACCGAGTATCGACACCGCTGAAAGCTGTGACGCATTGCCACTGCAAAAAATGCCAAAAGAGTCATGGCTCCGCCTTCGCGACATACGCGAGTGCTCCGAAATCGTCGGTGCACATCGAGTCTTCGCTGCAAACGCTCAAGGCTTATGAATCTTCCGAGGGTGTGTTTCGTGAGTTTTGCTCACGCTGCGGCTCGTCGATGTTCTGGTCCGATATCAATGGTGTTTACCCAGACTGGGTCTCGATAGCAATCGCTACACTCGATACGCCGCTCTTGCCTGGCAAGCAGGAGCACTCCTGCGTTGACTCCAAGGCCGCTTGGCTGGATCTGGAGAATCGCAGTGGCTGAATCAGAGGACGGTTTGTCGATACGCACCCTCTCGGCGTTGCCCGAAGAGATCCTGGTATTGGAAGCAGAAGCCGTCGCCGAAGGATTCAGGTTTCTCACGCGACTCGTTGCAGAGTGGTCCAGCGGCGCCAACCGTTTTGACCAGCCAGGCGAATGTCTTTTGGGTGTATTCAGCAACGGGCAGTTGATCGCCGTTGGCGGTTTGTCCCATGACCCTTACGCCGGTCCGGAGGTTGGCAGGCTGCGCCGGGTGTACGTCGCACAGGCATCAAGGGGACGCCAGGTGGGCAAAGCGTTGGTAGGCCAGCTTTTGGCACGCGCGGCGCAATCCTTCCATGTCGTGCGCCTGTCTACCGACACCCACGAGGGCGCAAGCTTTTATCTGCGCTGCGGGTTTGAGCCGGTACAGGACGAACATGCAACTCACGCTAAATCATTAATTGATCAGGAGGCTTCATGCAGGTGATCAACGACAACCGGCCTGAATACGTTCGGGGGGAGATGACGGTTTGATGTCAGTGTGGGTGCGTTTTTGTCATGTGGGAGCTGTCGAGCTTTAGCGAGGCTGCGATAGCGGTGTGTCAGGCAGCTTATTTATCGGCTGTGCCGCCGCCTTCGCAGCCTCGCTGAGGCTCGACAGCTCCCACAGGGGATAGGGGGTGTTTGGTGGGCTTGTGTTTCAAAGTCAGGCCACCAACCCCGCTTTGGCGGCGTTGGCGAGTATGTCTTGGGCGGGTACATTGACCCATGTGGCGGCGTCCACGTCGCCCTGCGTTGCCAGCCAGGTTTCCACCATCTGGTAGCCCAGCGTGTACCCCAGCCATCTTGGCCGCGCGCCGGTACCAAAGAACCATTCGCTGTGGTCGTAATACGTGGCCTCGAGAAGCTGGCGGTCTACCGGGGCACTCAGCAGTTCCTGGGGGGCAAGCGCCCGCTCCCACAACTCCGGCTCACTGCCCAGCACCTGCCGCACAAACTGCCCGGCCAGGCCCTCACTGACCATCGCCTCCCCCAGCGTCCAGCCATAACCGGGGCCCGCCATGCGCAGGCAATGGTGCACCTCATGCACCACGTGTCGACGCAATGCACCGCTTCGCAGGCTGGTGAGGAAATTCGGGTTATCGGGATCAAGGGTCATGCTGAACATCGTGCTGCGA
The DNA here is from genome assembly GCF_013385695.1 of Pseudomonas sp. D8002. Taxonomy (NCBI): domain Bacteria; kingdom Pseudomonadati; phylum Pseudomonadota; class Gammaproteobacteria; order Pseudomonadales; family Pseudomonadaceae; genus Pseudomonas; species Pseudomonas sp. D8002. The sequence goes on from NZ_JACAPM010000013.1 coordinate 197,411, forward strand.
TAAGCACGGCCCACCAGGCCGAGTTCCGGAAGGGTCTCCCCCGGCAACCGCTGGATCAGGATGTCCAGCCGCGGCGGCGGCAGCAGTTGCGCGATTGCCTCGTAGGCGACCTCAAACTCTCGGATCAGCTGCGGGCGAAACTGCGCCAGGCTCCCCGAAGCTTCCAGCCAATGCAGCGTCCATGCGTCCATTCTCACCTCTCGTCGCCCAAGCCGTGGTCCGTTATCAAAGCGGCTCATCATACCTACGGGCTGTCATATTCACAGGCCAGCTTATAACCGGGCCAGCAAATTCCGCTGACTAACCTTTCGATCTGTCCCAAGTGCGGGCACAATGCGTGTCCTTTTTTGGCAGGCACCGCCGCAGGCTCTGAAAATGATCAAAACGCCGTACTACCTCATCGACAAACAGAAGCTTCTGGTCAACATGCAGAAGATCGCCTACGTGCGCGAACAGTCCGGCGCCAAGGCTCTTCTGGCCCTCAAATGCTTCGCCACCTGGTCGGTGTTCGACCTGATGCAGGAATACATGGACGGCACCACCTCGTCGTCGCTGTACGAGCTCAAGCTGGGTCGCCAGAAGTTCGAAGGTGAAGCCCACGCCTACAGCGTGGCCTGGGCCGACGATGAAATCGAAGAGATGCTCGACAACTGCGACAAGATCATCTTCAACTCCATCAGCCAGCTGCAGCGCTTTGCCGAGCGCAGCGAAGGCAAGACCCGCGGCCTGCGCGTCAACCCGCAAGTGAGCAGCTCCGACTACCTGCTGGCCGACCCGGCGCGCCCGTTCAGCCGCCTGGGCGAGTGGGACCCGGTGAAGATCGAAGGTGTGATCGAGCAAATCTCCGGTTTCATGTTCCACAACAACTGCGAGAACGGTGATTTCAACCTGTTCGACCAGATGCTCAACACCATCGAAGAACGCTTCGGCGCGCTGCTGCACAAGGTCAACTGGGTCAGCCTCGGCGGCGGCATCCACTTCACCGGTGAAGGCTATGCCATCGACGCCTTCTGCCAGCGCCTCAAGGCGTTCTCGCAGAAGTACGACGTGCAGGTGTACCTGGAACCCGGCGAAGCGGCGATCACCAACAGCGCCTCCCTGGAAGTGACCGTGCTCGACACCCTCTACAACGGCAAGAACCTCGCCGTGGTAGACAGCTCCATCGAAGCCCACCTGCTGGACCTGCTGATCTATCGCCTGAACGCCAAGCTGGCGCCAAGCAATGGCGAACACACCTACATGGTGTGCGGCAAGTCGTGCCTGGCCGGGGACATCTTCGGTGAGTACCAATTTGATCAGCCGCTGGCCATCGGCGATCGACTGTCGTTCATCGACACGGCAGGCTACACCATGGTCAAGAAAAACTGGTTCAACGGCCTGAAAATGCCGTCCATCGTAGTGAAACAACTCGACGGTACAGTCGAAGTGGTTCGTGAATTTGGTTACGACGACTACCTGTCCAGCCTTTCGTAAAGCGGACAGATAAAGGAGAGATAAAGCAATTGAAAAAGAACGTTCTTATCATTGGTGCAGGAGGTGTCGCCAAGGTGGTGGCCCACAAGTGCGCGCAGCACAACGACGAACTCGGTCGTATTGCTATCGCGTCGCGCAACATCTCCAAATGCCAGGCCATCATCGACAGCGTCAAGGCCAAGGGTAGCCTCAAGGTACCCGCCGACATCCAGGCCTTCGCGCTGAACGCTTTGGACGTGGAAGCGACCAAGGCACTGATCCGCGAGACTGAATCGCAGATCGTCATCAACGTCGGTTCCGCGTTCCTCAACATGTCGGTACTGCGTGCCTGCATCGACACCGGCGTGGCGTACCTCGACACCGCCATCCACGAAGAGCCGGGCAAGGTCTGCGAGACCCCGCCGTGGTACGGCAACTACGAATGGAACCACCTGGAAGAGTGCAAACAGAAGAACATCACGGCCATCCTTGGCGTGGGCTTCGACCCGGGTGTGGTCAACGCTTATGCAGCGCTGGCGCAACAAAAGCATTTCGACCGCATTGATTCGATCGACATTCTCGACGTCAATGCCGGCTCCCATGGCAAATATTTCGCCACCAATTTCGACCCGGAAATCAACTTCCGCGAATTCACCGGACAGGTGTGGAGCTGGCAGAACAGCCAGTGGACCAGCAACACCATGTTCGAAGTCAAACGCACCGACGACCTGCCTGTGGTCGGTTCGCAGAACCTGTACCTGACCGGCCACGATGAAGTGCACTCGCTGTCGAAAAACCTCGACGTGCCCAATGTGCGTTTCTGGATGAGCTTCGGCGAACACTACATCAACGTGTTCACCGTGCTGAAAAACCTCGGCCTGCTCTCCGAAAAACCGGTCACCACCGCCGAAGGCCTGGAAGTCGTGCCGCTGAAACTGGTCAAGGCCGTGCTGCCCGACCCGTCGTCGCTGGCGCCTGGCTACACCGGCAAGACCTGCATCGGCGACCTGGTCAAGGGCACCAAGGATGGCCAGCCACGCGAGCTGTTCATCTACAACGTGGCCTGCCACGAAGAAGCCTTCGCCGAGACCGACAGCCAGGGCATTTCCTACACCGCCGGCGTACCGCCGGTAGCCGCAGCGCTGCTGGTTGCCCGTGGCGAGTGGGACGTGAAGCACATGGCCAACGTCGAGGAACTGCCGGCTGAGCCGTTCCTGAAGGCGCTGGACGTGATGGGCTTGCCGACTCGGATCAAAGACGAGAACGGTGACCGTGCCTGGGATGCGATTGCCTGACAGGCGATAGTTGACCGAACAAAAAAATGCGCCCTCAGGGGCGCATTTTTTGTTGGGGCTCACATAAATATCAAAGAACAATGAAGATCAAAATGTGGGAGCGGGCTTGCTCGCGAATGCGGTGTGCCAGTCACTGCATCTGGCGACTGATACACCGCATTCGCGAGCAAGCCCGCTCCCACATTTTGGATTTGCTGTGTTCTTGAGAGCGGGTTACTCCAGGTTGCGGGCCGAATTGCTCAACGCCCTTGAGCACTGCAACAACGCCGGCGCCAACTGCTTCTCTGCATCCGCCCGGCTCCAGCGACTGGTCGGCGCCACCACATGCACCGCCGCCACCGGCCGACCGTTCGCCCCCAGCACCGGCGCGCCGATGGTCATGTCCCCCAGGAACAGTTCCTGGCCATTCACCGCATAGCCCTGCTCGCGCACCTGCTGCAACGACTCCATGATCCTGTCGACCTCAGTCAACGTCTGGCTGGTGTGCGCCACCCGCTGGCTGTGCTCGATCAACGCCAGCGCCTCATCCTGCTGTAACGCACTCAGATACGCGCGCCCCGACGCCGTGCAATACATCGGCACCCGCGAGCCAATCGGCATGTGTACCGGCACGAAGCCGGAGCTGACAAACCGCGCGATATACGTCATGTCGTAACCCGCAGGCTCGGTCAGGCACGAGGTTTCTCCCGTCAGGCGGGTCAATTCCGAGAGGAACGGGTTAGCCACTTCAATCAGCGAATGCGCATCCAGATAACTGAAGCCCAACTCCAGCACCCGTGGTGTGAGTTGGTAATGACGGGTGCGCGAGTGTTTCCGAAGGTAACCCAGGCTCTCGAGGGTAAACACCATGCGCTGGGCCGAGCTTTTGGTCATGCCGGCGGCTTCGGCCACCTCTGCAAGGCTCATGCTGCGGCGCTGGGCGCTGAATGCCTTGAGCACCGACAGGCCCTTTTCCAGGGATTGGTTGTGCAAGCTGTTGCGTTCTTCGGACATGGCGAACTCGCGGTCAGGTCGATCAAGCGTGGCGATATTTCTACACGAAATCGCGAAATTCGACCACTAAAAATCGCATACCGATACGAATGGTTCATTTTGTTTAATTTCAGTAGCGTAAAACGATTTTATTTAATCGAAATGGCACAGAGCTTGCGGTTTGCTCGGTAACCGCTCGCGGTACTGACGATCCGTTTTCCTTCTGGAGTAACCCGATGAACAGTCTTTCGCCCTTGTTTCGCCGCCTCGCCTTCGGTCTTTGCGCCACCTTTTGCGTGGCCACCGTGCACGCCGCCGGTGCAGCCTCGTACAAAGTCGGTGCAACGGCCAGCGGTTCGCCGTTCACCTTCCTCGACATCAAGAGCAACAGCATCCAGGGCGTGATGGTCGACGTCGCCAACGCAGTGGGCAAGGCCGGTGGTTTCACCAGCGCAATCGAGCAGACCAACTTTGCCGCGCTGATCCCGTCCCTCACCTCGGGCAAGCTCGACTTCATCGCCGCCGGCATGCTCAAGACCCCGGAGCGTGCCCAGGTGGTGGACTTCAGCGCGCCGGTGTACGCCTACGGTGAAGGGCTGATCGTGAGTGCCGACGACAACGCGACCTATACCGACCTCAGCTCCTTGAAGGACCAGGTAGTGGGTGTACAAGCCGGCACGATCTTCTACGACATGCTCAACAAGCTGGGAATCTTCAAGGAAATCCGCACCTACGACTCCATCGGCGAAATGGTCCGCGACCTGAGCCTGGGCCGCATCAAGGCCGCCGTGGGTGACCAGCCGGTGGTGGCGTATCAGATCCGCCAGAAGCTGTTCAAGGGCGTGAAGCTCGCCGCCGACTACAAGCCGGTCAACGTCGGCGAGGTATGCCTGGTGGTGCGCAAAGGCGACAGCGAAACCCTCGAACGCCTGAACCAGGCCATCGCCAGCATCAAGGCCGACGGCACCCTGGACGCGATCCTGAAGAAGTGGGGGCTTGATGCCCAGGTGCAGCCATGAACCCGGCTGAATTCCTGCAAAACGCCCAGGACTTCCTGCCGATCCTGCTGCAAGGCGCCTGGGTGACGATCCAGATCACCGTGCTGTCGTTCCTGCTCAGCAGCGCTATCGGCCTGGTGCTGGCGCTGCTCAAACTGTCGCCGATCAAGGCGCTGTCGTGGGCGGCGAGCACCGTGATCAATGTGATTCGCGGCCTGCCGATCATCGTGCAGCTGTTCTACATCTACTTCGTGTTGCCGGACATGGGCGTGCACCTCAGTGCATTCCAGGCGGGTGTGATCGGCATGGGCATCGCCTACTCGGCGTACCAGGCGGAGAACTTCCGTACCGGCATCATCGCCGTCGAACAGGGCCAGCGTGAAGCCGCCGAAGCCCTGGGCATGCGCTCGGTGCTGATGATGCGCCGGGTAATCCTGCCCCAGGCGTTTCGCATCGCCTTGCCGCCCTACGGCAACACCCTGGTGATGATGCTCAAGGACTCATCGCTGGTGTCGACCATCACCGTGGCCGAGATGACGCGCCAGGGCCAACTGATCGCCTCGTCCACCTTCCAGAACATGACCGTCTACACCCTGGTCGCCCTGCTCTACCTGCTGATGAGCCTGCCGCTGGTGTATGGCCTGCGCCGCATGGAACAGCACCTGGGCCGGAGGAAAAAAGCATGATCGAGATTCGCCAACTGCAAAAGCACTACGGCACCCATCGCGTGCTGCACGGCGTCGACCTGGACGTGGCCAAGGGCGAAGTGGTGTGCCTGATCGGCCCGTCCGGCTCGGGCAAATCCACCCTGCTGCGCTGCATCAACGCCCTGGAAGCCTACGACGGCGGCACCATCAACGTGTTCGGCGAAACCGTGCAACGTGGCAGCAAGACCGTACACGCCCTGCGCAGCCGCATGGGCATGGTGTTCCAGCGCTTCAACCTGTTCCCCCATCGCACCGTGCTGGAAAACGTGATGGAAGGCCCGGTGTACGTCAAGGGCGAACCGCTGCAACAGGCCCGGGAAGAAGCCTTGGCGCTGCTGGATAAAGTCGGCCTGTCGGCCAAGGCCGATGCCTACCCGGAACAACTCTCCGGCGGCCAGCAACAGCGGGTGGCCATCGCCCGCGCACTGGCGATGAAACCCGACGCCATGCTGTTCGACGAACCCACTTCGGCCCTCGACCCGGAACTGGTGGGCGATGTGCTGGAGGTGATGCGCACCCTCGCGGACGAAGGCATGACCATGATCGTGGTGACCCACGAAATGGGCTTTGCCCGGGAAGTGGCCGACCGCGTGTGCTTCCTGCACGGCGGCTACATCGTGGAGAGCGGGCCGGCCGAGCAGGTGCTGGGCAACCCGCAACAACCGCGCACCCAGGACTTCCTGCGCCGCGTGCTGCACCCGACGGCCAACACCCGGAGCCTGCCATGAAGTCACTCTGGGCCGCGACGGCGCCCGCTGCACCGCAAACACCCGCGTTGGCTGAGTCATTGAAGGTGGACGTGGCCATCGTCGGCGCCGGGTATACCGGTTTGTCGACAGCCCTGCACCTCGCGGAACGCGGCGTCAGCGTGTGCGTGCTGGAGGCCAACGAGCCCGGCTGGGGCGCGTCCGGGCGCAATGGCGGGCAGGTCAACCCGACACTCAAATACGACCCGGATCAACTGGTGCAGATGTACGGTGCCGAGCGCGCCGAGCCACTGATCAACACCGTGTCCAACTCGGCAGACCTGGTGTTCAACCTTATCGAGCGCCATGGCATTGACTGTGCGCCCACACGCAAGGGCTGGATGCAGGTTTCCTATTCCGAAAAAGGCGTGGCGGGCCTGCACGCCCGGGCCGAACAGTGGGCACGTCGCGGGGTGCCGGTGCAGCGCCTGGATGCCGGCGCGGTGTCCGCCCGCATGGGCAGCCAGGCGTTTGCCGGTGGCTGGCTGGACGGTCGCGCGGGTGCCATCCAACCCTTGGCCTATGCTCGGGGCCTGGTGCGTGCAGCCCAGGCGGCGGGCGTGCGCATTCATGGGCAGAGCGCAGTGACCGCGATGCAACAGGCGGGCGCGGGCTGGAAGTTGCAGACCGCGAGCGGCGCGCAGGTGTCGGCCGGCCAGGTGGTACTGGCCACCAACGGCTACAGCGGCGACTTGTGGCCCGGCATGGCCCAGAGTGTGCTCGCGGCCAACAGTTTTATCGTCGCCACCCGGCCCTTGAGCGGGCCTGGGGCCGAGAGCATTTTGCCGGGGCAGGAAACCGTCTCAACCGCACAGCGCCTGTTGCTTTACTTTCGCAAGGATGCCCATGGCCGCCTGCTGATGGGCGGGCGCGGGTTGTTCGAAGATCCCACCGGGCCCGCAGATTTTGCGCACCTGGAGCGCTCGCTGGCACTGCTGTTTCCGCAGCTGGGCAAGCTGGACTTCGAGTACCGCTGGGCGGGCCGGATCGCGATCACCCGGGACTTTATGCCCCACGTCCACGAGCCTGCACCGGGGCTGACCCTGGCACTGGGCTGCAACGGGCGCGGGATTGCCTTGTGCACCAGCCTCGGCCAGCAACTGGCCGGGCGCCTGTGTGACAGCCGCTCCGACTTCGCTTACCCGGTAACGCCTTTGCAGCGGTTGCCACTGCATGGCTTGCAACGCTTCTACATCGGCGCGGGCGTGGCGTGGTACAGCCTGCTGGATCGCCTCTCCCTGTAGGAGCGAGCTTGCTCGCGAAAAAACCGAAGGCGCCGCGTGTCCTCAGGAGACCGGCGCCTTCGTCAAAGCTCGCAGACCTTTCCCTCATCACTGAAGAAATAGATATTTTCATGCTTGTAGCCCCAGCGACCGCCTCGCTCGCGAGCATGCGGCTCGAAGGTAAAGCACGTCACCTCCTCCAGGCGCCGATGATTGCCCGCCTCGATGTAGAGCCTTTGGTCACGCTGCTCGCAGATGCTGTGGCCGACGTTGCCGGCGAAATCGAGGTTCTCGAAACCCTCGGATGCGATCAGGTCATTGGCGAACGCGTGGAGATCGTTGAACGTGGTTTCAGGCCGGGCGAATGTGCGCATCATCGCGTGTAGCAGGTGCTCGACTTCATAACCCCTGCTGAACTCGGCCCCCACCGGCACCGCCCGGCACACGCCCTCCTCCACATAGAAAGAGCGGGCACAGTCGCCCCACACATTGCCTGCTCTCGGGCTCAAATCCACCGTGATCAGATTGTGTAAACCAACGGCTTCATCACTGGGCCGATAGTCGCGTCCCGACACCGAAAGCGCACTGCGCGAACCCAGCAATACGAAGGCCGGGCAGTCGTAATACCAGGTCTGCGGATAGCCGGAATCCGCGAGCATCTGCGTCGCCATTTCGGCGATGGAGGCTTCGGTGGACTGTGGCGTGATCCGCGTAACGAGCTGCTGCAGCACCGACTTGGCGGCGGCCTGGACCACGCGATTAGGCAACATGGATTGTCTCTGACTGATGAGGGATTGCGTCGATGGTAGCAGCACTCTCCTCGACAGGGAGACGCACTCGGATTTTAAGCTCGTTCCCACGCTCCGCGTGGGAATGCCTACGGTGACGCTCCGCGTCACAAAGGCAGACGCAGAGCGTCCAGGGCTGCGCTCCCACGCAGAGCGTGGGAGCGATCAATAGCCGGAGCACCGACTTGGCGGTGGCCAGGACCACACGATTGTGCGACATGGACCGTCTCTGACTGAGGGAGACATGCTCGGATTTTTCCGACAACTGTTTCAGGTTGTCGGTCGGACCCGGGCTGACTAACCTCCCGCAGTCGCTGCCAATTCAGCGACCGGATTTGACCGTCCGCAACCATAGAACAACTGCGCCAAAACCGATCTTGGGCGTTTTTTTTACGCCTGATGTATTGTGTCGCGGCAGCTGTACGCGGGATACCTTCGGGTATGCCGGTTTTGTTCTTTGGGCCGGTCGGTCAACCCGCGTATAGCTGCCACCCTAATCGTTTGACCGCGAATCGTGGCAGCTCCATTCACAAAGGAGCTTCACCATGATTAAAGATAGCCCAAATCCCCCACCGCATACCGACCGGCTTCAAGAAGCCGCTTACCGCGCCATTCACCACTATCTGAAACCTGACGCCCAACCCCAACCGCCTGAACCCACCGAGCTACCGTTCGATGGATTATTTACCGTGCGTACGGACCTGGACACGGAAACCTTGCTGGCCAATGCCTCGCAAGACCTGGCGTCGATCAATGTCATCGCCGCTCACCTGGCCTTCGAAGTCGATGGTACCCAGCGCAACGTGGCGCTGGGCATTTGCCGGATGCTGGAAGGTGTGCAGATGCTGGTCGACAAAGCGCTGGATCGATGCGCGCAAACCAGCCCGCGCTGAGCTCGTTCCCACGCTCCGCGTGGGAATGCCTACGGTGACGCTCCGCGTCACAAAGGCAGACGCAGAGCGTCCAGGGCAGCGCTCCCACGCAGAGCGTGGGAGCGATCAAGTCTCTTCAAAAAACCGACCATCCGATCCGCTCGCTCAACAACTCCAACGCCTTCATCCCCGCCAGCGAATTCCCTGCCGCATTCAACTCCGGCGACCACACGCACACCGTAAACTGCCCCGGCACCACCGCGAGAATCCCGCCGCCTACCCCGCTCTTGCCCGGCAAGCCAACGCGATAAGCAAAGTTCCCCGCCTCGTCATACAGCCCGCTGGTGGCCATGATCGAGTTCACTTGCTTGGTCTGGCGCGCCGTCAGAATCTGCTCGCCGCTGTGGGTGCACACCCCCTCATTCGCCAGGAAGCAAAATGCCTTGGCCAGGTCCAGGCAGCTCATCTGCAATGCGCAATAGTTGAAGTAGCTGTGCAGCACTGCATCCACGTCATTGTGGAAGTTGCCGAAGGACTTCATCAGGTACGCCATGGCCGCATTGCGCGCACCGTGCTGGGCTTCGGATTCGGCCACCACGCTGTTGACCAGGATCTGCGGATTGCCCGACAGCCGCCGCACAAAATCACGCATGGACAAAATCGGCACGGCAAAGCGCGATTGGTTGATGTCGCAGATCACCAACGCACCGGCGTTGATAAACGGGTTACGTGGCCGCCCACGCTCGAACTCCAGTTGCACCATGGAGTTGAACGGCTGCCCCGAAGGTTCGTGGCCCAGGCGTTCCCAGATGCTCTCGCCGCCATGGTCGATGGCCTGCACCAGGCTGAATACCTTGGAGATGCTCTGTACGGAGAACAAGGTGTGGGCATCGCCCGCGCAGTAGGACGAGCCGTCATTGCCATACACGGCAATGCCCAGTTGCTGGGCCGGCACGTCGGCGAGCGCGGGGATGTAGTCGGCGACCTTGCCGAGGCCGATCAGTGGACGGACTTCGTCGAGGATCGACTCCAACAGGGCCTGCATGTTGTGTTCTGGCATGGTTTGGAAAATAGTAATTGGCGGGCGCGGAGGATACCTGAAACCCAGGGGGTAGAAACGCGCAGGCGCGCACAACGAGGCCTTCGTTTATTCAGACTTTAACTGTTGGTCGATCCATGAAGAGTCGGGCATTCGGTCGCAGCGTTTCTTATGGTCTCTACTGGCAGTGGCGTCAACGTGTCCACACCACATATTCGTGTGCACGATGCGCCGTAATGCCTCGGCATTGCTCAAACGACAGCGGATGGTTACTCGCGATCAGCGTCACCTTTGGCCGGTTAGCCGGGTCAGTCAGGTTCAGCATGGCGGGGAGCCCACATGTTGCAGGCAGACCCGGGATGTCATTGGCAATCGTCACCGAAAACGGTGGTTCGCTTGATTGCTGCGGGTCATCCCAGAGTTCGTAAACCCGCTCAAAATCCAACTGCTCGATCCTGACCCAAATACCGATGTGAAAAACCTCCTCGCGACCCAGCACCGGCAATGGCAGCAACGCACGAATGAAAAATTGCTTACCGCCGATGATGGCCAGGTCATTGTTCTCCTGGACCCCACTCTCTCTGTCGTCTTGCGATAGCGCCATAACGGCATCAGGACGTCGAAACGCCAGCTCCATCTCGTCAATCCGGTGTTCTTCTTCGCACTGGTTGCACAGCAATTAGCGTCTCCTTCAAACGTTCTGGCCGCACAGTCGACTCGCTGCGCCGGGCCATTCTAGCGCGATACCAACGCTGCGCAACGCCGCTTTGCGGGCGCCATGCGTCAATCAGCCGGCTCTGCTGCCACCCGCTCCCGCCCCTTGAACGCCAGCGAAAAACAAAAAAAGATCACCAGCGCAAACCCCGCCGGAAACAACCAGATGCTGCGCCAGTCATGGCTGCCACCCGCCGCCACATAGTGGTCGGTCACCTGCCCCGCCACCCAGAACCCAATCAACATGCCCACACCGTACGTAGCCAGGGTAATCAGCCCCTGCGCCGAACTCCTGAAGCGCTCCGGCGCTTTCGCGTCGGTGTAGATCTGCCCCGAGACAAAGAAGAAGTCATAGCAGATGCCATGCAGCGCAATCCCGGTAAACAGCATGAAGGCCAGCTCGCCATTATTGCCGTAGGCGAACAGTGCATAGCGCAGCGCCCACGCCAGCATGCCCACCAACAGCGCGACCTTGATGCCAAAACGCTGGATGAACAGCGGCAATAGCAGCATGAACAGCACCTCGGACACTTGCCCAATGGCCATTTTTGCCGTGGGGTTGGTCACGCCGATTTCCGCGAGAAACGGGTTGGCGTTCTGGTAGTAGAACGCCAGGGGAATGCAGATCAGGATCGAGGCGATGAAGAACACCAGGTAGCTGCGATCCTTGAGCAACCCCAGCGCATCCAGCCCGAGCAGTTGCTTGATATCACCCTTGCCCGCCTCGGCTTTCAAGGGCGCGGTACGCGGCAAGGTGAAGCTGTAGAAACCCAGCACCACTGACGCGATGGCAGACATCAGGAAGGTGTTGCGCAACGCGCCCGTGGTGATCGACTGCTGCGAATCCCAGGCGAACACAAAGCTGATCACCAGCCCCGCAACAATCCAGCCCAGGGTGCCCCACACACGGATGCGCGAAAACTCCTGGGCCGGGTCGCTCATTTGCCGGAAGGCCACCGAGTTCACCAGTGCCAGGGTCGGCATGTAGATGACCATGTATGCCAGCACGTAGGGATAAAAGCCGACGAAGTCCGGCGCGCGGTACAGCTGGTACAGCAGCACCGCGCCGATCAGGTGCAGCACCGCCAGGATGCGCTCGGCGTTGAAGTAGCGGTCGGCGATCAGGCCGATGATAAACGGGGCGATGATCGCCCCCCACGACTGGGTGGAAAACGCCATGCCGATCTGCCCGCCGCTGGCCCCCAGGTTGCTGGCGAGGAAGGTGCCGAGGGTGACGAACCAGCCGCCCCAGATAAAGAATTGCAGGAACATCATGACGCTCAGTCGCGCTTTCATTGTGGTCACCGTTTTATTGTTATTTTGGGGCAGAAGCGCTGTTCAGGCGTCGGGCAGGCCCAGCAGCCGTCGGTTGGATTGCTCGTCGGATGTCACGCCGGCGAAGTCATCGAATGCCTTGCTGGTCTTGCGGATCATGTGCTGGCGGATGAACTCCGCCCCTTCTGCCGCGCCTTGTTGCGCGTCCTTCAGGCAGCACTCCCACTCCAGCACGGCCCAGCCGTGGAAGTCGTACTGGGTGAGCTTGCTGAAGATCGATTTGAAGTCGATTTGGCCATCGCCCAATGAGCGAAAACGGCCAGGGCGGTCGACCCATCCTTGGTAGCCGCCATACACGCCGGAGCGCGCGTCGGGGCGAAACTCGGCGTCCTTGACGTGGAACATGCGGATGCGCGCGTGGTAGCGGTCGATGAAGCCCAGGTAATCCATTTGCTGCAGCAGCAGGTGGCTGGGGTCGTAGAGAATGTTGGCCCGGGGATGGTGGTCGACGGCTTCGAGGAAGCGCTCGAAAGAGGCGCCGTCGTGAAGGTCTTCGCCGGGGTGGATTTCGTAGCACAGGTCGACGCCGGCCGCCTCGAAGCAATCGAGAATCGGCAGCCAGCGCTTGGCCAACTCGGCAAAGCCTTGCTCCACCAGGCCGCTGGGGCGTTGTGGCCAGGGGTAGATGTACGGCCAGAGCAGCGCGCCGGAGAAGGTCGCGTGGGCCGTCAAGCCAAGGCGCTGGCTGGCGCGGGCGGCGAGTTTCAATTGGTCGATGGCCCACTCGGTACGTGCCTGGGGCTGGCCGCGCAGATGGGCCGGGGCGAAGTCGTCGAACAGCGTGTCGAATGCCGGGTGCACGGCCACAAGTTGGCCCTGCAGGTGGGTCGATAGCTCGCTGATGACGACGCCGGCATGGGCGCAGGTCGCCTTGAGTTCATCGCAGTAGGCCTGGCTTTCTGCAGCGCGGGCCAGGTCAATGTAGCGGGTGCCGAGTGTGGGCAACTGGATCGCCTTGTAGCCCTGGTACGCCGCCCATTGGGCGATGTTGGCCAGGGTGTCGAAAGGCGCTTCGTCCGAGATGAACTGGGCGAGAAAAATGCCTGGGCCGCGCATGTCTGTAGTCTCCTTCATGGGTGGTTCGCCAGGGTGGTCCACTTCGCCTCGCCGCGATGGTTGGCGATCACGGCTTCGATAAAGGCCATGCCACGCACGCCGACTTCGATGCCGGGTACGCCAACGGCCTCGGTGCCCTGGCGAATGGCCTTGGCGAAGTCGCGGTAGAGGTTGGCCATGGCTTCCAGGTAACCCTCGGGATGCCCGGCGGGCAGGCGCATGCGCTGCAATGCCGCGTCGCACAGCCAGGGCTGGCCGACGCCGGAACGCAGGATGCGCAGCGGTTGGTCGAGGGAACGATGGATCAGACTGGCGGGTTCTTCCTGGCGCCATTCCAGGCCGCCCTTGTCGCCGTAAAGGCGGATCTTCAGCGGGTTCTCTTCACCGGCACACACTTGGCTGGCGATCAGCACGCCGCTGGCGCCGGAGGCCATCTTGAACAGCATGGCGGCATCGTCATCCAGTTGCCGACCGGGTACATGGATGCCCAGGCTCGCGCAAAGCTGTTCGATCGGTTGGTCGGCGATGAACTCGGCCAGGGAAAAGGCGTGGGTGCCGATGTCGCCGATGCAGCCGCCCAGTCCCGACAGCTCGGGCCGGCTGCGCCAGTCCGCCTGTTTGTTGCCCTGCCCGGCCACGTCCTGGCTGAGCCAGCCTTGTGGGTACTCGACGATCACTTTGCGCAACGCGCCGATCACGCCATTGCGCACCATGTCGCGGGCCTGCCACACCATCGGGTAACCCAGGTAGGTGTGTGCCAGCCCATAAAGCCCGGAACTGTTTTTGACAACGTCTGCCAGCGCCTGCACTTCAGCAAGATTGAGCGCGGCCGGCTTCTCGCTGAACACGTGGAAGCCCGCCTGCAGCGCCTGGGTCGCAATCGGTGCATGCAGATGATTGGGGGTGACGATCACCAGCAGCTGCATGCGCTGCTCGGCCGGGAGTGCCTGTTCGGCGGCGAGCATCTGCTGCCATTCGCTGTAACAGCGGGACGCGGGCAGGCCCAGCGCATTGCCGGTGCTCCGGTTGTTCTCGGGCTCACGGCTGAAGGCACCGCACACCAGTTCATAACACCCATCCAGCCCCGCCGCCTGGCGGTGAGCCTGGCCGATGAAGGCGCCTTCGCCGCCGCCAACAAAGCCCATTCTTATTTTTTGCACAGCAACCGTCATCGCAAGTCTTCTCTTTATGGGCAATTACCGATCATGATGTAACCGGTTACATCGTGCCGGAAATTTAGGCCTGGTTGCTCGCGGTGTCAAACCCCGACTGCGGTAAACTTGCAGGCTGCTGTTCTGATAACGAGGTGGTCTTGTCCAATATTCGTGAAGTCGCCCGGCTGGCCGGGGTCTCGGTGGCCACCGTGTCCAGGACCCTGGCCAGCCCTGAACGCGTGTTGCCCGAGACCCGCGACAAGGTCAACGCCGCCGTGGAACAGACCGGTTACCGGCCGAACCGCATGGCGGTGCAATTCCGTTCGCGGCGCACCGGCAACCTGGTGATCCTGGTGCCGGCGATTGCCAACACGTTTTTCGCCCGGGTCATCAGCGGTGCACAGCAAGCGGCGCAGGCATCGGGTTATCGGTTGCTGTTGTGCGACACCCGGGGCCAGGCAGAAATCGAAAAACAGTTCGCCGAACTGGTCCACGCCCATCAGGCCGATGGTGTGATTCAGTTGCGGGCCTCGGACCCATTCAGCGACTGCAGCGACTCACCGCCACTGGTGAACGCCTGCGAGGTGATCCAGGACGGTCGCCACCCCACCATCAGCCTCGACAACCGTGGCGCCGCCCGGGCCATGACCCAGCACTTGATCGACCTCGGCCACCGCCGCATCGGCTTGATCAAAGGCCCGAAAAGCAGCCCACTGACCCGTGACCGCGTGGCCGGTTATGAAGATGCCTTGCTCGCGGCGGGCATCCCCCGCGACCCGGCGCTTATCTGCCACGGCGACTTCACCCTGCACGCCGGTTTCGAGGGCGCAGGCAACATGCTCGCCCTGCCCAAGCGGCCCACTGCGCTGTTCTGCGAGAACGACGAAATGGCCATCGGCGCCTTGAAGCGCATCAAGCAACAGGGCCTGAGCGTGCCCCAGGATATTTCCCTGGTGGGCTTTGATGACATCCCCTTCGCCGCCTACTGCGACCCGCCGCTGACCACCATTGCACAGCCTGCCGAAATCTTCGGCCGCAAGGCCGTCGAGATGCTCATCGCACTGATCGAGAAAACGCCGCTGTCGGAGCGCCAGGTAGTGGTGCCATTCGAACTCACAGTACGCGGCAGCACGGCAGCGCCCCACACTCAATAGTGCGCCACATCCGACACCTGGGTATCCAGCACGTCCCGCGCCAATGCCCAGGCCTGATCCGTGGATTCCACCACCAGCAACGGGTAGCCCCACGCCTTGCCGAACATCACGGCAAACGGCTTGAGCGCCAGGCGCTTGGCTGCGCTGGGCTCCACCTGGATCATGCCTTTGACGAAAGTACGCAGGGCCACCTTGTGCTTCTTCATCCAGATCGAGGCCTGTTTGCGTTCTTCGTGTGAATGCTCGTGAGTGCTTTCATCCACGGCTTTCTCGTGCAGCAGGACGAAGGGTTCCTCGCGCTGCAACAAGGCCTCGAATGCGCCAAAGGTATCTTGCGGGGGGGTGTCGCTGGGGGCGTCAAACACGATTTTCACCACGGGGAATGTTGAACTGTCGAGTTGCATGGGAAGCTCCTTTAACGAGAATGTTTCTCATGATAGCCATGCCATCACTGGACGCCATTGCACAGAATGGCCAGAATGTTTCGCATTCCAGCCAAGACGCCGCGCCGCCATGTACAACCACCGCCTCGAAACCCGTGACCCCTTGCGCCCGGCCCTCGCCGATGCAATTCCCCGTGCGGTGGTTGCAGTGAGCGCTTCAAGCACCTCTGCGAGTTGGGAGCACGCACCGCACCAGCACCGCAAGGGCCAGTTGATGTACACATTGCGCGGGGTGATTCATTGCGTCATCGAAGAAGGTATCTGGATCGTGCCCCCCCAGTGCGCGTTGTGGATTCCGGGCGGCCTTTCCCATGCCGCGCGCGGGTCGGGGGCAGCGGATATCTACTGTCTGTTGGTCGACCCCGACGCCGCCGGCGCCCTGCCCCGGCAATGCTGCACCCTGGCGGTATCGCCGTTGTTACACGAATTGATCAGCAAGGCCGTCAGCTTCCCGCCGCTGTACGACACCGAGGGCGCCCAGGGCCGGTTGGTGGCCACGCTGCTGGACGAACTGGCACTGGCACCGGTGGAGGCCCTGCACCTGCCCATGCCCCGGGACACTCGGCTGCGGCGCCTGGCCGACAGTTTGCTGGCCAACCCCAGCGACAAGGCCACCCTGGGCGAATGGGCCGTACGCATCGGCATGAGCGAACGCAGCATGACGCGCTTGTTGCTGGAGGAGATCGGCCTGAGTTTCGGCCGCTGGCGCAGGCAACTGCATGTGATCCTGTCACTGCAGCGCCTGGCGAAAGGCGAAAGTGTGCAGACGGTGGCACTGGACCTCGGCTATGAAAACGCCAGCGGCTTTATCACCATGTTCCGCAAGGCCATCGGCCAACCGCCGGCGCGCTACCTGGCCGACCGCGCGAGCATCCCCCAGCACACGACGCCCGCTATCGCCTTGCTGGATTATTATAAATAGTCACGTATAAGCATTTTTAGAGCTAAGGGACTAGAAGGCTTAAATCATTCCAGCCAAAAAAAATCAACCCGCCTAAAATACTTATCGCACACTAAAAAATTTGCACTAGCATATGAGTACTCCGGTCCACAAACCCGCTCTCAACACCCGCCTGAAATCCGCCTTACCCCCCGCAAATAAAGTGCCGAATGTTAAAATTTGTCACGTTTTGGCGTATTCAATTCGATTAACATCTAAACGCCTGCAGCGATTGAATTGACGGCCTCGCATGCCGGAAAAGGGAGCAACGTGATGCATTTTTCCAACGTCCTCGCTATTGCACGGACCCCATCGAAATCCGAGGACTTCAGCGAGCTTATAGTTCGTACTGTACCGAAAAATCTAAAAGTCGATACACGCTCCTACGGCCAACTAATCGGTCCCTATGCAAGCCATGGACATTACCGTGCCATCATCATAGAGATCGACACCCCCTCTGCCAGCACCCAAACGCTGGACATCATTAAAAAAACCAGATCGGAAAATCCTGGCAGCACCATTTTCCTGGTTGTCACCTTCGCCACTACACTAAGCAAAACCAAATATTATCTCGCAGGCGCCGATTACTGCATAAAGGTCGTCGAGAGCTCGCCCGAGAAAAAACTTGCCCTGTTTGCCGCGTTCCTCAGCGAGACATACTGGCTAAGTAATACTGATTTGCTACTCGATCAGGATCGCATGTGCATCTACGGGGGTGGCAAAAAGCTCGAAGTGTCCTTTGTCGAAATGAAAGTACTGGAAGCGCTCATTCATAATCGATTGCTCAGCCATGATGAAATCGCCGTGGTAATGGGGCTGAATCCCCGATTTTATGATTCAAGGGCCCTCGAAAAATCGATTAGCCGGTTACGTGGCAAAATAAAATCACATTACGGAAGCAATATAATTCAGAGCATTCGCGGTTACGGCTACAAACTAAGCAGAGGGCTGGCTTCGGTTAATCATATCCACCCCGTCAGGGAGCGGTCGAACCGTGAATAGCGGAACCTTATTACGTGAGGCGTCAGCCTGCTTCACCTTTTCGCGGCAAGCGATACTTGAACGAAGTTGCACGCTGTGGGGCAGTGAGATCCGCGTCCACGCCGAGCCTGCGCTCGACAGCCCGCGTGATGACGCCTGCCCGTTTTATTCCGAACAACTTAAAGACGCCTACAGCGAAGCCCTGCAACATGCCAGGCCGAGTTCATTTGCCCGCACAAGTAAACGTTTGCGCGCGGATAAAAGCCCGGGCCTCCACAAGTTTTTCCGAGTTGAGCAATCGCTGTTGATGAATGAGGACCTGCTCAAGGAAATTATCGATACTTCACACACGCTGGAAAAAAACAGACAACAACTCATTGTCAGCGTTGAAAACACACTGGACACCCTTCCGGGCCCGCTGGAACGCCGGAGCATGATCCGTCAACTGTATAGCCTGAAAGACCGGAGCAACCTGAAGCTTGCCTATAACAATTACACATTAAATACAAAAGACACCGACCTGCTGATCGACTTGAGTCTTTATGACTATATAAAAATGCCTTTTCCAGACTCGGCCCTCAGGCTCAGTCTGAACACCCGCTCGGGCCTGTTCGACCGGCTTTACGACCAGATGCTGGGGCTGATGAGCACCACCCGGGTCTCCTTCATCGCCGACAACGTCGAGCACGCCGACAGCGCACTTCTCGCCAGACGCTTGCCTTTTGACTATTTTCAGGGCCCCTACTTCTCCCCTGCTGATAGTTTATGAACCCCCGTACTTTCCTGGAATCGGTGAATGCCATGAGTTCTCTCAAGAAACACACATTTACATCGACGTACCCGTCAATCGCACTGCACGATTTCACGCCAAATGTGGCATTTTTACATTACGACGTCGACAGCGGGCCGCTGATCGAAACCGTGGAAAAAACATCGGACGCTTCGACCAGTTCCTACGCCGTTACCAAAGAGCAGAATTTCAATCTGTGGCTCAGTAACTATGTCGCCGCCAAAAGACTTTACGAAGCCAGTAATCGACTGACCCGACAACTTTACGACGCATCAAAAAAACCTAACATCACGGCTCTAAAATCAGACGTCACACACCCGGACCTGAATAACACCACCACGGAAACAGTTAACTCATCCTCTGCATTACGCGGCCCCGATGTCTGGCTACTTACCCAGCAAGATCGTGCGCTGGTGAAAGGTGGGCTACGCATTTCCTTGACCACTATTGAGTCGGCATTGATCAAGAAAATGTTGAACCATGAAGAACGTGTGGTCAGCAAGGAAGAACTTATCCGCAACATCGGACGTGAGCCCGACCTCTATCGCGGGCTTGAAATGTGTCTTAGCCGATTGCAGGACAAGTTCAAGCGCGTGAATGATGGCGAACGCCTGTTCCGCGCGGTGCGTAACCGTGGCTACTGCCTGACACAAAAAATAAAAAGCCCGCTGAGCAGTCGCGCAAACGTCACAGAACAATAATTATTTCATAAAAATTACAATTCACCCTGCCTATTAGAACGCCTTTCTATCTGCCATTTTATAACAACATGACCGCGTTATAAGTCGTCAGCCATTGCTCCCTGCCATTTATTACTATCAATACGCACGCCTACGCGTGCGCCTGCCATTTGATAGTCATTAAAACCACGCCTCGCTTTAACCTGCCAGCACGTGAGTGGATACCACAGGGAGCAGAAGTATGCTTAACAACAGAAGAATGCATCGTAACCTTACACCCAAAGGCCTGACCTTTTGGGGACAGTGGGCAATTGCCCTGAGTGTGGTCGTTGTACTTTTGTTTTCACTGGTACTTTTCAAGACCGGGCAATTGGAATCCCACTACCGGATATTGGCAGCCATTACAATACTGGCCTCTATACCGGCCTACATGTTATGTGACGTCTATAGCAAAAAAGATGACTTTTTTGTTGGGCTGGGACGATTATTCACCGGCTGGTTATTGACCCTGGGCATATTGTTCGCGGTCGGCATAGCCTGTAATGCCAGTTCGCTGTTTCCCTTCGAGATCCTGCTACTGTGGGCTGCTGTCAGCTATCCAATACTAGCCCTTTGCTACATTCCCATTCACAGTCTATCCAGGTACTACCACCGGCAACTACATGAGCGCCAGAAATCGCTGATTATTGGTACGGGAAAACTTGCAACCGACTTGGCCAATACTCTCGCCAGGCAAAAACGCTCCCCTCTGGTCGGTCTCGTAGGTCCCCGCACCACCTCCCCCCAGGCCGGCACCCAGCCTCAGATCCTCGGTGACTTGCCCGATCTTCCCGCGCTGATCCGCCAGCACGGTATCCGCCGCCTGTACATCACTCACTCTCTCCAGGAAGCGACCCACATCGAGGCGCTGTACCTCAACCTGCTGGAGATCAGTGTGGACGTGATCTGGGTGCCCGACCTCAACAACATGCTGCTGCTCAACCACAGCGTGGCCGAGGTGGATGGATTGCCCGCGATCTTCCTCAATGAAAGCCCGCTGACCAGCCGGCCGACCGCCGCACTGAGCAAGTCGCTGCTGGACAAGAGCCTGGCCCTGTTGGCGATCATCCTGCTCAGCCCGTTGCTGCTGCTGTTCGCCCTGCTGATCAAACTCACCTCTCCCGGCCCGGTAATTTTCAAGCAGGATCGTCACGGCTGGAACGGCGAGGTGATCAAGGTCTGGAAGTTCCGCTCGATGCGCGTGCATGACGACCACGAAGTGCGCCAGGCGAGCCGCAACGACTCACGCATTACCCCCGTAGGGCGCTTTATCCGCCGCACCTCCATCGACGAGCTGCCCCAGCTGTTCAACGTGCTGCAAGGGCATATGGCACTGGTCGGCCCACGCCCGCATGCCGTCGCCCACAATGACTACTACTCGGGCAAGATTCGCGCGTACATGGCGCGGCATCGCATCAAGCCCGGCATCACCGGCCTGGCGCAGGTCAATGGCTGCCGGGGTGAAACCGAGACCCTGGAGAAGATGCAGCAACGCGTCGATATCGACCTGCGCTATATCAACAACTGGTCGCTGTGGCTGGACATCAAGATCCTGTTCAAGACGCCGTTTACCCTGCTGTCCAAAGACATCTACTGACCCCGCCCTTCCCCGTGCCGCTACATCGGCGGCGCGGGGCACCAGGCGCGCTTTGCGCCCTCCCCGCCACCACTCCCCGCAAGGCGCAACGATAGCGCCCACAGCAACGCCCGGGCCCGGGCCATTCGCATAGTCATCAAAGAGGAAAGTCAGGCAAGTGTTGCGCGCCGGCATTGCACCTGGCGCTGTAGCGTTCGGCTTGGCGACTGCCCGGCGCATTCAACGCCGGGCAGTCGACAACCTGGTCGGCAGATGCCGCACCGTCACTCAGTGATCTTCTCGAAGTTGTTGTAGAACAACTCGCTGTCACGCCCGTCGGTCATGGTCTGCAGCGAATAGCCGCGGTTCAGGCGTGCGCCGCCGTCACGGGTCAGTGGCGCCCATACGACGTTGGCCCGACGCATCGTCGAGGTGCTCATCAATTCGTCGAAGGGGACGGAAATATAGATACCCTTGTCGAAGCTGCCTTCGCCATATTCTTCCTTCGAGGCGGTGGTCAGCGTCACCCAGCCACCAAACTTCACGCCGTTCTTGAACTGGCGCGAGATGTCGACGGTGGTGCCCCAGTCCCGCGCCAGGTAACGCCCCACACTGACGGCGGCCAGGGTGTCATAGGGCAGCTCGGTATAGCTGGTGACATGGCCGGTGATGGTCTGGTAATCCCGCAGGCCGAAGCCCTGGTTGAAATCACGCTGGCGCACGAAGTTCAGGTCTGCGCCCACTGACCAGTGCTTGCCCGCCGGCCGGAACAACACCTCGCCGCCCACCCCGGCGTACATGGACTCCAGGTAGCCGCCGTAGACCATGCCATACAGGTCGCGGTCCAGGCGCTGCGCATGGTTGACCTGGAAGTTCGGCATCGTCACATCGGACGTGGTCATGTATTGGCGCAGGTCGGTGCGTACTCGCGGCAACCCGCTGGGTGCGTCGTAGGTGAACTTGTCGTAGTTGTTCAGCAGGTTGGCGCTGAGCAAGCCGCTCCACCAGGTATTGCGGGTAAAACGGTACTCCGCGTCGGCGTCGGCAGTGAACTGATAAAGCAGGCCGTCGGGGCCACCGATGTTCTGCTTGTAACCCAGGCCGAGGCCATAGTTGAACGGCTCGGATTGTCTGCTGTAGAGCGTGGTTTCCCGATGGGCAACCGCCGGGTTGACCTCGGTATTACGGTGCAGGTCCGTCAACGGTTGCTGGTTGTTCACCACGGCGCGGAAGGTGGCACGGGGCACGCTGGTTTCTTCGATGGGCATGTCATAGCGCTTGTTCACCAGGGTGAACCAGTCGATATCCTGATTGGCGCTGTTGTCGAGAATCCGGCTGGCGCGTCCCACGGCCTTGGCTGAATAGAAGTAGCGTTGCTGCTCGCCATACACCATCAATTCCGAGCCGCGCCGGGCAATGCGCTCCACCTTGTAGCCGGCATTCTGCTGCAGCCTGTCGGCGACGTTGGCCCAGTTGACCTGGTCGGCCGGGGTGGTGGGCATGCGCGCCGGCAACGGTTCGGCGGGCGGGTCATAGGTCTTGACCGGTGCCTTGCGGCTGACAAAGTTGGTGTGCAGGGTGATGCCGAACATCGCGGTATTCCCGCGTTCCCAGGCCGCACTCAGGTCGACGCTGTCAGCCAGCTTATAGACCACGCCAATGTTTACCGGCGAGTCCTGCTTGATCGGGTTGTCCAACGGCTCGTGCTTGTAGTCATTGCCCTCGTATTCGAGTTTCAGGCTCAGGGGTTCCCAGGGCGTTTGATAGGCGATCCCGCCGAACAACGAAGGGCGGCCCCTGAAATAGGCGTTGGAGTTCACGTCCCCTGCCCTGGCGACGACCGCAGTGCTCTTGGGCCGGTCGTTGAACTTGCTGCCGAACACCGACAGCGGGTTGCCGAAGTCGCCTCGGTTTCCCAGGTAGCCCCAGGCGATGCCGAGGCTGAAATCCAGGTTGCCGTGGCGCTTGTTGGCGACAAAGTATTCGCTGGAAAACAGCCCGGTACCGCCGATGTCCCGGGCACCGAAAGCCACCTGCGGTGCCCACCGGCTTTCCTCCCAGAGCCGCGCCTTGAAGTCGATGGCCTTGTCCTTGAAGCTCTGGCTTCCGCTCAACGCCTCGGCGCCGTACCTGCGGTTGCTGATGGCGGTATAACGAAACGAACCCTCCAGCCAATCAAACGGTTGCAGGGAAAAACTGTAGCGCGAGTAGGGATCGGTGCGGTTGGCGTTGGCGCTCAACTCTCCCGCCGGGGCCATGCGTGCGGTGGGGGTCTGTAGCAGGCCCACGCCGCCGAAATCATTTTGGGTGTAACGGGGGTCACCGTGAGCCAACCCGCAAGGCAACAGCAGTACAGCCGCAAAACGTAAATTCAAGGGTTCACCTCAGCCAACGGTTGAGTGGCGAAAAACTCGGCCAGTTGTTGGTTGAGATCAGGGGTCGGCGTCTCAAGGTCGTCGCTGCGGATCGGCACCAGGATCCTGCTGCCGGGGGCCGCCACCACGCCGTCCTCGCGATTCCACGCCGCCACGCCCACGCGCCGTACCTGGCCGTCGGGCTGGATCAGCCACAGGTCATCGCGCTCGGCGTCATCGAGGACCGTGCAGTCGCCAACATAATCCCGCACCTCGCGCATGGCCCGGTACGGCACATCACAGGACTGCGCGACCGCCCCGAGCACCTGCACGGTGGACGGCCTCACGGGGTAGACCAGCCGGTCCCCGTCATCCAGCAATGCGTTGCGCGCGAACCCCGTCTCCACGGCGATCGGGTCCAGCACTTGCACCTGGCGGCCGGTGACCGGCAACTGTTCGACCTGTCGATACAGACGCGCACTCAAGTCCGCCCGGGAGCCACGGTCATCCAGCAAGGCCCCTCGTTGCAGCAGTTTCAGATCGAACAAAACCCCTGCCTTCAAGCGTTCCTGCGTGCTCACCAACGACTGGTGCAGCCACGCGGCGCCCAACCAGTAGCTTTCTGCATTGGGTTGGGCCACACGAATAACGTCCAGCAAACGCGCCCCCGGCTTGACCTCGAAGGCGCCAGGGCTGCGCACATCGCCACTGACTGTAACGACCGCCTGGCCAGTGCCGGGGCCGATCAGCAACAGGCCCAGCCATAAAAGCTTCGAACACTTCATCGGGCTGCCTCCCGGTCGGGACGCAACTGCACGATTTTCAGGGCCAACCGGGGCGTCAAATGCTGCTCGCTGCGCCAGATGAAACCATCCTGCGGGTCGACCCAATAATGGTTGGTGGCGCGGAAATTCAAGGTGGGAGCGTCCACCTGCTCGTCGATGCGCAGCAAGGCGTAATCCTTGTCCAGAATGCGGAGGGTCTCGATACCGTGGCTGCTGAAACGGCTGTTGACCGCGATACCGATTCGGTTGCCGTCGTAGAGGTCGATCCAGCGTGTGCCGGTGTAGCCGTCGGGCAGATGCTGGAGGCCGCGCTTGAACGGCGATTCGCCACTGAAACGCGTGCCATCCAGGGAAACACCCAGCCCGACAGTGCGTACCACCAGGCCGTCACGCATCATCACCACTTGCTTGCCGGAAGCGACCCAAAACTGCAGGTCGCCCCGGCGCCGGGCCATGGCCATCACGCCCTCGCTGACGGCGGTGGTCACCAGGATCTGCGGGTATGGCACCGCGTCGACCTGGGCGCGGGTCACGTTGATCGGGGCCGGGCCCGTCACAGAGGTTTCGAGGGTGTACCACGACGCCCTCATCAACGGGTTACACCCGCACAACAAGAGCGCCATCGACAGGCAGGCGCTGGTAGGCAACATTTTCACCACGGGATAACGCCTTATCTGCTGTTGACTTCGCTGAGGTCATTGGCCGATCGGGCACCAATCCCAATGGCACTGGCGGTCGGCAGCAACTGGCTGATCAGGCGGTTCCAGCGCGTCACGCCGGCCGGCCCGACGTACACGATGTCCTGGGGTTGCAAGTCGAACCGGGTGGCCAGCACCAGCGCGGAAGGTGATTGGGCATCGAGTTGGAACACCTTGGCCGGTTCGGCTTCCAGGTTGTCCACGCCGCGAATCACATAGACCGCATTGCCATTGGAAGTGGTCTGGTTCAAGCCGCCTACGGTACCCAGGGCATCGGTCAGGTTGATCGACTTGCCCTTGAAGCTCAGGGCTCGGGGCTGATTGACTTCGCCCATCAGGTAGACACGTTTCTGGTCGTTATAGGGCAGGTACAACCGGTCGCCGCCCTTGAGGTAGATGCCCTGCAGTTGCGAGCCCTGGCGATTGAGGCTGTCCAGGTCAAGCGTGTACTCACGGCCGTCGCGCGTCAGGGTCAGGCTCGAGAGGTCGGCATTCGTGGGGTCGACACCGGCGGCCCCAATGGCCTCGACGGCGCTCAATGGTGTGGTGGTGATCGGCTGTTGCCCGGCCTTGATTACCGCCCCGGTCACCACCACTGTCTGGCTGGCAAACCGCAGGACGCTGACGTCAACCTGTGGGCTTTCAATAAATTGCGACAAGCGCCCGGCGATAAAGGCCCGCAGCTCTTCGATGGTCTTGCCGGCGACCGGGACGTTGCCGATATACGGATAAAACAACGTGCCATCGGGGCGAACCAGGCGCCCGTTGGCGTCGATCTGCTGTTGCGGCCCGGACGGTGCCGTCAACTCGGGATGGTCCCAAACCGTGATAAACAACAGGTCATTGGCACCGACGCGATAGCCACCGGGTATATAAGACAACAGTTCTGCCGGCACCGATTCACGAACATGCGTGGCGGCATCCATGGCAATCAATTTGGGGGTGATGGGAATCAACTCTACCCGAGTACTTTCGGGAGAACCCTCACTGGACATTTGACTGGTGTCCATATGTTGACCAGGCGAAAACATGCAGCCGTGCAAGCTGAAACTTGCCAGCAAAAGAACAGGTAACCTACGAATCATAATGGCACTACGCTAGTCGAGGGCGAGTCTAAAAAAGATCACCCAGAAGTTCCGGGTGATCTTGAACAACACACATTGCGGGTTATTAGTTGGTACCAGTGGTACCGCCTGTACCGGTGGTGCCGCCGGTGCCGGAAGTACCGCCATTGGAACTGCCGCCCGAGTTGGAAGCCGCCGCCGCAGCGCCGACTACCGCGGTACCGACCCCGACGGTTTCACCGAGCGTCACGCCGCCCACGAGCGGGGTGCTCAACGACAGGGGCTCGCTCGCGCCGGCCGCATCGCTCAAGGCCTCGCTCGCGACTTCACCTGCCGCCAATGCCGCAGTACTGCTAAAGGCCAGCACGCCGGCCAACAGTATTTTCCTCATATCAGACTCCTTCTCGATATTTACCCCTTATCAAATAATGCAATAAGGGCGTAGTGATGGAACGGAGATAAACAGGCTATGCAAACTGCGCAAAGATCCTGTTGGATCACGCACTTAACCTCCTCGAAATCATCTCACTTGTGGATAGCTCAAACCACCAATGTTAATAATCGTCAGGATTAAACAACGGGGCGTACCGATAACCCGCGACCAATACCGTAATACTCGAAACCATTGGCTTTCATACGCTGCGGGTCAAATATATTGCGGCCGTCAAAGATCACCGGCGTGCTCAGTTTTTCTTTTATCAAGTCCAGGTCCGGGGCCTTGAACTCCCGCCATTCGGTCACGATCACCAGCGCATCGGCACCTTGCAACGCCGCTTCCTTGGTGCCCATCAGCAACAGGTCTTCGTTCATCCCGTAAATGCGCTGGGTCTCGGCCATCGCTTCGGGGTCGAATGCCTGGACCCTGGCACCCACGCTGCGCAGTTGTTCGATCAACACGCGGCTCGAGGCTTCGCGCATGTCATCCGTATTGGGCTTGAAGGCCAGGCCCCAGATGGCGAAGGTCTTGCCCTCCAGTTGGCCGCGGAAGTGGTGGTGAATATGCCCGAACAGGTGCTGCTTCTGGCGCTTGTTGACTTCCTCGACGGCAGACAACAGCGTTGCCTGATAGCCGATCGACGACGCGGTGCGCTCCAGCGCCTGCACATCTTTCGGGAAGCACGAGCCGCCATAACCGCAGCCTGGGTAGATAAAGTCGTAGCCGATCCGTGGATCGGAGCCAATGCCTTTACGAACCGCCTCAATGTCGGCGCCCAAGCGTTCGGCGAAATTGGCCATTTCATTCATGAAGGAAATCTTGGTGGCCAGCAGGCAGTTGGCCGCGTACTTGGTCAGCTCGGCACTCCTGATGTCCATCGTGATGATCTTTTCGTGGTTGCGGTTGAAGGGTTCATACAGCTCCCGCATGCGGTCCACGGCGTAACTGCTGTCGCTGCCGATGATGATCCGGTCGGGCCGGGTGCAGTCGGCGACCGCCGAACCTTCCTTGAGGAACTCGGGGTTCGAGATCACGTGGAACTCCACCTCGAGCCCCCGCGACGTCAACACCTCGGACACCTTCGCCCGGACCTTGTCCGCCGTCCCCACCGGCACCGTGGACTTGTTAACGATAATCTTCGGCTCGGTCATGTTGAGCGCAATAGTCGCGGCAACGGAGAGCACGTACTTGATGTCGGCGCTGCCATCGTCATCAGGCGGGGTGCCCACGGCGATGAACTGCACCTCTCCATGCCGCACGCCTTGCGCGGCGTCGGTGGTGAAGTGCAAGCGTCCGGCATCATGGTTCTTCTGGACGAGCGCACTCAGCCCGGGCTCAAAGATCGGAATAATGCCGGCCTTGAGGTTCTCGACTTTAGTCGCGTCCACGTCGACACAACACACCTCATGCCCCGCGTCGGCCAGCACCGCTGCCTGCACCAGACCCACATAGCCGATTCCAAATACAGTTACATTCATTTCAATCTTCCTTTAAACAAGCTCGAGGCGGCCATAGCGGTCTTCAAAGCGGATGATGTCGTCCTCGCCCAGGTACGAGCCCGATTGGACTTCAATCAGCTCCAGCGGGATTCGCCCCGGGTTTTCGAGGGAGTGCACAACGCCAATGGGGATGTAGGTGGACTGGTTCTCGGTCAGCAGCACTTGCTTGTCGGCGATTTGCACATTCGCGGTGCCGGACACCACGATCCAGTGCTCGGCCCGGTGGTGGTGCAGTTGCACCGACAGCTTGTGCCCCGGCTTCACCGTGATCCGCTTCACCTGATACCGATAGCCCTGGTCCACCGAGTCATATTTGCCCCACGGCCGATAGACTTCGCGGTGGCTGGTGCTCTCGATCCGGTGCTTTTCAGTCAGCTGCGCGACTATTTTCTTGACGTCTTGCGCGTGGTCCTTGGTGGTCACCAAAATCGCGTCGGCGGTCTCGACGACCACCACATCATTGATCCCTGCAACCGTGACCAGGCGGTGGCTGGCATGCACATAGCTGTTGGTGACGTCCTGCAGCAGCACGTCGCCCTGGGTGCAGTTCTGGTTCTGATCCTTGAGGCCCGCTTCCCACACTGAGTCCCAGGCACCCAGGTCGCTCCACGGCGAATCGAGGATGACCACCGACGCGATGTGGGTCTTTTCCATCACCGCGTAATCGATCGACACGTTGGGTGCGTTCACAAAATCCACCTGGCTGAGCCGGGTGAAATCCTGGTCATGGGCCGCGTTGGAGAGGGACAGTTCCGCGGCCACCATGATCTCCGGGCTCAGGCGCTCCAGCTCGGCCTTCATCACCGAGGCGCGGAACATGAACATGCCGCTGTTCCAGAAGTAGTTGCCTTGTTCCAGGTAGCCTTGCGCGGTCGCCAGGTCGGGCTTTTCCACGAAGGCATCGACATGCGCGGCGCCGTCCACCGCAGCCGCTTGAGTACGGATATAGCCGTAGCCGGTCTCCGGCTTGGTGGGCACAACCCCGAAGGTGACGATCTTGCCTTTGTTGACTTCCACCTTGGCCAGTGTCAAGGCCGCATTAAACGCTTGGGTATCGCCGATCACATGGTCCGCCGCCAGCACCAGCAGGATCGGATCGTCCCCATCCACCAGCGCCGACAGGGTTGCCGCCGCAATCGCCGGGGCGGTGTTGCGGGCGGTCGGCTCAAGGAGGATTTTCTGCGGGATCACGTCCAGTGATCGACTTTGCTCGGCCACGATGAAACGGTGTTCTTCGTTGCACACAATGATCGGCGGGCTGACGGTCTCGCCCTCTATCGACAGGTTCTTGATGCGATCCAAGGTGGCTTGAAACAAACTCAAGTCACCGTGCAAAGCTATAAACTGCTTTGGTTTAAGCGCTCTTGAAAGCGGCCACAGGCGCGTGCCTGAACCGCCAGACAATATAACTGGGATCATAACGATTACTCGATGATTAAAGGCAATAAGAGCGGATTGACAAACAGCCGAAACTTAAGAAGTAAATGACTTCACATAACTGATCAAGCGGTCCCTTTCGGTAAAGTCCAGTGAACTTTCGGCACTGCTGTAGTTAAGCGCCGAATCAATCGCCGAAAAGAACGCATCTTTATCATGGGCGATAAACACAGAGGGAAGGTCTGCAAAGTTTTCGGCGGTGTCGTACTGGTGATTATTGATGTGTTCACCGCGCCGACTGTCGCGCGGGACAATAACAATCGGTTTGCCCAGTTCAAGGGAGCGAATGATATTGCCCATGCCCGCATGGGAAACAATCACCTTTGACGCATTGAAGTTCTTGGAAAACAGCGGCTCGGCGATGGTCTTGTAAGCCGTAATACGCCCCAAGTCATTTTCGTTATTGCCCACCTGGGCAACAATCGGGACCTGCGGGTTTGCATGACTCCACTCATGCAAGTAGCCGAGCATTCTTTCAAAGGGTGCTTGAGTGCCAACGCTGCAAAATATCATTTATACAATCCTCCCTTTATATTGGGCGCGGCTGTTTTGCGACAGCGTGGGCCACTGGGTCAGCAACTCATCGACAAAATACACAGCGATCCTGCCGGACAACGAGAGCTTCTTGGGATTGGCAATGCTGTCGATCCACAGGGTCTTTTTGCCCATCAGTTTTCCCGCGACCAGCCCCAGCAACCCCGGTGCCGCCCCGGTGGAGATCACGTACCTGGCCTTGCTGCGGTAAACGATCGCAAAGATCTGGCAAAAGCCCTTGATGATCTTCAACGGTTCACTGCGATTAAAGTCCGGGACTTGCGCGAAGGCATGGGTTGGATACTGCGAGCCAATGCTGATATCCACGGTGGCGATGGTAACTTTTTGACCGTCGAAGGCAGGCAGCAACTTGCTCATTTGTACCCAGTGCCCACCTCCAGAACAAATCAATAAAACATCACTTGATTGACTCATGACGGTTCCCTTCCTGTCAGGTGTAATAGACATCATTAAATAGTGGCGGCAGTTCTTAACAGTTGGGCCTGGCCTTTCCAGCGGGTTATTCGCTTGGCTTTGAGCAAGGCCGATTTCTCTTTATAGGTTTCTTGATTGGCGATGAGCTGCGCGACGCCGGCCTTGATGGACAGCGGGTCCAGGGTGTCGACAAACACCGCCGCCTCGGAAAACAACGAGCGCAGTACCGTGGTATTCGAAAGCGCCATCGGCCTGCCGGCGCTGACCGCTTCGTTGGCCACGCTCAGCTGAACGTTGTCGCGGGTGGTCAGGCCGAGCACCACATTCGCGTGGCACAGCAGCTGTTCAAAGGTCGCCTTGCTGAGGAAGCCGGTCAGCTTGATGTTCTCGGGGAGTGACGCCACGAGCTCCTCGGAGAGCTTGCCCTGATGCTTGCCGGTGATCAGGAAGTCGACACCGGGCATTTCGCGGGCGGCGTTGATCACGATCTCGATCGGTTCATCGATATCAAACGAGCACGGAAACAGTACATAGGGTGTCTCGCGCTCACTGGCGGGCGCCGCGTGAAAGTCACACGGCAAGTCTTCCAGGATAAAGATATTGGTGTCATTGACGCCCAGGCCGGCCAACTCTTCTTTGACTTTAAAATTATGAACGACGACGGCATCGATTCTATTCAACAGCGCTACCGTGCCCGGAAAGCCTATCCATTGCTTGCGCAACAGGCTGTTGTGGGCATCGGCGATAATCTTCAGCCGCCGGTTGAATATAAACTTGTAGGCCATTGCTATATGCAATACCGGGCTCGGCGGCAACTGCACCCACAGCACGTCAGGCGAACCGGCCAACAGGGTCTTCAGGGTTTTAAACGACTTGATCAAGTAATCCAGCGGCCGCGCGGATTTCTTCTTGAACTGGTTGGGCAGATGCAGAATGTCATACGCCCAGTATTGCTTCATGGTATCGGCGCGTCGTTGATAGCCAATCCATGCAATCATTAATGATTTCACGTCAGAGTCCTGCATAAATAAAGGTGGGGCCAGT
The DNA here is from genome assembly GCF_013385695.1 of Pseudomonas sp. D8002. Lineage (NCBI taxonomy): Bacteria > Pseudomonadati > Pseudomonadota > Gammaproteobacteria > Pseudomonadales > Pseudomonadaceae > Pseudomonas > Pseudomonas sp. D8002. The sequence continues at coordinate 228,651 of NZ_JACAPM010000013.1, forward strand.
GAGATTGCTTACACTGCAAACCAGATCGGAAAGTCGGCGTTGTATCGAATAGTGTTGTTTCTGAAGCGGATATGTTTGGCCGGATTGCCACCCACGATCGAATACGCTGCAACGTTGCGCGTGACCACACTGCCCGGATAAACAACCGCGCCTGTTCCGATGGTGACGCCTGGCATCACCATCACATTGGGAAAGATCCAGGCATTGTCTTCAATCAACACCGGCTTCCCCACCAGGCAACTCATGGGGTCATCAATATCGTGGCCCAGCGTATAAATCCGGGTGTTATGGGAAATATTGACGTTGTCGCCGATGCGGATGCCCGCCCGGTTATCCAGGTAGCAGTCGTAATTGACCGTGCAGTTTTTCCCGACCGAGAAGTTGCCGAAGGAGAAAAACACCACGTTGCGGTGGATCGTGGTCCGGGCGCCCACCCGGCATCCGGTTGCCCGGAGCAACGCGCGTCGCAGATTGAAAAACAACGCCAGGCTGAGCAGCGTATTGAACAGCGCAACAGCGGCCTTCTTGATGTTCAGTTTCAGGTTCTTCATCTACTCGCCCTGCCCTGAAGTATCCGTTACGCGCTGTGAACTCATCACAAAATTCCTGAAGCGGATATTGGTACTCACCGGCGTGGCGAAAGACGGGTTATTGCCACCGAAGAACGTCGAAAACAGCAAGCCGTCGATGGTGATCTCCGGCGTGTCTCTAAACGTCAGCCCGGTTTCCGAGTGCACCAGCTGGTTGTCGTACCAAATGGAAATCACACCGTCGGCCTGCCCCGGCGTATTCAACTTCACCAGTTGCTCCAACCTGTGCCATTGCCCCACCGTAAAGATCCAGGAACCCAACCCGACTGCCGTGCCCCAGGTTTTACTGGTGGGCAAATACGCGTAAATGGCGCCGACGCCCTTTTCTTTCCAGATGTAGCGCGTGGAAAAGCCGTCATGGCCGTTCGGTATCTTGCCGCCCGTATTGCCGGTGCCACCGTAGAGGCCCGGGAGCTTGCCGCCTTTTACAAAGTCGAAATTCCTGTCGAACTTCAACTCATAGGTCAGTACCAGGCATTCCCTGCCCGGTTGCGGCAGTGGGGATTTGAATTCAATGCCGCCGTAGGGCAACCCGAGGCGCACCATCGAACCCGGGTCATAGGAGCCGGCCGGAAAATGCACGGCAATGTCCTTGATCTTTTGGCTGTAGGCCTTGTTCGTCAGATTGGCCCTGCCCTTTATGCTGCTTTGCGCCTGGGGCCCGTCGGCCATCTGCGAAACGTCCGGCAGTGACGGGTAGATGTTCTTGATGCCTGGCTCGCAACGGTCGTTTAACTCAGATGCGCCGCTGGCAGCCACCTGCAGAGCGCACGCCACAATGAGTAGCGTCGAGGCTGTCTTTTTCACGTCGGTTGCCCCTCCACTTTATTTTTCATCGACCCATTTCAAAAAGTCGTCGACCGCTTTTTGCGCAAGGGAAGAACGCTGGGCGATCTCCTGCTTGAGGTGCTCGGCCATTTGCGCCTTGGATTGCCGGAATTCGCTGATGGTGGCCTTGATCACCTCAGGGTCTGGGGTGCTGACCAGCCGGGTGCCCTGCGGCAGCATTTCATGGACTTTTTTCAGCTTGTTTTCGATTTCAACCGCGATGGTGGGAAAGCCCAGGGAAGCCGGCAGCAGTACACCGTGTGCACGGGCGCTGATGATCACGTCGGACTCGACGATCAGTTTCGCCATGAAGGTTTCGGGCGTATCGCCCGCCGCGTCCCAGCACAACCATTCGAACATGTGGTACTTGTCGATCAGGTGCTGGTCACGTTCCTTGTACAGCGAGACCAGGCGTACCTGCTCGCCACGCTTGGCGAGCTCATCCGCGGCCTGGACCATCGCCTTGATGAACTGTTGCCCGTTCGCGTCATGGGGCCAGTCGCGCAGGATGAAGGACAGGTACTTGCCCTTCTTGAGGCTGCCGACCTCCAGGTCTTTGCTGGAGATCCACAGGTCGGAAAGCAGGCTGGGGTCGGTGTACACCTCGACGTCGGACTTTCCGAAGGCCTTGCAATGCTGCTGGCTGGTACCGTCCCGCACGGAAATGTAGTCACAGCGATTGATCACGCTGACGGCGCGGGTCAGCAGCTTGCCGCCGCCATCGAAGGGGCCCAGGCCAATGCAGAACGCCGCCAGGCGCCGGTGGAAATAGATCCTGTCGACACCACCGCGCAACCCGACATACAAACGCAGAAGCGTGGACTTCAGGTCGGTCTGCGCCTTGATGCTCTTGCACAGCTTCGCCACGATGCCTTTGTTGGCAGCCGCCTCTTCGGCCGGTGGGATGAACGAGAAGAACTGGCCCCCACCGCCCAACACCACCAGGTCAGCCTTGACCGGCTCCTTGATGTGCAGCCACTTGATACGCGGGTTGAAGTTCCTGGCGATCTGCGGATGATCGACACCCACCGCTATATCCGATTCCTTAAAGCGTTTTTTCAGAATATTGATCACGCATAGCATTAATACGTCATCACCCAAATTACCAGGACCGTATGCCCCCCGGATATATACTTTGCTGACATTCATGCTGGGCTTCCATTTTCCACGGGGTCATTAAACACGGCATTCAAGGCAAACGTTGTTGCGAGAATGTAGATAAATATCAGCGCCATAATCATTAATCGATACAGCACACTTTCGACATAGGCGCTTGATATAAAACTGATGAAAGGCAATGTCCACAAGATCAGGATCCTGGGAGATACGAGCAACTCCAGAGGTAATATCTTCTTGTAGACGAAATACGGCAGTCCCAGCAGGAAGTGAATAAACTGCGAACCGATAAATGCCTTGGCAATCCCGATTGCACCTTCTTCCCGAAGCCACAGTGCTCCGGCAATGAATAACACTCCCCATAGAATGTTACTCATCACACTGAACCAGGCCAGGTTCATCACGATCATCTTTCTTGAAATACCGGACTTGAATGCACTGAGCAGCGAACCCAGGATTACCAGGACTAATGTCACTTCAAAATCCCGCCCCAGGAAACTGCTGCCATACAGTTTGGCCAGCAACTCGGGGAACATGATCACCGGCTGTATGATCACCAACACCACCAGCCAGCCCGACAGAAAGTTCAAGGCGTCCAACTTGCGGCTTTTACCGCCCAGCGCGGCGGCCAGCATCGGCACCAGCACTGAGCCCAACACCACGGAAACATGGGAAAAGATCGCGTTCCATTGCATCGCGGCGGCGTACATGCCCAATGCGGCAAGGCCGTTAGTTGTTTCCGCCAGCAACTTGTTGGCGAACCAGTTCATCGGGGCGACCATCAACCCCGTCAGCAATACCGGCAGGCCAACCGACAGCACTGCGTGCTTTTCAGTCATTGCACCTTTGAAACTCAGCGTGGTATTTCGGGCCTTCAAAGTCTTCCAGCAGGCCAGTGCGCTGAAGAACACGATCAGCAATTGAGAACCGGCCAAGCCCAGCAGCGCACCGTTGAGTCGGAACTGCAGGGTCAAGAAGTACGTCGCCGGGATCGCGACAATCGCAATGATTCCGTTGATGGTCGCGATTGTCCGGTATTGGCCCCAACCGGTCAGGCAGCCCTGGGTCCATCCCGACAGGATAATCAACGTGATGGTGCTCAATACGATCAGCGATGCGGCGCTGAGGCTGTCTGCCCCCAGGATAACGCTGGAGAAAAAGTGCGGGAAAAACAGCGCTGTCCCGATGATCATCCCGCTGAACACAACCGAGAACAGCAGCGTCAGCGCGATGCCCCTGCCGGTCTTCTCGGGACAGATCTCCTTGAACTGCCCGATATGCTTGGCCGTCGCCGTGGTGGTGGCTTGGGCGGCGACGTTGGCAAGCATCACAATCGCGCTCTGGATCAAGCCATACTCGCCAAACGATTGCGCACCCAATACCCGGGCAACCAGGATGCCGGTGATGACCACCGACACTTTGGTGGCCACGGCAGAAACGAAACTCCATGCCGTACTGGACACGAACTTTTTCAACAGTGTGCTGTTCATCCGGCATTCACCTGCAAGGGTGTGGTTATCAGCGGCTGGCCAGGCTTGAGGATCTTTTTGCGTTGCCTGGCGGTGTGTTCGGAACAGACCCGCAGCACAATCGCGCCATACGCGATACCGATGGCGTACGGCTGATAAGGCGTGGCCGAGACAACGAACATCACCCCCAGAAAGATGGCGATCGAAACCGCCACCCGGCTGTTCATGTGCTGGGTAATCGAGGTAATGAACACGTACAGCAAGTACACGCCGATCAGCCCGTACTTAACGAAGTAGGTTAGGTAGGCACTGTCGATATTCGAGTTCTTGTCATCGAGGCCACGGTACTCGAACCAGGGAATCTCGAACGGCGTGCCCGCGCCCAGTCCTACAAAGAAATGCAGCGGGTTCATGCCGCGGATCAACTCCAGCGCCGGGCTGAAGCGCGTGGCCAATTGGGCGGCCATGCCTTCGGACGACAAACCATCATTGATTCGATCAGCCCCGATCATATTGCTGATGCCAATGAACGCCATCAGCACCACCGCCCCGGCCAGGGCAACGCCTATCATGCGGGCCGGCCGGGTGTATTGGTGGATGATGATCGCCGCAAACACCGAGACAAAGATGAAGCGAGAGTTGGCAATGAACAAACAGATGAATGAAGTGGCCAGGCAAATGCTTGCGAGCTTTTTCCTGTGTTCGAACAGCCGTGGGTCTATGAAGTAATAAATCAGATAGGCCACGGCAGCGTACGTACCGCCGTCCAGGTAGCGGTAGGCGTTTTCTTCATAGTAGACGTCTTGAAACTTGTACAAGCCCAAGCGTAACCAGGCAATGTCCAGCACATTGAAGGCGGTCATCGCGATCAATAGCAGGAGCACTGTCTGCAACTTCAGCGTTTTTGCGGCAAGGGTCGCGATGTTCGAGAGCACGATAAATGACAGGATCATTATAAACGGCCGAACATCCTTCAACAGGTACTTGTTCGAGGACTCCAGCAGGCCGCAGGCGAGTAACACCACATACAGCCCGCACCCAAAAAGCAGGCCGCCCGGCACCGTCAATTGTTTCTTCTGTGTAGCCACCTGCCGGATCAGCAGTGCGCCCAGCCCGCCCACGATATAAAAGTCAAAGAAGTAGATACCCTTGAGCGAGATTATTTCGCTGTAGGAGTTACCCGTGGGAATAACAGCCAGCATTATCCCGAACACTACGATTGAGTATTTTGGATTTTTCGCCGCGAGCAAACCCGCTGACAGCGCGATAAGGGATAACAGGTAAAACATGGCTGGGTATTCTTTATGCTGATTTGAATTTGGCACGCTACCGCCCCAGGATTTTTCGTTCATTTCCTGAAAACGTGACCTCTATCCTGCAATTACAGTGGTGAATCAGCTCCGATCAGCCTGGTACTCGTACTGGTAATACCCATAGTTGCCGTAGCCATACTTGGCCGACGCTTTCTTTTCAACGCCGTTGAAGATCGCGCCCCTGAGCACGATGCCGTTCTGGGCAAATCGGCGCATGGTGTGCTCGATCTCTTTTGCCGGGTTCAAGCCATAGCGGGTGACGATCAGGTTGGTCCCCGATTGCCGTCCCACGATGGCTGCGTCGGTCACGGCCAAGAGCGGTGGCGTATCCAGAATCACCAGGTCATACCGTTCGCTGACCTGCGCCAACAGCTCGGTCAGGTTGCGGTGCATCAGCAGCTCGGAAGGATTCGGCGGTATTTGCCCGCGGCTGATGATGTCGAGGTTTTCAATGCCGGTTTTGTGGATGGCGGATTCAAGGGTGCATTGATTGGAGAGGATGTCGGAAAGCCCATCCTTGGCCGGCACACCCAGCACTTTGTGCAGGTAGCCCCGTCGCATATCCACGTCAATCAACAACACGCGCTGCCCGGTTTGCGCGATGACCGCCGCCAGGTTCACCGAGACAAAGGTTTTACCCACCTCGGGGCTGGGGCCGGAAATCATGATCCGGTTATTCGGCGCCTCGAGCATCGCGAAGTGCAAACTGGTGCGCAAGCTGCGCAAGGCCTCCACTGCCAGGTCCGTGGGGTGACTGATGGCCAGCAATGAAGAACCGGCATCGGCACGCCCACGCCCGCGGCTGATTTTGTCTTCTTCGACCTTTTGCAGCGTGCTGTACGGAATCGACGCGTACACCGGCAAGCCCAGTTGCTCGATGGCCTCGGGGCTTTCCAGGCCACGGTTCAGCGCCTTGCGCAGCAGCACCAGCGTCACCGCCAGGAAGCCGCCCAGCAGCGTCGCGATCAGCACGATGAGGATCTTTTTCGGCTTGATCGGCTTGAAGAAATTGACGTCTGCGGTGTCGATCAGGCGCACGTTGCCCACGGTGCCCGCGCGCATCACATCGAGTTCCTGGGACTTGTTGAGCAACTGGGTGTAAATGGCCGTGCCGACCTCGACATCCCGGGTGAGGCTCAGCAGTTCCTGCTGGGTGGAAGGCAGGCTCTCGACCCGGCTCGCCAGGCTCTGCTGCTTGCTGGTCAGCTCGCCGATCTGAGTCAGCAATGCGCGATACGCGGGATGCTGGCGGGTGAACTTGCGGTCCATCTCGGCCTGTTGCAGCTTCAGCTCGGAGATGCTGGTATCGAGGCCCACGATCTGGTCGAGAATCGCCTTGGTTTCCAGGGTGATGTCCACCGACTTGCTGCGGGTCTGGTATTCATTCAAGGCCTTCCCGGCTTTTTCCAGGTCCTTCTTGACCTCCGGCAGTTGCTCCTTGAGAAACGCCAGGCTTTGCGCCGCCTCAGCCGAGGTGCGCTCCACGTTCTGCCGCACGTAGATCGCCGCGATCTGATTGAGGATTTTGATCGCCTGGTCCGGCTCGGTGCTTTCCAGCGCCAGGCCGATCATGCCCGACTCCTTCCCTCGCTCGACCACATCCAGGTTCTCCTGATAGTCGAGGATGCTGGTCAGTCGCGCATTGCGGATCACCCGGAAACGCGTGCCGGGCTTGGCGCGCAGTTCTTCAATCTGGAATGCCACGCCATTTTGCTCGAACGGCTGCCCGGCCTCGCCGGCCGCCAGCACCTGGTCATCTTCATCCACCAGGGTGTAGTGCGCGTTTTCACCCACGGTCAGGGTCAGCTTCTTGCCCAATTGCCCGTCGGGCAGGTCCAGCTTGAAGATCTTCAGCGACTCGCCGCCCCAGGCGAAGCTGTCCAGGCCCAGCAGCGGCTCGGCGACTGCACCGGGGTTGGCCTTCTGGAAGCGGCGCGCCAGGAACTCACCCACCACCGGGAAGTACATCGGCTGTACGACGATATCGAGTTTCAGGTTGTCGACGGTTTTGCCAATCACGTAGCGGGACTGGATCAGCTCGATCTCGGTGGCCGACGGCGACTCCTTGCCCAGCATCCCGCCGATGTCCGAGAAGCCCAGCAAGTCGTTCTTTTTCGCTTCGACCTGCAGCAGGGCATTCGCCTGGTAGACCGGGGTTGCCAGCACCGCATAGGCGGCGCCAGTGACCATAAAGGCACCGGTCACCGCAGCGATCAGCCATTTATGGTCGATCAGTGTTCCAAACAGACCGAGGAGATCAATCTCCCCGTTATCGTCTTCCTGTACGGTGACTGCTGGCGTTTGCTGCATAAGTCGGATTCTTAGCCTTTATTTCGATTCAAAAAGGAGTGGCGATCAGCGTGCAAGACGCTGCGCCCATGCGTTTACAGCTTCTTCGATCAACGCATAAGCGTGCACAAACGCGGCCTTGCCTTGACGGTACGGGTCGCTGATCTCTCGCTCGTTTTGCCATTTGCCCAGCAGCAAGACCTTGCCTCGTGCCTCGGGCGCCATGCTGAGTACGGCATTGATGTGCTGTCGTTCCATGACCAGGATCAGGTCGGCTTCACTGATCGCCTGTGGCGCCAACTGGGTGGCCTGGTGCTTGTCGGCCGGATGACCGTGGGCTTCGAGTACCGCACGGGCGGTGGTTTCAATCGGCTTGCCGACCAACGCGGCAATACCTGCAGAACTGATCTTGATATCGGAGCACGGGAGTGCGCCACGCAAAAGACTTTCCGCGGTGGGACTACGGCAAATATTGCCAATACAGACAATCAACACTCTTTTAAACAAGGCACTATCCCCGGGCCATCCATTACCCCATGACGCAACATCTTCAACTTCATTACTTCACGGCAGTATTTATTAACACGTAACCCTTACTTCCCCCAAAATTATCTCCGGACGAAAAATAACAACCACCGCCTTCAAACCGACAATTTATAACATTCATTACTTCGTCACTCCCATCGGCTTTAAATTACAGCCTTGTCACGTATCGCCCTATATAGGAAGAGGAACGCCCATGAGCGCAAATGCCAACAAAGCCTGGTACCTGGTCCAGTGCAAATCCCGGCAGGACGAGCGCGCCGAGGAGCACCTCCAGCGCCAGGGCTATACCTGCTTCCGGTCTACCTATAAACGCGAACGGCTGTTGAAGGGCCAGCGCAGGACCACCCGTGAATCGTTGTTTCCAGGCTATCTGTTTATTCAAATGAGCCAGCAGGACAGCTGGAGCTCACTGCGCTCGACCCGCGGTGTGTCGCGGGTGGTGGCATTCGGCGCGCACCCGTTGCCCATCAGCGACACGCTGGTGGACGAACTCCAGGAGCGCGACCACCAGGCCGTGGTGAGCGCCCTGTTGCAGCCCGGCGAAAGCGTGCGCATCAATGAAGGGCCGTTTGCCGAACTTGAAGCGGTCTTCCTGGCCATGGACGGTGAGGAACGTGTGGTGTTGCTGATGAACTTCCTGCAACGGGAACAACGCATCAACTTGCCATTGGCAGAAATCAGCCGAGTGCAAAGAAGTGACTGATAGCGGCGCTGAACAGACAAGAAATAACATTCAACTTAATAACAGACTAAAAATAACATCCGCTTACTTTTTCACCTCTTGAGAATAAAGTAATACGTGAATTAACAGCGAGGGACGGCCATGAAAAGTTCAAAGCTATTGGTAGAGCGTATCGGCCTGTTTCCTTCTTCGGGAAACATTCACGTCAAGGTTAATAGTTCAACCACCGTTGTAGAACGCATGCAGGTGTTATACGCCGGCCATTCCCTGGACAGTGACGAATCCTGTACCGGGCTTTCAATGGTGTTTGCCGACTGGCGCTTCAAGTTGCAGGTGAGCAATCCCCTGTCCATCTGCCTGTGCGTGGAGAGCCGCGGCGACAGCCACCTGATGCAAATGAAGACGGCCGAACTATTGGCGAATATTTCCTGCACCGAGGAGCGGCCATGAGCATTTATGAGGATCTGAAACGGGCCTACGCCTTGAAAAGGCTGACGAACACGTTTGAAGGTTTCGTGGGCCTGGCACCGCACGAACAACTGCCGGCGGAGCAATATGCGCACAACACCCGGATCATGTCCCACTGGCTGGATCAGTTGCGCGGCAACTCACCGCAGGACATAACCGACACGTTGTTCAAGCAGATGAAGCGTTCGCAGCGCCGTGGCGATGCCCGGCGCTTCAATTGCCAGACGGTCCTGCTGGAGCTGCTGGTGGAAAGTAACCTGGCCCTGGACCTGGCCACTTACTCGGCGTTCAACTGCATGGAAGAGGCCCGCCAGGAAGGCTCCTGATGGGCCTGGTCGGCACCTGATACGGCCACTGCCACATGGTTGAGCAGCTTCTCGGCGTTGTACTTGGGTGCCATCGCACTTAACAACAGGATCACCATTCCCCCACCGATCAACGATGGGGAAACCCGCACTTCAACCACCTCAAGGCGCCATAGAAACGCCAGTGCCGCCATGCCGCCCAAAAAGCCACCGGCCAGTGCTTCGTTGAGTGGGTGAATATAGGGTGCCACGCAATAGGCACTGAACCAGCCGGCGATAAACATCCCGGCGATAGCTGCGGGCCAGCGCCACTCGGGGTTGACCCGGCGCGCCACCAGGCTCATCGCCACGGGCACCATCAACGACGTATTCATGGCGTGACCGCTGAGCACCGCAATATCCAGCTGCTGGAGCGCCACGCCCCAGCCCTTGAACAGCAACTTGCTGAACGCCACGATGGAATAGGTGCAGGCGATGGTCATCAGCCACCACTTGACCGCCTGGGGCCGGGAATACCAGAGCCAGACGGCGATCACCACTGCGGCCGGAATCATGACGGTGATACCGCCATATTGCGCCAGTTCTTCCCGTATCAAGTGCTGTTCCCTACCCGCAAGTTTTTCCCGGACCCATGAGACCTCAGGTCCGGGCAAAACACAACGACTTCAGGGCGCGCCAGCCAGCGATTGCGGCGAAAACACCTCGGTATCCGTCAGTTTCCGTACCTCTACCCGGTGCGGGAAAATCTTCTTTTCCACAAACAAATCATCCACCTGCTGCAACGCCTGCACATCCCGCTCCTCTACCGGCAGCAGCGACTCATCACCCCATGTGCGCAGCAACTGTGAAACCTTGAGCGGGATATCGTTGACCGTGGCAAACACCCGTGCGTATTCCTCGGGGTTCTGCTGCGCCCATTCAAAAGCCTTGGCGAACCGCTGCAAAACGTCACGCAACGCCTGGCGCTTGAGCGGGTCGCTGAGCACTTCATCGGACGCGGTAATAAACGTCAGGCCGGTATTGATGCCCTCCCCGCTGATCAGCACCCGCGCGCCCTGCTGTTCGGCGAACGCCTGGTACACCCCGAAGGTCGCCCAGGCTTCGATCTTGCCGGCGTTGAACGCAGGTAATGCATCGGTGGGCAGCACGAAGCCGACGTTGACGTCCTTTTCATCCACGCCGGCATTCGCCAGGGCGCGGATCAGCAGGTACTGGGAAATGCTCCCACGGGCTGACGACACCACCACATTGCGTCCTTTCAGATCGGCCACGCTGTGGATCGGTGAATCGGGCGGCACCAGGATCGCAATGCTGCGCGCCTGACTGCGGCGCACCGCAACGATACGCAGCGGCGTGCCTCCGGTGGCAGCCGCCAGCACCGGTGTATCCCCGGCCGGGCCGAGGTCCACGGCGCCGGCGCGCAAGGCTTCGAACAGCGGCGCGGCGCCCTGGAAGTTGGCCCACTGGACCTTGTAGTCGATGCCATCCAGGGCGTGGGCGGCCTCCACCACCGTACGCAAGCCCTTGGCCTGGTCACCGAGGATCAAGGTCACACCCGACAGATCCGATGCAGACTTCGGCGCTTCAGCGGCTTTGTCGCAGCCGCCCATCAGCAGTGCAGCCGCCAACAGGCAAAGGGTTCTGAATTCAACCATGGGCAAACCGCCTGACGCTGGCGTTCGCAGGCTGGGCGGCCGGGGCGTCCACTTCAACCCCCAACAGGCTCAGCAAGCGCGCGCGAATCGCCTGGAAACCGTCCTGGCCGGTATCCCGTGCACGGGGCAGGTCGATGCGCAGTTGCTCGGCAATCTTGCCCTCCGCCAGCACGATCACGCGGTCGGCCAGCAGGATCGCTTCGTCGACGTCGTGGGTCACCAGCAACACGGCCGGCGTGTGTTTGCGCCAGAGCTCGATGATCAGGCGATGCATCTTGATGCGGGTCAGCGCATCCAGCGCGGCGAAGGGTTCGTCGAGCAACAGCAGCTTGGGCTCGCGCACCAGGCCGCGGGCCAATGCCACGCGCTGGGCCTCGCCGCCGGAGAGGGTCGCCGGGTACGCCTCCAGCCGATGGGCCAGCCCGACTTCCGTCAACGCCTGCACCGCACGGGCCTTGGCGTCGGGAACCCGCAGGCCGAGAATCACGTTTTTCCAGGCGCGCTTCCACGGCATCAGGCGCGGCTCCTGGAACACCGCCGCCCGGGCCTTGGGCACGCGCAACTGGCCGCTGTCGATGCTGTCCAGGCCCGCGAGGCTGCGCAGCAAAGTGGTCTTGCCGGACCCGCTGGCGCCCAGCAACGCAACGAACTCCCCCGGGGCGATATCCAGGTCCAGGCCGTCGATGACCCGCTGCTGGCCGAACTGGCGCACCACATTGCGCAACTGCACCGGTGCTGTTGAAGCTTCGAGAATCGACATGTCAGTTCCTCACAAACGATGGGCGCCAGGCCAGGGCAAAACGTTCCAGGGTGCGGATCAAGCCGTCGATCAGCAGGCCCAGCACGCTATAGATCAACAGGCAGATCACGATCACGTCGGTGCGCATGAAGTCCCGCGCATCACTGGCCAGGTAGCCGATACCGGCGGTGGTGTTGATTTGCTCGACAAACACCAGGGCCAGCCAGGAGATGCCCAGGGAATAGCGCAGGCCGACAAAAAACGAAGGCAACGAGCCCGGCAGGATCACGTGCCAGATCAGCTCGCGACGGTTGAGGCCGAGGGTGTTGGCGGCCTCGATCAGTTTGGGGTCGATGTTGCGGATGCCGGCGAACAGGTTGAGGTACACCGGAAAGGTGGTGCCGGTCACGATAAGTGCGATCTTGGTGAACTCGCCGATGCCAAACCAGAGGATGAACAACGGCACCAGAGCCAGGGAAGGAATGGTGCGCAGCATCTGCATCGGTGAGTCGAGGATTACCTCGCCGCGCTTCGACAGGCCGGTGATCAACGCGGCCACCACCCCGATACTCACGCCGATGCTCAAGCCCAGCAGCGCCCGTTGCAGGGACACCAGCAGGTGCTTGCCCAGCTCTCCGGAGACGATCATTGCCCACAGGGTGCCGCCAATCTGAGACGGCGCGGCGATGATCCGTGCCGGGATCAAGCCCAGCTCGGAGGCCAGTTCCCACAGCAACAGCAACACAATCGGGCTGACCAGCCGCAGCAACACATCGGGGGTGCGCCAGTTGCGCAGCCAGCGCGGAATCAAGCGGGACGCAACGCCGGCTTGACCCTCGGCCTTGTCGACGGAAAACGAACTGGCGTTAAGGGACTTTTCAGTCATCGGGCTTCCTTCCTCATCAAGAACACGGCCAGGAGCGCCGCTGCGGTTTCATGCTATTCGCATAAAAAACCTCAGTGAAATTCTATTTGGGAATAACCTAATACGATTAAAATGCGTATTACTGATAACGATATAAAAATATGATTCTGTATTTTTATAATTAGGATAGAACCAATCGGCATTTTACAGGCCCGGGTGCGGCCCCTATTTTCGATAGCAGCTTTATTCCTGCCCTCAACAAGGACTGACCATGAGCATCGAATTTATCGGCTATATCGGCGGCCACCACGCCTCCGAGATCCACCCTCGCAGCGGCCCGACCTTGCAGCCCGATTACGTGGAGACCGTGGCCCGCGCCCACGAGGAGGCCGGCTTCGACCGCGCGCTGGTGGCCTTCCATTCCAACAGCCCGGACAGTACGTTGATCGCTGCCCATGCGGCCAGCGTGACGAAAAAGCTGCAGTTCCTGATTGCCCACCGGCCCGGCTTCGTCCAACCCACCCTCGCTGCGCGGCAGTTCGCCACGCTGGATGTGTTCAACGGCGGGCGCACCGCGGTGCACATCATCACCGGCGGCGACGACCGTGAACTGCGGGCCGATGGCAGTCATATCGACAAGGATGAGCGTTATGCGCGCACCGACGAGTACTTGAGCGTGGTGCGGCAGGAATGGACCAGTGAAAAGCCCTTCGACCATCACGGCACTTACTACCGGTACGAGGGTGCGTTTTCGACGGTGAAGTCGCCGCAGCAGCCGCATATACCGTTGTATTTTGGCGGGTCTTCAGCGGCGGCCATTGCGGTGGCGGGCAAGCATGCGGATGTGTATGCGCTGTGGGGTGAGACCTACGAGCAGGTGAAGGAAGTGGTCACCCAGGTGCGGGCTGAGGCGGCCAGGCATGGGCGTACGGTTCGCTTCAGTTTGTCGTTGCGGCCGATTCTGGCAGAGACGGAAGCGCTGGCTTGGGAGCGTGCGGATAGCATTCTGGAGCAGGCGACGGCGCTGGCGCAGAAGAATGGGTTTGTGAGGCGTGAACCGCCGAATGAGGGGTCGCGGCGGCTGTTGGCGGCGGCGGCCCAGGGGTCGCGGTTGGATAAGCGGTTGTGGACCGGGATTGCGGGGTTGCTGGGGGCCCAGGGTAACTCTACTTCTTTGGTGGGTACTGCGGATCAGGTGGCCGAGGCTCTGCTCGACTATTACGACCTGGGTATCACGACCTTTTTGATTCGTGGGTTTGATCCGCTGAATGATGCTATTGATTACGGGAAGAGGCTGATTCCGCTGACTCGGCAGTTGGTGGCTGAGCGGGAGCGCCAGGCGGCTGGAAAAGTGGCCTGAGGGAGGGGGACCGAGTACATATCCGTTTCTTCGGTAACGGCGGCTTATGGTT
>NZ_JACAPM010000014.1:0-93388 GCF_013385695.1 Pseudomonas sp. D8002
AAGAGCGGAACCAATATCAGCCGTTACCTAAAAAATGGACAAACACACTCATTCGGCTCCACATGTCAGGCGTGCATGCGAACCCAAACGCTGACCAAAATCGTAGCCGCCATCAACCACGCCACCGCCGCCACCGCCAGCGAAGCCTCCAGACGCATCCGGTCAACCATCACATACAACGTCGCCAGGTACACAAAGTACGGAATGATCGACCACATCCCGAACACGATGGTGGTCTTCAAATCCTCCACCGACCGACCCTTGCCGACAATGTAATGCGCAATCAACGCGAACGTCGGAAACAGCGGCACCAACCCTGCAATGTAGTAGTTCTTGGTCTTGGCCAGCGCCGCCAGAATCAACACCACCCCCGCGCCCAATGCCGCCTTCAACAATAAATCCACAATGCGCTCCTAGTGGCTCAGCCCGTACTTCTTGACCTTATCGAACAACGTGGTCTTGGCCATCCCCAGTTCCTGGCTGGCCTGGGTCAGGTTGCCGCCGCTGCGTTGCAAGGCATCGTTGAGCAGGTTGCGCTCGAACGCCTCCACCGCTTCGGTAAAGGCCAGCCCATGGTTGCCGCTGCTGGCGCCGCTCTTCTTGAACGCCGGCAAACCGAGGGCAAACCGCTCGGCCACGTTGCGCAGTTCACGCACGTTGCCCGGCCAGTCATGGCTCATCAGGCTGGACAGGGTCTGGTTGTCGAGGTCCGGCGCGGTGCGGTCGAAACGCAGCGACGACTGCTGCAGGAAGTGTTCGAACAACTGCAGGATGTCTTCGCGGCGTTCACGCAGCGGCGGCAGTTCCAGGGTCACCACGTTGAGGCGGTAGTACAGGTCGCTGCGAAACTGGTTGGCGCGGCTCAGGTCGTCGAGGTCGGACTTGGTCGCGGCGATCACCCGGCAATCCACCGCCACGCTCTGGTTCGAGCCCAGGCGTTCCAGGGTGCGTTCCTGCAACACCCGCAGCAGCTTGATCTGCAGGTTCATCGGCATGCTTTCCACTTCGTCGAGGAACAGCGTGCCTTCGTGGGCGTGTTCGATCTTGCCGATGCGGCGCTTGCCGGCACCGGTGAACGCGTTGGCTTCGTGGCCGAAGATTTCGCTTTCGAACAGGTTCTCCGGCAGGCCGCCGCAGTTCAAGGCGACGAACTGGTGGGAGTGGCGCCGGCTGAAATCGTGCAGGCAGCGCGCGACCAATTCCTTGCCGGTGCCGGTCTCGCCCTCGATCAACACGTTGGCCGAGGTGTCGGCGACGTTGGCGATCAATTCCCGCAGGTTCTGCATGGCCGGGGAGCGACCGATGATCCGGCCTTCCAGCGAATCGCGCTCGGCCAGTTGCCGGCGCAGCGACCAGACTTCCCGGGCCAAACCGCGTTGTTCCAGGGCGCGGCGGGCTACGTCCACCAGGCGCTCGGGAGAGAAGGGTTTCTCCATGAAGTCATAGGCGCCGTTGCGCATCGCGCCCACGGCCATGGAGATATCGCCGTGGCCGGTGATCAGCACCACCGGCAGGCTTTTATCCAGGGCCTTGAGCCGGGTCAGCAACTCCAGGCCGTCGATGCCCGGCAGGCGAATATCGCTGATGACGATGCCGGCGAAGTTTTCACCGACGAGGGTCAGGGCCTCTTCGGCACTGCCCACGCCCACGCTGGGAATGTCTTCCAGGGCCAGGGCTTGCTGGCAGCCGAGCAATACATGGGGGTCGTCTTCGACGATCAGGACGGTCAGGTCGGTGGTTTTTTCTGCGTTCATTTCGACTCGACTTGTTGAGGGCTCGCCAGCGGCAAACTCAGGACAAAGGCAGTACCACCGCTGGCCGGATGCTCGACGGCGAGGTTGCCGCCGGTCGCCGCCGCGAGGCTGGCCGACAGCGTCAGGCCGAGGCCCAGGCCTTGTTCGCCGGGTTTGGTGGTAAAGAACGGTTCGAACAAATGCTTGCGGGTCTCGGGATCAATCCCGTGGCCGTTATCGCGCACCCGCAGGCGATATTTGCCGTCGGCGATGTCGCCTTCCAGCCACAGTTCGGGGGCCGGTTGCGCCTGCATCGCGTCCAGGGCGTTGCCCATCAGGTTGACCAGGATCTGCTCCAGGCGTGTCTGGTCGATCTGCAACTGCGCGCTGCTGAAGTGGCGGTGCACCGTCAGCGGCAGGGTCTCCAGGCGACTGCCGAGGATCTGGAACGTAGCGTCCACCGCCTTGCCCAGATTGGCTTCGCCCTGGTCATCGCCACGCCGGGCAAAGGAGCGCAGGCTGGCGGTGATGCGACCCATGCGGTCGATCAGTTCGTTGATGGTCTTGAGGTTGGCACTGGCGGTGTCCAGCGCCCCACGCTCAAGGAAGCGCACGGTGTTGCCCGACAGGGTACGCAGGGCGGCCAGTGGCTGGTTCAATTCATGGGCGATGCTGGTGGACATCTGGCCGATGGCCGCGAGTTTGCCGGCCTGCACCAGTTCGTCCTGGGCCCGGCGCAAGGTTTCCTCGGCCTGGCGCCGCTCGCGAATCTGGCTCTTGAGCCGCTCGTTGCTGGCCCGCAGGTCGGTGGTGCGTTCGGCAATCCGTCGCTCCAGCTGGTTATTGGCTTCCTGCAGGGCTTCCCGGGCGGCGAGGCGGGTGGCAATCACCTTGCGGCGCTCGTTCCAGGCAATCAGCAGGAATGCCACCAGCGCAAAGGCTACGGCCACCAGTATGCCCTGGTTGATGGCGGCCCGGCGCAGGTCGTTCAGCGGGGTGAGCAGGGTGAAATTCCAGGGGGTGTCGTTCAGCGGGCGGGTCTGGGCCAGGTAGCTGACCTCATGCTCGTCGGCCACCACTTCGCTGTTGGCCGGGAAGGTCAACTTCTCGGTGCCTTCGTTGAGGCGCTCGCGGGCCAGTGGTTCCAGCTCGTTGAGCGTCGCCCAGTAGTATTGCAGGCTGTGGGCAAGGCGGTCCTTGGTGTCATCGCTCAATGGCCGCACGGACTTGAGGCGACGGGCCGGGTCGCTGGAGAGAATGATGATGCCATTCTCGTCACTGACGAAGGCCTCCAGGCGCGCCCGCTGCCAGCGCTCTTCCAGCGCTTCCAGGCGTACCTTGACCACGGCGACGCCGATGATCTTGCCGTGCTCTTCCAGACCATGGGCCAGGTAATAGCCGGGTTCGCCGTTGGTGCTGCCGATGCCGTAGAACCGGCCGGGCTGGCCGCGCACGGCATTCTGGAAATAGGCACGGAAGGACAGGTCTTCACCCTGGTAACTGTCGGCATCGCGCCAGTTGCTGGTCGCCAGCACACGGCCGGTGGTGTCCATCACGTAGATCGCCCGGCTGCGACTGCGCCGGTTCAGGCCTTCGAGGTAGTCGTTGACGGTTTTGCGGGTTTCTTGATTCGGGTCGGCCAACAGCCTGGAGACGCTGGATTCCAGCTCCAGGAGACTGGGCAGGTAGGTGTATTTGCTGAGTTCGCTCTCGACGGTGCGGGCGTGCAATTCCAGTTGGCGTTCGCCGGTATCGCTGAGGGTGCGGATCCCATAGAACTCGCTGATCCAGAAGCCGACGTAACCCAGTCCGATCATCAGGGCGATGATCAGCGGCGGCAGGAACAATTGGCGAATCAGACGAGGCTTCACGGCAAGTGATGGCGGCGCGGCGCGAAAGAGGTTGGGGTCGCATTTCATCACAGATGCCTTGGGTCAACCAGTTGTGGTGAGTGGGGTTGCCCGACCCACCACAACAGGGCAGTGCTTAGTGCTGCAGGATTTTCTCGAGGAAGTGCTGCGCACGCTCGGAGCGGGCGCTGATGTCGCCGAAGAATTCCTCTTTCGGGCAGTCTTCGATGATCTTGCCGGCGTCCATGAAGATCACCCGGTCGGCTACCTTGCGGGCGAAACCCATTTCGTGGGTCACGCACATCATGGTCATGCCTTCCTGGGCCAACTGCACCATCACGTCGAGCACTTCGTTGACCATTTCCGGGTCGAGGGCCGAGGTCGGTTCGTCGAACAGCATGACGATCGGGTCCATCGCCAGCGCACGGGCAATTGCCACACGCTGTTGCTGGCCGCCGGAAAGCTGGCCCGGGTGCTTGTGGGCGTGAGCCGACAGGCCGACGCGCTCCAGCAGTTGCAGGCCCTTCTTGGTGGCTTCTTCCTTGCTGCGGCCCAATACCTTGATCTGCGCGATGGTCAGGTTTTCGGTGATGGTCAGGTGCGGAAACAGCTCGAAGTGCTGGAACACCATGCCAACGCGCGAGCGCAGTTTCGGCAGGTTGGTCTTCGGGTCGGCAATGGAGGTGCCATCGACCACCACGTCGCCTTTCTGGAACGGTTCCAGGGCGTTGACGCACTTGATCAGGGTCGATTTGCCCGAGCCGGACGGCCCGCACACCACGATCACTTCGCCTTTTTTAACCTCGGTGCTGCAATCGGTCAGCACCTGGAAGTCGCCATACCACTTGTTGATATTCTTGATAGAGATCATACGGCAAACCTTTTTTGCAGACGCTTGACCAGCAGCGAGGCGGAAAAGCTGATGATGAAGTAGACGACACCGGCGAAGATCAGGAACTCATTGGAGCGGCCGATGATGTCGCCGTTGGAACGGGCGGAGTTGAGGAAGTCCACCAGGCCCACGGTGTAGACCAGCGAGGTGTCCTGGAACAGGATGATCGACTGTTGCAGCAGCAACGGGGTCATCTTGCGGAACGCCTGGGGCAGGATGATCAGGCGCATGGTCTGGCCGTAGGTCATGCCCATCGCTTGCGCCGCGGCCATCTGGCCCTTGGGGATCGACTGCACGCCGGCCCGCACGATTTCGCAGAAGTACGCCGCCTCGAACATCATGAAGGCCACGACGCAGGAGGTGAACGCACCGATCGGGGTGTCTTCGCCGGTGATCCAGCGCAGCACGAACGGCACCGCCAGGTAGAACCAGGTGATCACCAGCAGCAGCGGGATCGAGCGGAAGTAGTTCACGTAGGCGCCGGCCAGGCGCGACAGCAATTTGCTGGACGACAGGCGCATCAGCGCGAGGATCGTACCCAGGATGATGCCGCCGACCACGCCCATGACCATCAACTGCAAGGTCATGACCATGCCGTTCCACAGGCCCGGGATGGCGGGGATGATGCCGCTGAAATCGAAGTCCATTATTTACCCCCCACGGAGATCAGGCCGGGCACGGCGACTTTCTTCTCGATCACGCGCATCAGCAGCATCAGGCTCATGTTCAGGGTGAAATAGATCAGCGTGGCCAGGGTGAAGGCCTCGAACAGGTTGGCCGAGAACTCGGCGGTCTGTTTGGTTTGCGCCAGCAGTTCCATCAAGCCGATCAGGGACGCCACGGAGGAGTTCTTGAAGACGTTGAGGAATTCCGAGGTAAGCGGCGGAATGATGATCCGGTAGGCCTGGGGCAGCAGCACGTTCCAGTAGATCTGCGGCAGCTTGAAGCCCATGGCGCGTGCGGCGGATTCCTGGCCCCGTGGCAGCGCCTGGATGCCGGTACGCACTTGTTCGCACACCCGGGCAGCGGTGAACAGGCCCAGGCACACCACAACGCTCAGGTAGGCCGAGGTGGTCGGGTTGAGGTCTTGTTTGTACCAGTCCTGCAGGTTCTGCGGCAGCAGGTCGGGTATCAGGAAATACCAGATGAACAGCTGAACCAGCAGCGGTACGTTGCGAAACAGTTCCACGTAGCAGGTCGCGATGCCCGATACGATGCGGTTTGGCACGGTGCGCATGACGCCCAGAATGGACCCCAGCAGCAAGGCGATGATCCATGCCACGACGGCGATGGCAATGGTCCAGCCCAAGCCGGCGATGTACCAGTCGAGATAAGTCTCGCTGCCCACGCCGGTGGACTTGAAGAACACGCCCCAGTCCCAGTTGTAATTCATTAGGGTCTCCCCTCGAGATCGATCGATGTACAAGCACCCGCTTGGGGAAGATCCTTTCCCGCCCGACGGTGAACGCCAGGCACACGCGATCGGCTCGAAAACCGCCAGGTCGAGTGTTCCAAAATTAAAGCCAGCAGGTAGCAACAGACGCCTGAGGGAGGGTTGGCTCCCTCAGGACATAAGCTTAGTCAGGTATCAGATTTTTACGTCAGGCGCTGGCTTGTCGCTTGGGTTGGCGATCAGATCCTTGACCTTGTCGCTCATCGGGAAGTTGAGGTTCAGGCCTTTTGGTGGAATCGGGCTCTCGAACCACTTGCTGTAGATCTTGTTGATCTCGCCGGACTTGTACAGGCCGACGATCGCATCATCCACGGCCTTCTTGAAGGCTGGGTCGTCTTTGCGAACCATGCAGGCGTAGGCTTCGAAGGACTGTGGAGTACCGGTGATGACCCAGTCGTCCGGCTTCTTGGCCTTGGCTTCTTCACCGGCCAGCAGCGCGTCGTCCATCATGAAGGCAACGGCGCGGCCGCTTTCCAGCATCTGGAAGGATTCGCCGTGGTCCTTGGCGGAGATGACGTTCATGCCCATCTGCTTGTCGGCGTTCATCGCCTTGATGATGCGCTCGGACGTGGTGCCGGCGGTGGTCACGACGTTCTTGCCTTTCAGGTCGGCGAAATCGCTGTAGGACGGCTTGCCTTCCTTGTCTTTCTTGACCAGCAGGCGGGTGCCGATTTCGAAGATATTGACGGTGAAGTCAACCTGCTGGGCGCGCTCGGCGTTGTTGGTGGTGGAGCCGCACTCGATATCCGCGGTGCCGTTCTGGATCAGCGGGATACGGGTTTGCGAGGTGACCAGGTTGTACTTGGTCTTCAGGTCGGGTTTGTTCAGGTCTTTTTTCAGGGCTTCAACGATAGCCAGCTGAATGTCGTGGGAGTAGCCCACGGGTTTGCCCGAACCATCCGCGATATAGGAAAACGGAATGGAGCTGTCGCGGTGAGCGAGAGTGATCGTGCCGGAGTCGTTGATTTTCTTCAGTGTGCCGGTGAGTTCGGCGGCGAAAACTGGAGTGCTGATCAGAGCAGCAGCGATAGCTGCGCCCAGGATATGGGGAACGATGCGCATCAATACTTCCTCGACATTTGTTTTTTTTATGAGACCGGTTGGGACGGCCACGTTTTTATATAAACAGTACTGCGAAAGCCTGTGACGGCTCCTGAGGCGCCTCAGGCAATCGCCTACGAGTGTAGAGCATGAGTCGTGCCAGACCAGAAATAAAAGGTTAACCATATGATTTATATAGAGATTAACTTTGTGTTACGGGTTTTTTCTCCTGTTTTGGTCCGGCAAACCGAATAGGTTGAGCTATGGCGTTCGGAAAACCGAATGGCGGCGTGGGCCTGTATCGCCCATGAAAAAGCCCCGAGAGTGTGGCTCCCGGGGCTTTTGGGTGTGGCTCTGTCAGAACGTGTAGTCGGCCGACACCACTGCCGCGCGGCCATCGCCGGGCACTGCCCAACCGTTGTTGCGGATACGGGTGAGGTACTCCTTGTCGAACAGGTTGTTGACGTTCAACTGCAGGTTCAACTGTTTGTTGACCTTGTAACCGAGCATCGCACGCTGCACCGCATAGCCGGGGGAAGTCGGCGAGTTGGCCGCGCTGACCAGGTACTGCTTGGTTTGCGCCGTAATGCCGTAGCCCACCTGGAAGTCGTAGGGCAGGTCGTACACCGTCCAGATGCTGGTTGCATGTTTGGGGGTGAAGGTCAGCGGCTCGCCTTTCTGCACGTCGATGCCGGTGGTCGCCAGGGTGTAATCGCTGGCGCTGCGCAGCACACGAGTGTTCAGGTAGGTGTAGTTGGCGAAGACTTTCCAGCGGTCAGTAAGTTGGCCGCTCAGGCCCAGCGCCACACCGTCTGCACGTGCCTTGCCGTCGAGGGTCTGGGTGCCGCTCAGGTTGCTCGGGTCATTGTCGGCGACTTTATAGTTGGTGCGGTCATTGCGGAAGATCGCGCCCGTCAGCGAGAGGGCATTGTCGAGCAGGTCCCATTTGGTGCCGATCTCATAGCTGACGGCGGTTTCCGGGGAAACATCGCAGTTGTTGGTGGCGATGCCTGAGCTTTTGGCCGGGGTGTAGCAACCCCCATTGACGCTGGCCTGGGACGGCGTCTTGCTGTTGCCGTAGGCGATATAGAAGCTGCCGTTTTCCACCGGTTTGTAGACCAGCGCCAGGCGGTAGGAGGTCAGGTCATCCGCCTGGCCGTAGCGAGTGCCGGGCGTTTCCACGCCAGTGCTGGAATAGGCATTGGTCACCGAGCTGCCGGCGTTGTGCTCGTAACGCAGGCCGCCGTTGATTTCCCACTGTGGGTTGAGCTTGAGCGTGTCGAAGGCATAGGCGGCGCGGTTGTTCAGCGCGCCGTCAATGTGGGC
The DNA here is from genome assembly GCF_013385695.1 of Pseudomonas sp. D8002. Taxonomy (NCBI): domain Bacteria; kingdom Pseudomonadati; phylum Pseudomonadota; class Gammaproteobacteria; order Pseudomonadales; family Pseudomonadaceae; genus Pseudomonas; species Pseudomonas sp. D8002. The sequence goes on from NZ_JACAPM010000014.1 coordinate 8,296, forward strand.
GGCCCGGGTGAAGTTGACGGGGCCGGACCATTCGGAGTTCGGGTCGCTGTAGCTGACCGGTGGTGGGACGATGGTGCTGCCGTTGGCGTTGGTCAGCCATTTACCGGTATCCGCCTCGTATTCCTCGCGGCTGATGGCGATGCCGGTCACCAGCGTGTGGTCGATGAACCCGGTGCTGAAGTGGCTGGTGACGTCGGTCTGGTTGGTGAACATCTTGTTCTGGGTGTTGCGCTCGTTACCCAGTGAGCCGCCGCTTGGCTGGAAGTAGCCTGGCTGCAGGCCTGCGGCGCAAGGGGCGCCGGTGATCTGGGTGCCGCTGGCCAGGCAGCCGGTCAATGCACCTTCGGGGCCGGAAGCGCGCAGGTCCTGGCGCACCCGCTCGACGCGGGTGAAGTTGCGCACCGAGACGGCGTCGTTGAAGTCGTGTTCGAGCTTCAGGCTGAACGAGTCCGAGGTGATTTGCTGGTCATTGATGTTGTGGTAGCCGTAGTAGTCGCTCCAACCCACGCCCGGCATGGGCTTGCCGTTGTAGATCGGGATGCCGTACTGCGGCGTGTTGTTGTCTTTCTGGTGCTCGTAACTGACGGTGACGCGTGTCGGCGTGCCCAGGCCAAACGCGATGGAGGGCGCGATGCCCCAGCGTTCGTAATCTTCATAATCGCGGCCAGGCACGTCGTTACCATGGGCCATCAGGTTCAGGCGGAACGCGGTGGTGTCGTTCAGCGTCTGGTTGGTGTCCAGGGTGGTGCGCTTGTAGTTATCGGTGCCGATGCCCGCACTGATGGTGGTTTTGTCGCGTAATTCCGGCTGTTTGCTCACCAGGTTGATGGTGCCACCGACCGCGCCGGAGCCGGAATACACCGAACTTGCGCCGCTGACGACTTCGACCTGCTCCAGGTTGAACGGGTCGGTTCGGCTGTACTGCGCGCTGTCACGCACGCCGTCTACGTAGATGTCGCCGCTGGCGGAGAAGCCGCGCAGGTTGATGCTGTCGCCATACCCGCTGCCGCCTTCGCCGGCCCCGAAGGTGATCCCCGGCACGGTGCTGAGCACGTCGCGCAGGGTCAGCAGGTTCTGGTCATGAATGACTTCCTTGGGCACCACCGTGATGGTCTGCGGCGTGTCGCGCAGGGCCTCGGTGTACTTGGGGGAAGAAGGCGCCACAGGGTTGTAGACGCTCTGGCTCGGGGCCTGGCCTTCGATGCTGGTCGCGCCGAGTTGGATGACCCCTGTGTTGTCTTCTGGTGCGGGCTCCGCCGCGTAACTGAATCCTCCTTGCGCAGCCACTGCCAGGCCCACTGCCGACGCGAGCAAATGCCGCGATGAGAGGGGGGCAGAACTGATGCCGGTAGCCATTGAGTAATCTCTTGTTGGTGTTAGTGAGATGCGATCGTAATTGATAAGCGATCTCAAATGTAATACTTTGTAACCAAATAAATCATGAAACTTTTTGCGGTCCTTGATCGCTACTCGGGGCAGGAATGCAGAGCGCACAGCCAGGCAGCGAGCCCTCGGATATCGGTGATAACCCGCGTGCCTATGTGCGCTGGGTGATGCATGCGGCACAGCTGGGAGATGCCGACGCACAGGCGACCCTGGCCCAGCTGCTGCTCGACGGTCGTGGCGTGCAGAAGGATGAGGCGCTGGGGTTGAGCTGGTTTCGCATCGCTGCGCGGCAGCGTCACCCCATGGCGATCAACATGATCGGGCGCTGCCTGGAGAATGGTTGGGGCTGCGAGGTCGACTTGGAAGACAGTGCGCGGCATTACCGCAAGGCCGCCGATCTGGGGCTGGATTGGGGTTTGTATAACTACGGCCAGTTGCTGACGCGTGGCCGTGGTGTGGAGCGTGACCTTGTCGCGGCATATGAACTGTTCCGCCAGGCTGCGGCCAAGGGGCACGCCAAGTCGATGAACCTGTTGGGTCGGTTCCACCATGAAGGCGTGGTGGTGCCCAAGGATGTTCAACTGGCGCGCCAGTGGTATCAGCGCTCAGCCGAGGCCGGGGATTTCCGCGGGCAATACAACCATGCTGCGGAGTTGGCTCACGACGGCGACGACGTGCAGGCCTGCCTATGGTTGGAGCGGGCTCTCGCGACGGCCACGCCAGGCTTTTTGCAGGCGGCTTATCCCGTGTTGCTGGGCTCAGCCTTCAGCGGGATTCGTGAAATGGGCCTGCGCTATCAGCGTCATCTGCAGGCATGAAAAAGCCCCTGGACCTTTCGGTGCAGGGGCTTTTTTACGTCGGGCTGATCAGGCCGCTTCGATCTTGCCGCGGTTGTGCTCAACCTTGGACAGGTAACGCTGCACGTTCTCCTGCTCCTGCGGCGTGGTGAACAGGCCCAATTTGCTGCGGCGCCACAGGATGTCCTGGGGCTGAGTGGCCCATTCTTCAGCGCACAGGTAATCGACTTCGCGGGTGTACAGGCCGCCACCGAGGTGGTCACCCATGTCCGCCAGCGATTGCACGCCTTCCAGCAGGCGCCAGGTGCGGCTGCCGTAAGTGGTGGACCAGCGACGGGCAATCTCGCTCGGCACCCAGTCGTATTTGCTACGGATTGCATCGGCCAGGGCTTCTGGCGTGCTCATGTTTTCGCCGCCGGGCAGGGTGGCTGTAGCCGTCCAGCTTGGGCGCATCTGCGTGAAGTAAGGCGCCAGTTGTGTCATCGCCGATTCGGCCAGCTTGCGGTAGGTGGTCAGCTTGCCGCCGAACACCGACAGCAACGGCGCCTCGCCCGAGGTGCCGGACAGCGCCAGGGTGTAGTCGCGGGTCACGGCCGACGGGTTGTCGGACTCGTCGTTGCACAGCGGGCGCACGCCGGAATAGGTGTGCACGATGTCATCGCGGCTCAGTTGTTTCTTGAAGTGCGCGTTGACCACCTTGAGCATGTAGTCGGTTTCACCTTCGGTAATCGCCACTTTCGCCGGGTCGCCGGTGTATTCGCGGTCGGTGGTGCCGATGATGGTCAGGTGGTTCAGGTACGGAATGGTGAAGACGATACGCTGGTCTTCGTTCTGCAGGATGTGCGCGTGGGCGCCTTCATACAGCTTCGGTACGATCAGGTGGCTGCCCTGGATCAGACGGATGCCGTAGGGCGAATCCAGCTTCAAGTCATCCTTGATGAACTTGGCCACCCACGGGCCGGCGGCGTTCACCAGCGCTCGGGCGCGGATCGAGAACAGGCTGCCGTCGGCACGTTCCATGTTCATTTCCCACAGGCCTTTGCTGCGGTGTGCGCTGACGCAACGGGTCTGGGTGTGGATGTGCGCACCCTTTTCCCGCGCAGCCATGGCGTTGAGTACTACAAGGCGGGCGTCGTCGACCCAGCAATCGGAGTATTCGAAGCCTTTGGTGATTTCGCTTTTCAGCGGGCTGTCTGGGCCGAACTTGAGGCTCTTGGAGCCTTCGAGTTTTTCCCGCTTGCCCAGATGGTCATACAGGAACAGGCCGGCGCGAATCATCCATGCCGGACGCAGGTGCGGGCGGTGGGGCAATACAAAGCGCATCTGCTTGACGATGTGCGGGGCCTTGGCCAACAGCACCTCACGTTCAGCCAGGGCTTCGCGCACCAAACGGAATTCGTAATGCTCCAGGTAACGCAGGCCACCGTGGATCAGCTTGCTGCTCGCGGAGGAAGTGTGGCTGGCCAGGTCGTCCTTTTCGCAAAGGAATACCGACAAACCGCGACCGGCTGCGTCTGCTGCAATCCCGACGCCATTGATCCCGCCACCGATAACGGCGACGTCATAGACTTCGGCAAGCGGTGGGGCAGGCAAGGTAGAAGGGTTCATCGGCTGGCCTCGCAATCTTTTTCGTATTGGAATTCGAACATAAATGTTCATTTGCGAAAATGGTAGCTTATAAACGCAGGCACAGCCAGCCCGCTTCGATTGAAAATACTGATCGAAGGGCGAAGAAAGGAAAATTTGTGAACATCAGGGGGCAGGACTCCCCCTGTATAGGCTTACACCACTTCCAGTCGAATCTTGTGCTGATTCAACAGTTGCACCAGTGCCGGGACCGGCTGCTGATCGGTGACTAAACAATCGATCAAGCTGATCGGTCCCAGGCGAATCATGGCGTTGCGCCCGAATTTGCTGGAGTCCGCCGCCAGGATCACCTTGCGCGCATTGGCAATGATCGCCTGGGAAACCCGTACTTCCTGATAATCGAAGTCCAGAAGGCTGCCGTCTTCATCGATACCGCTGATGCCCACCAAGGCGAAATCGACCTTGAACTGGTTGATGAAGTCAACGCTGGCCTGGCCTACCACACCGCCATCCCGGCGCACGTTGCCGCCGGTCAGGAGTACGTCGAAGTCGTCTTTGGCACTCAGCATCATGGCGACGTTGAGGTTATTGGTAATGATTTTCAGGTGGCTGTGGTTAAGCAGCGCACGCGCGATCGATTCGGTGGTGGTACCGATGTTGATAAACAGCGAGGCGTGATCGGGGATTTGCGCGGCGATGGCTTCGCCGATGCGCTGTTTTTCGTCGCGCATCTGGTCGGCACGCATGGCGTACGCGGTGTTTTCAACGCTGGAATCATAGGCTGCGCCGCCATGGTAGCGGCGCAACAGATTGGCTTCTGCCAGTTGATTGATATCGCGGCGGATGGTTTGCGGGGTGACAACGAAGAGCTGCGCCATTTCCTCGATACTCACATAGCCGCGTTCGCGAACCAGTTCGAGGATTTGTTGCTGGCGGGGAGGCAGATTCATGGTGCGTCCTTTGGGCTGCCGTAAAAAGTGGCCCATGATGACGCAGGAATCTGCTCCCTGCCAGTTACAACCCTATGCGCGTCCGGCGCTTGGCTTATTCAGCGCCTTCGTGGGGTTCCCAGTCGCGGGTGCGGCTGACTGCTTTCTGCCAGCCGGCGTAGAGTTTTTCCTTCGCTGCTTCTTCCAGCTGCGGTTCGAATTGACGCTCGATTACCGCCTTGCCACGCAGTTCGTCCAGGCTGCCCCAGAAACCGCACGCCAGGCCGGCCAGGTAGGCGGCGCCCAACGCGGTGGTTTCGCGCATTTGTGGGCGTTCAACCTGGGTACCGAGGATGTCGGCCTGGAACTGCATCAGGAAGTTGTTGGCGACCGCGCCACCGTCTACCCGCAGGGATTTGAGGCGTTCGCCGGAATCCTGCTGCATGGCATCGAGTACGTCGCGGGTCTGGTAGGCAATCGACTCCAGGGCTGCACGAATGATGTGATCCACGCGTACGCCACGGGTCAGTCCGAACAGCGCACCACGGGCATACGGGTCCCAGTACGGAGCGCCCAGGCCGGTGAAGGCTGGCACCAGGTACACGCCGTTGCTGTCCTTGACCTTGCCGGCGAAGTATTCGGTGTCGGTGGCATCGGCGATGATCTTCAACTCATCACGCAGCCATTGCACGGTGGAACCGCCGTTGAACACGGCGCCTTCCAGGGCGTAGGCCACTTCGCCACGCGGGCCGCAGGCGATGGTGGTGAGCATGCCGTGCTTGGATTTCACCGCCTTGTCGCCGGTGTTCATCAGCAGGAAGCAGCCGGTGCCGTAGGTGTTTTTCGCCTGGCCCGGTTCTACGCACATTTGGCCAAACAGCGCCGCCTGCTGGTCACCGGCGATACCGCCGATGGCGATACCGCTTTTGGTGCGACCGTAGATTTCCGAGGAAGACTTCACTTCCGGCAGCATTTCGCGCGGCACGTCGAGAATCTCCAGCATCTTCGCATCCCACTCCAGCGTGTGGATGTTGAAGAGCATGGTGCGCGAGGCGTTGGTGTAGTCGGTGACGTGGGTCTTGCCGCCGGTAAACTTCCAGATCAGCCAGCTGTCGATGGTGCCGAACAGCAGCTCGCCGTTACGCGCACGTTCGCGGCTGCCTTCGACGTTGTCGAGGATCCACTTGAGCTTGGTGCCGGAGAAGTACGGGTCGGTGACCAGGCCGGTGGTGTCGTTGATGTATTGTTCGTGGCCGTCGCGCTTGAGCTGCTGGCAGATCTCGGTGCTGCGGCGGCATTGCCAGACGATCGCGTTGTAGATCGGGCGGCCGGTGATTTTGTCCCAGACCACGGTGGTTTCACGCTGGTTGGTGATACCGATTGCCGCGACCTGGTCATGGTGCAGGCCGGCTTGTGCCAGGGCCTCGACCATCACCGCGCTCTGAGTGGCGAAAATCTCCATCGGGTCATGTTCGACCCAGCCGGCTTGCGGGTAATGCTGGGTGAATTCACGCTGGGCGGTGCAGACCACGTTGGCGTCACGATCGAAGATGATCGCCCGGGAACTGGTGGTGCCCTGATCGAGGGCAATGATGTAGTTCTTATTCTGAATGTCGGTCATGTCGATTGCCTTGGACGGAGAATAGGGAAGTCAGTAAACAGCCTGGGCCGCAAAAGGGCAGTACGGCCCAGGCTATCGCATCAGGAAGTACGGGTTTTGGCGGTGGCAGCCGCTTCGGTTGCATCAGTTGTAGCAGGTGCGGCGCTGGGCAGGTGACGGGCAATCAGCCCGCGATAGGCGGCAGCACCGAGGCAGGCGCCGACAATCGGCGCAAAGATCGGAATCAGGAAGTAAGGAATGTCGCGCCCGCCAGTGAAAGCCATTTCACCCCAACCGGCGAAAAAGGTCATCAGCTTGGGGCCGAAGTCACGGGCCGGGTTCATCGCAAAGCCGGTCAGCGGGCCCATGGCACTGCCGATCACGGCAATCAGCAAACCAATCAGCAGCGGCGCCAACGGGCCGCGGGGCAGGCCGTTGTTGTCATCGGTCAGGGCCATGATCACGCCCATCAGGATCGCGGTGATGACCATTTCCACCAGGAACGCCTGGGCCGTGCCCAGCAGCGGATGCGGGTAGGTGGAGAACACCGACGCCAGTTCCAGGCTGGCCTGGGTGCCGCGAATCATGTGGTGGGTTTGTTCGTAATCGAAAAACAGGTTGCTGTAGAGCGTGTAAACCAAAGCGGCCGAACAGAAGGCCCCGGCGACTTGGGCGATGATGTAGAACGGCAGTTTGCGCTTGTCGAAATCGGCAAAGATGCACAGGGCGATACTGACCGCCGGATTGAGGTGAGCCCCGGAAATGCCGGCGCTCAGGTAGATCGCCATGCTGACGCCGATCCCCCAGATGATACTGATTTCCCACAACCCAAAGCTGGCACCCGCGACCTTGAGCGCAGCAACACATCCGGTACCGAAGAAGATCAGCAACGCAGTGCCCAGGAATTCGGCCATGCATTGACTTGAAAGTGAAGGCTGTTGAAGAGCAGTTGTCATGGAAAACCTCTGTTTTTGTTGTTGTCTGGCGTTTTGCCGCAACGGGCAATCGGCGATTTTCACCGTGGCGAGGATCCCCATCCTGTTCGCGGCTTACTGCTGTGAATCCGTAGGTGCATTCCTACAGTATTCGTAAACGAAAAAATATAGACAAGAATGACGGCTGTCAAAGGTCGAAAGTGAACGATCGGTCATTTTGTAATTATTGGTGTGATGAATGATCGTGCCGTGGGCGCGGGAAGCGGCAGGGAAGGTGCGCGTGAGGGCGTGGCAGAGGGCTTCGGACTAGAGCCTTTTGCTTGTTGTTGGCCTAGAATTGGCTGTCTGTTTTTTCACCTTTTTGCCAAGCCTGGAGCCCACATGACGCCCGCATTGGACCTGTTGAAAAAAGTTCGCGCCGAACATCGAATTCACAGTTACGAACATGACCCCAAGGCAGCGTCCTATGGTCTGGAGGCCGCGGAAAAATTGGGCCTGGACCCGGCGCAGGTGTTCAAGACCCTGCTGGCCAGCAGTGAAAAAGCCGAGCTGCTGGTGGCGGTTGTGCCGGTCGTCGGAAGTTTGGATTTAAAGGCGTTGGCGCAGGCGGCGGGGGTAAAAAAGGTCGAGATGGCAGACCCGGCAGCGGCGCAACGGGCCACCGGTTACTTACTAGGCGGCATCAGCCCGTTGGGGCAGAAGAAACGCCTGCGCACCTTCATCGATGTGACGGCGCAGTCGTTTCCGACAATTTTTATCAGTGCGGGGAGAAGGGGGCTTGAGGTGGAGTTGGCAGCGACAGTGCTGGCCGAACACACCCAGGCCAAGTTCGCGGAAATTGGCCGGGCGTGATGCGTTGACGTCAGGAGGCGGTGCTGTAGCGGCGAACGCCTGACTCAACCTGAGGGATTTGTGCTGCGGTGCTGCCCGAGGCCTGGAACAACACCAGGTGCTCGGCTGCCACGCGAATGCCCACGTCGGCACCGACCAAGTGATCGGCGTGGCTGGGGAAGATCGACTCCAGCTGAGCGCCTGTCGGCAGCTGCAAGCGATACAGGGTCGACGCGCCGAGGAACGTCTTGCCGACAATCCGCGCCTTCAAGGCGCTGTCCGGTGCATAAACGATGTCGTCCGGGCGCAGCAACACATCCACCGCGCCGCCGGTTGGCCAGGTGTAGGCACGATTGCCGCGCAACTCCCCCAGTTCGGTGGTAACCGATTCCGGCGTGTTCAACTGCCCGCGAATGAAGTAACCCTGGCCAATGAAGCTGGCGACAAAGGGTGTCAGCGGTTCGTGATAGAGGTTGTAGGGCGTATCCCACTGCTCCAGGCGACCCTCCTTGAACACGCCGACATGGTCACTCACTGCGAAGGCTTCTTCCTGGTCGTGGGTCACCAGAATCGCACTGGTGCCCCGCGCCTTGAGGATATCGCGTACTTCGTGGCTGAGTTTGCGCCGCAGTTCGCCGTCGAGGTTGGAGAAGGGTTCGTCCAGCAGCAACAATTGCGGTTCCGGCGCCAGGGCGCGAGCCAGGGCGACGCGTTGCTGCTGGCCGCCCGAGAGTTCGTGGGGGAAGCGCTTGCCGAGGTTCTTCAGGTTCACCAGTTCCAGCAATTCAGCGACCACACGCTCTTTTTGCGGGTGCTTGCGAATGCCGAAGGCGATGTTGTCGGCCACGCTGAGGTGTGGAAACAGCGCGTAGTCCTGGAACACCATGCCGATCCGACGTTTCTCCGGAGCCAGTGTGAAACCGGCGCTGGAAATGACTTCGCCTGCCAGGCTGATCTCGCCTTCATGCACCGGCTCAAACCCGGCAATCGCTCGCAGCGTGGTGGTCTTGCCGCAGCCCGAGGAGCCCAGCAGGCAACCGATGTCGCCGGCGTTGAGGTGCAGATTGAGGTTCTGCACCACCCGTTGGTCTTGATAGCCGCATGCCAGATTGCGCAGGTTCAGCAGTAGTGGCTGGCTCATGCAGGACGGTACGCCGGCGCAACCAGAAACTCGAGCAGGGCTTTTTGTGCGTGCAGGCGGTTTTCCGCCTGGGCCCAGGCTACTGAACGTTGATCGTCCAGCAGGTCGAGACTGATTTCTTCGCCACGGTGGGCGGGCAGGCAGTGCATGAACAGCACGTCCGGCGCGGCCAGGTCGAGCAGGGCGCGGGTGACCTGGAACGGGGCGAAGAGCTTGAGGCGCTTGGCGGTTTCCTCTTCCTGGCCCATGGAGGTCCACACGTCGGTGCTCACCAGGTGTGCGCCGATGACCGCCTCACGCGGGTCGCGGACGATGGTCACGCGGTCGCCGGCCTCGGCCAGGAAACGTGCATCCGGCTCGTAGCCTTCAGGGCAGGCAACGCGCAATTTGAAGTCGAACTGGATCGCCGCTTCTATATAGCTGTTGCACATGTTGTTGCCGTCGCCGATCCAGGCCACGGTCTTGCCCTGGATCGAGCCGCGCTGTTCGAGGAAGGTTTGCATGTCGGCCAGCAACTGGCAGGGGTGCAGGTCATCGGACAGGCCGTTGATCACGGGCACTCGGGAGTTGGCGGCAAATTCGGTCAGGGTGCTGTGGGCGAAGGTACGGATCATCACCGCATCCAGCATGCTCGACATCACGATCGCGCAATCGCTGATCGGCTCGCCACGGCCCAGTTGGGTATCGCGAGGTGACAGGAAGATAGCCTGGCCGCCGAGCTGAATCATGCCGGCTTCGAAAGACACGCGGGTGCGGGTGGACGCCTTCTCGAAAATCATCCCGAGCACGCGGTTTTTCAAAGGCTCGAACAGTACGCCGCGGTTACGCAGGTCTTTAAGCTCAATGCCTCGACGGAGCACGCTGACCAGCTCTTCGGGCGTGCAATCCATCAGGGAGAGAAAGTGCCTTGCGCTCATCATTAACTACCTTTTTGCAACAGACCGCAGATACTCAAAGCCTGGTTTATTTTGAAAACGGGCGAGACCTGCGGCGAAAGCCGCACGGGGCGACGAAATAGGGGAAGGCGCGATCTTATAATTAAATGTCGCGTCTTACCAATAGGGCTACAGTTTTTAGGGGAGTTCAAGGACGCGGGGAGGGCGCTTTTGAAGCCTGTTTCCTGACAGCAGCGGGTCATTTGTACACTGGCGCTGCGCCACATTGCAATGCGTGAGGGCGGGCTGAGGCCGGGCTGCGTCGGTTTCAGCGGGCTGCCGGAGGCTTCTGAAACATTTCCTGATGTTTCCTCATGGCCTGGCCTGATGCCCCTGGATTCACACGACGAACGTTGCTGGCGCTGCTGCCCCGGGCGGGCCATAGTTTTCGTCCGAAGCGCCTAGCCCACAATGAAAGAGACTGGCCATGACCAAGACTCTCCACCACCGTGCCTGCCATCTGTGCGAAGCCATCTGCGGCCTCACACTGGAGACCACCCAGGGCGAAGACGCAAGCCTGGCGATCACTTCGATCAAGGGCGACCCCCTGGATACGTTCAGCCGTGGCCATATCTGCCCCAAGGCCGTGGCCCTGCAAGACATCCAGAATGACCCGGACCGCCTGCACCAGCCCATGTTGCGGGTGGGCAGCGAATGGCAGCCGATCCCGTGGGAAGACGCCTTTGTACTTGTAGCCGAGCGCCTGGCAGCGATTCAGACGCGTCACGGGCAGAATGCTGTGGCGGTGTACCAGGGCAATCCGAGCGTGCACAACTATGGCCTGATGACCCATAGCAACTACTTCCTTGGCCAGCTGAAGACCCGCAATCGTTTTTCCGCCACCTCGGTGGACCAGTTACCCCACCACCTCACCAGCCACCTGATGTACGGCCACGGCCTGTTGCTGCCGATCCCGGACATCGACCATACCGATTTCATGCTGATCCTCGGCGGCAACCCGTTGGCGTCCAACGGCAGCATCATGACCGTGCCGGATGTGGAGAAACGCCTGAAGGCCATCCAGGCTCGCGGCGGCAAAGTCGTGGTGGTTGATCCGCGCCGCAGCGAGACGGCGGCGATGGCCGACCAGCATCTGTTCGTGCGCCCGGGCGGTGATGCGGCGTTGTTGTTCGGATTGCTCAATACACTGTTTGCCGAGAACCTGACCCGTGACAGTCACCTGCCGGTGGACGGCCTGGATGACGTGCGCCACGCCGTGGCCGGATTCACCGCCGAGGCCATGAGCCGTCAATGTGCGGTACCCGCCGAGCAGATCCGCCAGTTGGCCCGGGACTTTGCGGCGGCTGAAAGGGCTGTGTGTTATGGCCGCATGGGCGTTTCGACCCAGGCGTTCGGCACGCTGTGCCATTGGCTGGTGCAGTTGATCAACCTGGTGACCGGCAATCTGGATCGAGTCGGCGGGGCCTTGTGCACTACGCCGGCCGTCGACCTGGTGGCCTCGACTTCCGGCGGGCATTTCAATCGCTGGCAAAGCCGGGTTTCCGGGCGACCCGAGTACGGGGGCGAGCTGCCGGTATCGGCACTGGCTGAAGAAATGCTCACTGAGGGTGAAGGGCAAATCCGTGCGCTGGTGACGGTGGCGGGCAATCCGGTGCTCTCCACGCCCAACGGCCGGCAACTGGAGCAGGCGCTGGATGGCCTGGAGTTCATGGTCAGCATCGACCTGTATATCAACGAGACCACGCGTTATGCCGACCTGATCCTGCCGTCCACCTCGGCCCTGGAAAACGATCACTACGACACCACCTTCAATATGTTCGCGGTGCGTAACGTCACCCGTTTCAATCGCGCCATCCTGCCGAAACCCGAGGGTGCGTTGCATGACTGGGAAATCTTCGTCGGCCTGGCCCGGGCGTTTGCCGAGAAGACGGGTAATACACTCAAACCGACGATGCCGCCTGCGCAGATGATCGACTTCGGGCTGCGGGCCGGGCCTTATGGTGACAGGTTGTCCATTGCCGCTCTGGCCGATCACCCTCATGGCCTGGACCTCGGGCCGCTGAAACCCAACCTCGCAGGCCGCCTGAAAACCGCCAATGGCCATCTGCAGGCCGCACCATCGGTAATCCTTGCCGACCTGGCGCGCTTTGCCGCGCAGCCGGTGCCCGAGGTGAATGAGTTGCTGCTGATCGGCCGCCGGCATGTGCGCAGCAACAACTCCTGGATGCATAACTACCACCGGCTGGTGAAGGGCAAGCCTCGCCATCAACTGCTGATGCATCCGGATGACCTTGCCCATCGCCAGTTGACTGACGGGCAGCGGGTACGGGTCAGCTCGCGGATCGGCATGATCGAGGTGGAAGTGTTGGCCAGTCTCGACATGATGCCCGGCGTGGTCAGCCTGCCTCACGGTTGGGGCCACGGCCGCCCTGGCGTACAGATGACCATCGCCAGCGGGCAGCCGGGGGCGAGCGCGAATGACCTGACGGATGAGCGGCAACTGGATGAGCTGTCGGGCAACGCAGCGTTGAACGGCGTGCCGGTGCAGGTGGCGGCGGCGTAAGGATTGTCTGTCGGGGAGTCCGAGCGTCACGCTGGGGTTTGCGTTACAATGCGCCACCGTGCCGACCCATGAGTCGGAAAGTTCCAGCCGAGGTGTTCCATGGATATCATCGAAACGATCAAAGAGCAGATTGCCAACAACACTATTCTGCTTTACATGAAGGGCGCCCCTAACGCTCCCCAGTGTGGCTTCTCCGCAAAGGCTTCCCAGGCAATCATGCAATGTGGCGAGAAGTTCGCCTACGTGGATATCCTGCAGAACCCGGAAATCCGCGCCAACCTGCCGAAGTACGCCAACTGGCCAACCTTCCCGCAGCTGTGGGTTGCCGGTGAGCTGGTCGGCGGTAGCGACATCATCACCGAAATGGCGGCTGATGGTTCGTTGCAGGCACTGATCAAAGACGCAGCGGCCAAAGCAGCTGCGAAGACCGAAGCCTGATTTGTTTTAGGCCGCGGCAATAAAAAGCCCCGCTTCTCGAAAGAGAGCGGGGCTTTTTAGTGGCCGGGAATTGAAGGGTTATTCACCCATCTGCGATTGCAGGTAATTCTCGATAGTCACTTTGTCGATCAGGCCGATTTGGGTTTCCAGCCAGTCGATGTGTTCTTCCTGGTCTTCAAGGATATCTTCCAGCAGTTCACGGCTGCCGAAGTCGCCCTTGGATTCGCAATGAGCAATGGCGGCCTTCAGGTCGGTGTGGCTCTTGCGCTCGAAGTTCAGGTCGCAGTTGATCATTTCCTGGGTGTGCTCGCCGATGTTCAGCTTGCCCAGGTCCTGCACGTTCGGCAGGCCTTCCAGGAACAGGATGCGTTTGATCAGCGCGTCAGCGTCCTTCATGGCCTTGATGGATTCTTTGTATTCACGCTTGCCCAGCTTTTCCAGGCCCCAATCGTCATACATGCGCGCATGCAGGAAGTACTGATTGATCGCGACCAGTTCATTGGCAAGGATTTTGTTGAGTTGCTGGATGACTGTGATGTCGCCTTTCATGATTGGGGTCCTGCCCTGTATTCGCTGTATATAAGGCGGAGTTTGAGCTGCGCATTTACTACTGTCAAACCTAAGTTATTGAATAATAAATGAAAATTAATCGGAATAAGAATGTTTTTGTTCCGCGTCTTGGCGCTAACTGTTTGAATTTCGGGCATAAAAAAACCGGACACTAAGTCCGGTTCTTTAAAACACGCTGATTAAGCGTGTGTAAATTCTGCTGAGTAGGGGATCGCAGCCTGGGCAGTTTGCAGCTGCGTCAGGGTTTCCCGTACCACTTGCTTGGCGAGGCAGGCGCATTTGCCGCATTGGCTGGCAACGCCGGTGGTTTCACGTACTTCCTTGTAGCTGCAGCAACCTTCGTAGATTGCTTCGCGGATTTGTCCGTCGGTGACGCCAGTGCAAAGGCAGACATACATAAGGGAGAACCATCGCGGTTTAAGGCTTAAGTGCGACGGATCTTAATGTTAACGAGAATGATTGTCAAAGTAGTTTCTCAAGCCTTGGTGTTTGCACGCGGCTTCACTGACGAACGGCTTTTTTCCGGTATGATGGTCGGTCTTCACGAAGCGTGATCACGTCACAGGCCTGTCGTTTAGCTGCGGCACACTGGGACGGATCCTTTTACTTCAGTCACCACCATCAGGAGATACCCAATGAGCGTACTCGTCGGCAAACAAGCCCCGGATTTCGACGTACCCGCCGTCCTCGGCAATGGCGAAATCGTAGACAGCTTCAAACTGTCTGAAGCCATCAAAGGCAAATACGGCCTGGTGTTCTTCTACCCGCTGGACTTCACCTTCGTCTGCCCATCGGAGCTGATCGCCCTGGATCACCGCATGGACGATTTCAAGGCGCGTAATGTTGAAGTGGTTGCCGTTTCCATCGACTCCCATTTCACCCACAACGCCTGGCGCAACACCGCCATCAATGATGGCGGCATCGGCAAAGTCAAATACACCATGGCTGCCGACATGAAGCACGACATCGCCAAGGCCTACGACGTTGAGTCCGAAGGCGGCGTGGCTTTCCGTGGCGCGTTCCTGATCGACGACAAGGGCGTTGTGCGCTCGCAGATCATCAACGACCTGCCGCTGGGCCGTAACATGGAAGAGCTGATCCGTCTGGTCGACGCCCTGCAATTCCACGAAGAGCACGGCGAAGTCTGCCCTGCCAACTGGAAAAAAGGCGACAAGGGCATGAACGCTTCACCAGAAGGCGTTGCGGCTTACCTGACCGAGAACGCTGGCAAGCTGTAAGCCACGTTCGAAGCAAAAAAAACCGGCCTGAGAGGGCCGGTTTTTTTATGCGCGGGATTTGGCTTCAGTCGCCGAAGTCTTCCCAGCCGCCCATCTGTTTCCAACGGTTGACGATGCCGCAGAACAGCTCGGCGGTCTTCTCGGTGTCGTAGCGGGCCGAGTGGGCCTCACGACCGTCGAAGTCGATACCGGCAGCCTGGCAGGCCTTCGCCAGCACGGTCTGGCCATAGGCCAAACCGGCCAGGGTCGCAGTGTCGAAGCTGGAGAACGGGTGAAACGGGTTGCGCTTCATGTCCAGGCGCGCCACGGCGGCATTGAGGAAGCCCAGGTCGAAGCTGCTGTTGTGGCCCACCAGGATCGCGCGTTTGCAGCCATTGGCCTTCAGGGCCTTGCGTACGCCACGGAAGATGTCGGTCAGCGCCGCTTCTTCACTGACGGCCATGCGCAGTGGGTGATCAAGCTTGATCCCGGTGAATTCCAGGGCCGCCGCTTCGATGTTGGCGCCTTCGAACGGCTCGACGCGGAAGAAGTGGGTGTGTTCCGGGAACACGAAACCCTGTTCATCCATGCCGATGGTCGTGGCGGCGATTTCCAGCAGCGCGTCAGTGGCGCAATTGAAGCCGCCGGTTTCTACGTCGATGACAACCGGCAGGTAGCCACGGAAACGCTCGGCCATCGGGTGACGGGAACCGCCACCACCGCCGCCGTGTTCCTGGTCGTCGTCGTAATGGTCTTCACTCACGGGTGTTCCTCCAGCAGGCGCCAGCGCAGTGTTTCACCGGCGCGCAGCGGGATAACGGTCAGCTCGCCAAACGGCAGGCTGGTGGGGGCGGTCCAGTCTTCACGGACCAGGGTAATGCGGTCGGTATTCGCCGGCAGGCCATAGAAACGCGGGCCGTTGAGGCTGGCGAACCCTTCAAGCTTGTCCAGGGCGTTGCGTTGTTCGAACGCTTCGGCATACAACTCGATCGCCGCATAGGCGGTGTAACACCCGGCACAACCACACGCGGCTTCCTTGGCGTGTTGGGCGTGAGGTGCAGAGTCGGTACCGAGGAAAAATTTCTCGCTGCCACTGGTGGCGGCATCGAGCAGCGCTACCTGGTGCGTGTTGCGCTTGAGAATCGGCAGGCAATAGAAGTGCGGCCGAATCCCGCCCACCAGCATGTGGTTGCGGTTGTACAGCAGGTGATGCGCGGTGATGGTCGCGCCGACGTTGGCCGAAGCCTCGGTGACGAACTGCACGGCATCGGCGGTGGTGATGTGCTCGAACACCACCTTGAGGGTTGGGAACAGCTCGACAACTCGGCGCATGTGCTCGTCGATGAAGATCTTTTCACGATCGAACACATCGACATCGCCACGGGTGACTTCACCGTGGATCAGCAACGGCATGCCCACTTCGGCCATGGCTTCGATGGCCGGCAGGATCTTGTCGATACTGGTGACGCCGGAATCGGAGTTGGTGGTCGCGCCGGCCGGGTACAGCTTGGCGGCGTGCACGAAACCACTGGCCTTGGCCTGGCGGATTTCTTCGGGCTGGGTGCGGTCGGTCAGGTACAGCACCATCAACGGTTCGAAGCGGCTGCCGGCCGGTCGTGCAGCGAGAATGCGCTGGCGATAGGCGTCGGCTTCCGCGGCGTTACGCACCGGAGGTACCAGGTTAGGCATGATGATGGCGCGGCCAAACGTGCGCGCTACATCGGCCACGGTTTGGGGCAACGCAGCACCATCGCGAAGATGAATATGCCAGTCGTCGGGACGCAGCAGGGTCAGGCGGTCGGACATTGGGGATTCCAGGCGGGTCAATCTGGTGGGAATGCTACCGGAAAAGACTCTTGCAGGCACTCGCTATCAAGTTTTGCAGGATGCGACCGATATCCCTGGGTATGCCTTAACGATGTATGACGCCTTGATGTGTTGTAGAAACCAGTGGAGCCTCCCGTGCGCCAGCATTATCTAGCCCTGCTCAGTGTGTTCGCCAGCCTGCCCGCGATGGCCCTCACGTTCCAGACACGTCTGGAGAATATTGAGTGGAAAGTGGAGGGCGATAAATTCGAGTGCCGCTTGACCCAGCCGATCACCGATTTCGGCTCGGGCGAGTTCGTGCGCCGGGCCGGCGAGCAGGCGACGTTTCGCCTGAAAGCCTTTAACGGCTCGTTGGGTGCCGGTTCCGCAACCCTGTTGGCGGCGGCTGCGCCGTGGCAGCCGGGGCGTGGCGATATCAACCTGGGGGCGGTGCGTGTCGGCAGTGGCGATGTGCTGTTCAACAGCTCCCAGGCCCAGGCCGGGCGTTTGTTTACCGGCCTGCTCGAAGGGCGCAGCCCGACGGTGCGCCACTATAGCCGCGACGGCGGTTACTCCGAGATCCGCCTGCTGCCGGCGAAATTCAGCAAGGCCTACAACGACTACCAACTCTGCACCACCAAGCTGCTGCCGATGAATTTCGAGCAGGTCAAACAGACCGAGGTGGGTTTCCCGGGTGGCGGCATCGAACTGGACGCGGCGGCCAGGAAAAAGCTCTCGGTGATTCTCGAATTCATGAAAGCCGACCCGACGGTTAACCACGTCGAGTTGAATGGCCACTCCGACAACAGCGGCAATCGCCTGACCAATCGCGACGTTTCGCGGCGTCGTGCATTGGCGGTAATGGACTACTTCAAGGCCAATGGCATCCAGGAATCGCAGATTACCCTGCGCTTTCATGGCGAAAGCTATCCGCTGGCGCCGAACACCAACGCGGCCAACCGGGCGAAAAACCGCCGGGTGAATATTCAGCTCGAACGGGTGGCAGCCCCCGAGAAACCGGCGCCCCAGGCCAAGGCGCCAGGCAACGCTGCCGCCACCTCATAAGGTGCGGCGTTTCGTCGCCCGCTCGACATAATCTGTCGCTTTATCTTCATTTGCTGTCGCGCCTCTGTAATTTCACGGTTTTGGTCGGTAGAATCGACGCCTTTCCGTACAACCCCGTGGAGTGATGGCATGGCCGACGTAAACAAGGTCGTTCTCGCGTATTCCGGCGGCCTGGACACTTCGGTGATCCTCAAGTGGCTGCAGGATACTTATAACTGTGAAGTGGTGACCTTCACCGCTGACCTGGGTCAGGGCGAAGAGGTCGAACCTGCACGTGCCAAGGCGCAAGCCATGGGCGTGAAAGAGATCTACATTGACGACCTGCGCGAAGAGTTCGTCCGCGATTTCGTTTTCCCGATGTTTCGCGCCAACACTGTCTACGAAGGCGAGTACCTGCTGGGTACTTCCATCGCACGTCCGCTGATCGCCAAGCGCCTGATCGAAATCGCCAACGAAACCGGCGCCGACGCCATTTCCCATGGCGCCACCGGCAAGGGCAACGACCAGGTGCGTTTCGAACTGGGCGCCTACGCCTTGAAGCCAGGCGTAAAAGTGATTGCTCCGTGGCGTGAATGGGACCTGTTGTCCCGTGAAAAGCTGATGGACTACGCTGAAAAGCACGCGATCCCGATCGAGCGTCACGGCAAGAAGAAGTCCCCGTACTCGATGGACGCCAACTTGCTGCACATCTCCTATGAAGGCGGCGTGCTGGAAGACACCTGGACCGAGCACGAAGAAGACATGTGGAAATGGACCGTCTCCCCGGAGAACGCTCCTGACAAGGCCCAGTACCTGGAACTGACCTACCGCAACGGCGACATCGTCGCGCTGGACGGCGTCGAAATGACCCCGGCCACCGTACTGGCGACCCTGAACCGTATCGGTGGCGAACACGGTATCGGCCGCCTCGACATCGTCGAGAACCGTTACGTGGGCATGAAGTCCCGTGGTTGCTACGAAACCCCGGGCGGCACCATCATGCTGCGCGCTCACCGCGCCATTGAGTCCATCACCCTGGACCGTGAAGTGGCTCACCTCAAAGACGAGTTGATGCCCAAGTACGCCAGCCTGATCTACACCGGCTACTGGTGGAGCCCGGAGCGTCTGATGCTGCAACAGATGATCGACGCTTCCCAGGTCCACGTGAACGGCGTTGTGCGCCTGAAGCTGTACAAGGGCAACGTGATCGTGACCGGTCGCAAGTCCGATGAGTCGTTGTTCGACGCCAACATCGCCACTTTTGAAGAAGATGGCGGCGCCTACAACCAGGCAGACGCGGCAGGCTTCATCAAGCTGAACGCGTTGCGCATGCGCATTGCGGCCAACAAAGGTCGCAAGTTGTTCTGAGTGTTGTAAGTTGCAATGAAAAATGGCCCCTCAAGGGGCCATTTTTTTTTGGTTGAAAATACATCCGGAATCATCGGGCGCGCGCCTGTGTTTATTGTTCGCTTCGAAAAAGTTCAGGTACTCCAGGAGATGATCTGGAGTGTTTATATTTTTACGGGGGCAATGTTTATTAATTTCGATCGATAAGTGATGCATTGTTGAAAGTGAGATTTTTTCTTGTAGGCAGGAACTATGTACTACAGAAAATTCACTCAGAAATGTACCGCGAATATGTCAGATGCTGACATGCCTGTAGGATTTATGGAGCGTTAGTAATTATGTCGAATGGAACTTTTAAAAACCCGGTTTCCCTCCGGGTTCACAGGTCTTCTGACAGCGCACAAGGGGCATTTCCTGAAACTTGTGTACGGCGCGTTTACCCGGGCCCGCGTAATCCTGGGAATTTTCACTCAAAATATGTTTGTGCTCGGAAAGTTCTGAAAGCCCCAACAAAACTGAATAGCTCCGATCTGGCGTTTTTTTGTAGGTTAAATCCTATGTCTTTGTGGGTTAGGTCTCTGCTTGCTGTTGCTTGGGGGGGAGCGCTATGCCAAGCGAGAAACGACTAGGCTATTGTGCTTACTCTTAATAATTCGAACAGCGAAATTGGACTTGCCCATGAATAAAGTGCTGATCGTGGATGATCATCCCGTCATTCGTCTTGCTGTGCGTATGCTAATGGAACGTCATAGTTATGAGGTCGTTGCCGAGACCGATAACGGTGTCGATGCCTTGCAACTTGCGCGCGAGCATATGCCGGACATTGTCATACTGGATATTGGAATTCCCAAACTCGATGGCCTGGAAGTTATATGCCGGCTGTCATCAACCAAACAGGCACATCCCTTCAAGGTGCTGGTGCTGACGTCCCAGGCGCCCGGGCATTTCTCGATGCGGTGCATGCAGGCGGGTGCTGCCGGCTACGTGTGCAAGCAACAGGATCTCACCGAGCTGTTGAGCGCGGTCAAGGCGGTGCTGTGCGGGTACAGCTACTTCCCCAACCAGGCGTTGAACTCGGTGCGCTCCACAATGGGTAACGCCAGCGAAGCGGACATGGTCGAGCGCCTGTCCGGACGGGAGATGATGGTGTTGCAGCAGTTGGCCCGCGGCAAGACCAACAAGGAGATCGCCGATGGCATGTTCCTGAGCAACAAGACTGTAAGCACCTACAAGACCCGCTTGCTGCTCAAGCTCAACGCCCGCTCGCTGGTGGACTTGATCGAGCTGGCCCAGCGAAACGGCCTGGTGTAGGCCGGCCTCACATTTACATCCAGTCAGAAAAAAGCCTCCGCAAGGGAGGCTTCTGTTTATCGTTGGATCGATTAGAGATCGAAGTCGTAATCGGCCAACTGTTTTTGCAAGCGCCGCTCTTCCAGCAGGTTGTCGATGGTGCGGCGTTTGCTCAAATTGGTCTTGGCCACCTCTACCGGTGCTTCTGCTGCATCATCGTCGGATTCAGCGCCAACAACGTCGTCTTCTACATCCAGTTGTTCTTTGCCAGTGCTCATAAGGTTAACTCCAGGCTAAGACTGCCGTTGGCGCTCCTTATAACGATAATCTCGGGCCTGGTAAAAAAGATTTTTTCAATCGACTCATCGATAAAAGCAATGATGGCTCAATCGTCGGAAGTCTTTTCCTTGTATTCGCACAGGTCTTCGATGCGGCAGCTGCCACAGCGCGGCTTGCGGGCCTGGCAGACATAGCGTCCGTGAAGGATCAACCAGTGATGCGAGTCCAGCAGGTACGGCTTGGGCACGAACTTCATCAGCTGTTTTTCCACTTCCACCACATTTTTTCCGCGGGCAATACCGGTTCGGTTGCTGACCCGAAAGATGTGCGTGTCCACCGCCATGGTCAATTGGCGAAATGCCGTATTGAGCACCACATTGGCGGTTTTTCGGCCAACACCCGGAAGGGCTTCCAGGGCTTCGCGCGTTTGCGGCACTTCGCTGCCGTGCAGTTCCACCAGCAGCCGGCATGTCTCGATGACATTCTTCGCCTTGCTGTTGTACAGGCCGATGGTCTTGATGTATTCGGACAAGCCCTCAACCCCCAGCGCGTAGATCGCCTCCGGGGTGTTCGCCACCGGATACAACTTGGCGGTGGCCTTGTTGACGCCGACGTCTGTGGACTGGGCCGAGAGAATCACGGCGATCAGCAACTCGAACGGCGAGGAGTAGGCCAGTTCGGTTTTCGGTTCCGGGTTGTCTTCGTGAAGCCGGCGGAAAATTTCCAGGCGTTTTGCGGCGTTCATGGGGCGAGCGGTTCCTTGCGGACAGTCAGTGTGGTTACGAAAAACGGGCCCAATAACCCAAGCAGGATAAACGCGGCGTGCACCGGCAGTACACGCTTCATCACGTGGGGCCGGTGCTCAAGGGGTTCAGGTGCGGGCATCAGCCACCACCAGTGCTGCAAGCGCCTGCTCTGCCGTTTCGAAGTGCTGTTGCAGAATGATCAACTGCGACTGCTGTTCAAAGGTCGGCGGGTGGCCGAAAGCTTTCAGGGATTTGTGCAATTGGGCGCGGCTCATGGCCAGGTTGATCTTGGCCTTCTTCAAGGCGGCGTCCATGGCCGCGGCTTTTTGTGCACGAACCCGCTCAATGGCCGCCTGGACCGGGTTGACCGTGGCCGCAGCTACCGGGGCGGCGCGCTTGGTGCGTGCCAGGCGTTCGGCGAGTTTCTGTTCCTCCTCGCGTTGCAGCCGCGCGTTGCGCTGTTCAAACCGCCGCCGGGCCCGATCGCGTTTGAGGCTGCGTGCCTGGCGCTCATGATCACTGGAGGCCAGCCCGCCGACAATCGGCACCACCGTGGTCAACGGGCGCATTTCGATGCAATCAACCGGGCAAGGTGCCACACACAGGTCGCAGCCCGTGCACTCGTCGATAATCACCGTATGCATCAATTTGGCAGCACCGACGATAGCGTCCACCGGGCAAGCCTGGATGCATTTGGTACAGCCGATGCACTCCGCTTCACGGATAAACGCGATCTGCGCGGGCGCCTCGCCTCGGGACGTGTCCAGTTCCAGCACCGGGAGCTTCAGCAGTTGCGCCAGGCCGGCAATGGTTTCCTGGCCGCCCGGTGGGCACTTGTTGATCGCCTCGCCCTGGGCAATGCCTTCTGCGTAGGGCTTGCAGCCAGGATGCCCACATTTGCCACACTGGGTTTGCGGCAGCAGGGCGTCGATACGTTGAATCAGGCTCATGGTTTGATCATTGCGTTGGAACCCGGAAAAGCCACAGCCAACAACGGGCCGACAGCAAACAGAATCCGATTATCCGGCAAGCGAGGAGGGGGTACTAGCTGAAACCGCCCCATGGCCGAGACCATGAGGCAGTT
Organism: Pseudomonas sp. D8002; assembly: GCF_013385695.1. NCBI lineage: Bacteria > Pseudomonadati > Pseudomonadota > Gammaproteobacteria > Pseudomonadales > Pseudomonadaceae > Pseudomonas > Pseudomonas sp. D8002. The sequence goes on from NZ_JACAPM010000014.1 coordinate 30,782, forward strand.
AGCCATTGTTACTTGATGCGCTGACCCGGCTTGGCGCCGCTGTCCGGGCTCAACAGGTAGATCTCTTCACCGCCAGGGCCGGCCGCCATCACCATGCCTTCGGAGATACCGAACTTCATTTTCCGCGGCTTGAGGTTGGCGATCATCATGGTCAGGCGACCATCGAGCTTGGATGGGTCCGGATAGGCGCTCTTGATCCCCGAGAACACGTTGCGTTGTTCATCACCGATGTCCAGGGTCAGGCGCAGCAGCTTGTCGGCGCCTTCCACGGCTTCGGCCTTGAGGATCAGGGCCACCCGCAAGTCCACCGCAGCGAAGGCGTCGAAGTCGATTTCCGGCGACAACGGATCTTTCGCCAGTTCGCCATTGCCCGCAGGTGCAGCGTCGCCGGTATCGGTCTTGCTGGCCTCGAGGTCTTCTTTCGATGCGTCGGTCATGGCCTGCACTTTTACCGGGTCGATACGGGTCATCAGCGGCTTGAACTCATTCAACTGATGGTTGCCGAGCAGTGTCGCATGGTCATTCCAGGTCAGCGGCGGCACATTCAGGAACGCCTCGGCGTCGGCTGCCAGCAATGGCAACACCGGCTTGAGGAAGATCACCAACTGACGGAACAGGTTGACGCCCGTGGCGCAGATCGCCTGGACTTCAGCCTGCTTGCCTTCCTGCTTGTTCAGCGACCACGGCGCCTTGTCGGCGATCCAGGCGTTGGCGCGGTCGGCCAGGCCCATGATTTCGCGCATGGCCCGGGCAAAGTCGCGAGCTTCATAGGCATCGGCGATGCTCGGCGCGGCGGCCAGGAATGCATCGGTCAACTCAGGTGCGGCATTTTCAGCCACCAGCACCCCGGCGTTGCCCTTGTGGATAAACCCGGCGCAACGGCTGGCGATGTTGACGACCTTGCCCACCAGGTCCGAGTTGACCTTCTGTACGAAGTCTTCCAGGTTCAGGTCCAGGTCGTCGACACCACGGCCCAGCTTGGAGGCGTAGTAGTAGCGCAGGTATTCCGGCGACAGGTGGTCCAGGTAGGTGCGCGCCTTGATAAAGGTGCCACGGGACTTGGACATCTTCTGGCCGTTGACCGTCAGGTAACCGTGCACGGCAATGCCGGTTGGCTTGCGATAGCCCGAACCTTCAAGCATTGCAGGCCAGAACAGCGCGTGGAAGTTGACGATGTCCTTGCCGATGAAGTGGTACAGCTCGGCCGTGGAGTCCTTGTTCCAGAACGCGTCGAAGTCCAGCTCCGGCGTGCGGTCGCACAGGTTCTTGAAGCTGGCCATGTAGCCGATCGGCGCGTCCAGCCACACGTAGAAGTACTTGCCTGGCTCGCCCGGGATCTCAAAGCCGAAGTACGGCGCATCGCGGGAGATGTCCCACTGTTGCAGGCCGGCGTCCAGCCATTCGGCGATCTTGTTCGCCACGGCGTCCTGCAGGGTGCCGCTGCGGGTCCAGGTTTGCAGCATCTGCTGGAAATCCGGGAGCTTGAAGAAGAAGTGCTGGGAATCCTTGAGTACCGGGGTGGCGCCGGAGATGGCCGACTTCGGATCCTTCAGGTCGGTGGGCGCGTAAGTGGCGCCGCATTTCTCGCAGTTGTCGCCGTACTGGTCCTCAGTGCCGCATTTCGGGCAGGTGCCCTTGATGAAGCGGTCGGCCAGGAACATTTTCTTTTCCGGGTCGAAATACTGGGTGATCGAACGCGTGGCAATGTGCCCGGCGTCCTTGAGGCGCAGGTAGATCTGGCTCGACAGCTCGCGGTTTTCGTCGGAATGGGTCGAGTGGAAGTTATCGAAATCCACCAGGAACTCGGCAAAGTCGGCGCTGTGTTCAGCCTGGACGTTGGCGATCAGTTGTTCCGGGGTGATCCCTTCCTTCTCGGCGCGCAACATGATGGCCGAACCGTGGGCGTCGTCCGCGCAGACATAAATGCATTGATTGCCGCGATGCTTCTGGAAGCGCACCCACATATCGGTCTGGATGTACTCAAGCATATGGCCAAGGTGGATGGAACCATTGGCATAGGGCAGGGCGCTGGTGACGAGGATCTTGCGTGGCTCGGACATGGGGCTCGGCTACTTGATGAAACGGAGGTCGGCCACTATAAAGCGCCGGGAAATTTATTTCACCCCGTGCGGCTGTTTCCGGATTTTCCCGCAGGCCGAAAGCGTGCCGCTGGGGCGCTGGAACGGTTAGGATAGCCGCCTGTTTTAGTCAGTCTTTTTTCGGGAGTAGCCCATGAGCGCCGTCAATCGCGCAGCGGTGGAAGCCGTTCTTCGCCAGTACACCGACCCCTACCTGAACCAGGACCCGGTCAGCGCCGGGTGCGTACGCGCCATCGACGTGCAGGGTGACAAGGTTTCGGTCCAGCTTGAGCTGGGCTACGCCGCAGGCCTGTTCAAGAGCGGCTGGGCGCAGATGCTGCAAATGGCCATCGAAGGCCTGGACGGCGTCAGCGCGGCCAGGATCGACATCCAGTGCGTGATCGCCCCGCACAAGGCCCAGGCGCAGATTCCGGGCCTGGCCAACGTCAAGAACGTGGTGGCCGTGGCTTCCGGCAAGGGCGGCGTGGGCAAATCCACCACGGCCGCCAACCTGGCCCTGGCCCTGGCCCGGGAAGGCGCGCGGGTCGGGATTCTCGACGCCGACATCTATGGCCCGAGCCAGGGCGTGATGTTTGGCATCCCGGAAGGCACCCGGCCGAAGATCAAGGACCAGAAATGGTTCGTGCCGATCGAGTCCCATGGCGTGGAAGTCATGTCCATGGCCTTCCTGACCGACGACAACACACCGATGGTCTGGCGCGGCCCGATGGTATCCGGTGCGTTGCTGCAACTGGTCACGCAGACCGACTGGGGCAACCTGGACTACCTGGTGATCGATATGCCGCCCGGCACCGGCGATATCCAGCTGACCCTGGCGCAGAAAGTGCCGGTGGCCGGCGCGGTGATCGTCACCACACCGCAGGACCTCGCGCTGCTGGATGCCCGCAAGGGTGTGGAGATGTTCCGCAAGGTCAACATCCCGGTGCTGGGCGTCGTGGAAAACATGGCGGTGCACATCTGCTCCAACTGCGGCCACGCCGAGCATCTGTTCGGTGAAGGCGGCGGCGAGAAGCTCGCGACCCAGTACGGCGTGGAACTGCTGGCGTCGTTGCCGCTGTCCATGGGGATTCGTGAGCAGGCTGATGGCGGCAAGCCGACGGTGGTTGCCGAGCCCGATGGCCAGATTGCCATGGTCTACCAGGAGCTGGCGCGCCACGTAGGCGCGCGAATCGTCCTGCAGGAAGCAGAGGCCCAGGCAATGCCGACGATTACTGTCAGCGACGACTGATCCACCGGATGGGAAAAAAGCCTCGACCTTGTCGGGGCTTTTTCTTGCCTGGTGAACAGCAACGAGGCGTTTTTTACTCTTTTACGTAATTGCTGGTGTAAGCATTCACTTACTTTTTCGTAAGCGTTTGGATTTTTTCATCGGCGGGGGCGTCTTGAATTGATTGCCTATATTTCTATCTAGTTGAAATATAAGGATTATTTATTCGCGTTTGAGCGCTTAAATCGAAAATCCGGCGGGTTGGATCCCGTTGAACTTCCCCGTGAACTCTCTAAGATCAGTCCTGTGTCCACGGATTGACACAGTCATCAAGGAACGATGATTCAGGGAACCTCGCAGGATGCGATTCATCAGGAAGATGAAAAGGAACACAGGGACTAGGGAAAAAATGTGGGCGGGTCATACCGCCCCTTTTTTTTGCCTGTAGAAAAGTGAAACCCGCCCCGCAGAAATGCAAAAAGGCCCGCAAGGGGCCTTTTGGAGGGCATCGACGCTATCAGCGTTCGAGGTCGGCAATCTTGCCTTTTTTGCCATCCCAGTCTGCCGCATCCGGCATCGGGTCTTTGCGCTCAGTGATATTCGGCCAGATTTCCGCCAGCTCAACGTTCAACTGAATAAATTCCTGCATCTCTGCCGGGACTTCGTCCTCGGAGAAAATAGCGACGGCCGGGCATTCTGGTTCACACAGGGCGCAGTCAATGCACTCGTCCGGGTGGATGACCAGGAAATTCGGGCCTTCGTAGAAGCAGTCCACCGGACACACTTCTACGCAGTCGGTGTACTTGCACTTGATGCAGTTGTCGGTGACGACGAAGGTCATTTCTAATTTTCTCCTCAGGCGGCGGCAGCGAAACCCTTTGTGGCAGGGCTCGCGAGGTTCGGGAGCGATAGTCTGCAGGCCAGGCTAAAAGCCCGCAGCATCCCAAACCGCGCGAGAGTCTACCAGCTTGCAAGCGTCTGCGTTATATCCGAGTCTTCAGTGCATATAACATTTCGAGCGCTTTTCGCGGCGTCACGTCATCCAGGTCAAGCTTAGCCAACTCATCCAGTACCGGATGAGGCAGGCTGGCGAACATGTCGCTCTGGTGCGGCGCGCTGGGTTTGTTGCTGGCCTTGGCCGGGCTGGCCACGGGAATCTCATGGGGCAGCGCGGTTTCTTCCAGGCGGCTCAGGTGCTCGCGAGCACGGGTAATCACCTCGGCCGGCACCCCCGCCAGTTGCGCCACGGCCAGGCCGTAACTCTGGCTTGCCGGGCCGGGCAGCACGTGGTGCAGGAACACGATGCGCTCGTTGTGCTCGGTGGCATTGAGGTGCACGTTGGCTACCAACGGCTCGTTTTCCGGCAGCACGGTCAGTTCGAAGTAGTGCGTCGCGAACAGCGTATATGCCCGCAGGTGCGCCAAACGCTCGGCCGCCGCCCACGCCAGGGACAGCCCGTCGAAGGTGCTGGTGCCGCGGCCCACTTCGTCCATCAGCACCAGGCTGCGTTCGGTGGCGTTGTGCAGGATGTTGGCGGTTTCGCTCATTTCCACCATAAAGGTCGAACGGCCGCCGGCCAGGTCATCGCTGGAACCGATCCGGGTGAAGATGCGGTCCACCAGTGACAATTCGCAGCTTGCCGCCGGCACGAAGCTGCCGATATGCGCCAGCAGCACGATCAACGCGGTCTGACGCATGTAGGTGGATTTACCGCCCATGTTCGGACCGGTGATCACCAGCATGCGGGTGTCGTCGTCCAGCGACAGGTCGTTGGCGACGAACGGCGTGGTCAACACCTGCTCCACCACCGGGTGGCGACCTTGCACGATGCGCATGCACGGCTCGCTGACAAAGCGCGGGCAGTTCAGGTCAAGGTTCAGGGCACGCTCGGCCAGGTTGCTCAGTACATCCAGCTCGGCCAGGGCGGCGGCGGTGTCCTGCAACGGCGCAAGCTTGTCGATCAGGCTTTCGAGCAAGGCTTCGTAGAGCATTTTCTCCCGGGCCAGGGCGCGGCTTTTGGCCGACAGCGCCTTGTCTTCGAATTCTTTAAGCTCCGGAGTGATAAAGCGCTCGGCACCCTTGAGGGTCTGGCGGCGCTGGTAATCGATCGGCGCCTGCTCGGCCTGCTTGCTTGGCAACTCGATAAAGTAGCCGTGCACGCGGTTGTAGCCGACTTTCAGGTTGGCCAGGCCGGTGCGGGCTTTTTCACGGGCTTCCAGGTCAATCAGGAACTGCCCGGCGTTCTCGCTCAGGGATTGCAGCTCATCCAGCTCGGTGTCGTAACCGGTCTTCAACACGCCACCGTCACGGATGATCGCGGGCGGGTTGTCGATGATGGCTTTTTCCAGCAGCGCCGCCAGCTCCGGGTAGGTGCCGGTGGTGACTGCCAGCTGCTGCAGGTGCGGTGCTTCCAGTTCGGTCATCGCCGCTTGCAGTTGCGGCAGGGCGCCGAGGGCATCGCGCAGGCGTGCCAGGTCGCGGGGCCGCGCGTTACGCAGGCCGATCCGCGCCAGGATCCGCTCGATATCGCCGATTTCCTTGAGCTGCGGTTGCAGCTTTTCAAAGCGGTAGCGGTCGAGCAGGCAGGTAATAGAGGTCTGGCGGGCTTGCAGCACGGTCAAATCCCGCAGCGGGCGGTTCAACCAGCGGGTGAGCAAGCGGCTGCCCATGGCGGTCTGGCAACGGTCGACCACCGATTGCAGGGTGTTGTCGCGCCCGCCGGCGAGGTTGGTGTCCAGTTCCAGGTTGCGACGGCTGGCGCCATCCAGCACCACGGTGTCGTCCAGGCGTTCATGACGCAGGCTGCGCAAATGCGGCAGGGCAGTGCGCTGGGTTTCCTTGGCATAGCTGAGCAGGCAACCGGCGGCGCCGATGGCCAGGGTCAGGGTTTCGCAACCGAAGCCCTTGAGGTCTTGCACGGAGAATTGCTGGCACAGGCTTTTCAGCGCCGAATCACGCTCGAAATCCCACGGCGCACGACGCTTGGTCCCACGGCGACGTTCCGCCGGCAGGTCCTTTGGCCAGTCGTCCGGGATCATCAACTCCACCGGGTTGACGCGCTCAAGCTCCGCCAGCAGATTCTCCCAGCCCTTGATCTCCAGCACCGTGAAGTTGCCACTGGTGATATCCAGGACTGCCAGGCCGAACAGGCGTTCGTCCCCCAGTACTGCCGCGATCAGGTTGTCGCGACGCTCATCCAGCAGCGCCTCATCACTCACCGTACCCGGCGTAATGATACGCACCACCTGGCGTTCCACCGGGCCCTTGCTGGTGGCCGGGTCGCCGATCTGCTCACAGATCACCACCGACTCGCCCAGCTTCACCAGCTTGACCAGGTAACCTTCCAACGAATGATATGGAATCCCGCACATCGGAATTGACTGCCCGGCCGACTGCCCGCGCGCGGTCAGGGTGATGTCCAGCAACTTGGCCGCCTTCTTCGCGTCTTCATAGAAGATCTCGTAGAAGTCGCCCATGCGGTAGAACATCAACTGATCAGGGTGCTGGTTTTTCAGGCGCCAGTACTGCTGCATCATCGGGGTGTGGGAGGACAGATCGGAAGTGTTTTTACTCATTGGATAGTTGGCAAATTCGTTGAAAGTGATGGGGCAAAGGGGGCGCTTGGCCCAGCATTTTTTGCAATGGGCGCAAGGTTAACACGCGCGGTCCGGGCTTCGCAGTGCACAAACGGTCAGGTCAAATTCGCTGCTCCATGCATTAAATATGCAAATTAGCATTTGCCAAGCATCAAAACTGCCTGCACTATCCGCGTTATGCAAAAACGCAACGTTTCTATCGTCTTAAGAGAGCTGCTGGACCGCGACCGGATCTCCCCCACGGAGCTTCACCGGCGTACCGGCGTGCCTCAATCCACACTGTCCCGGATCCTCAGCGGCAAGATCGTGGATCCGTCGGACAAGCACATCTCGCGCATCGCCGATTATTTTCAGGTCAGCACCGATCAGCTGCGCGGGCGCGCAGGGCTGGTGCCGGTGCGGTCGGACGAGCGTGACCCGATGCATTCGGAACTCAAGGACATAAGCCTGTGGGACGACGAAACACCCGTTAATGATGACGAGGTGTCGATCCCCTTTCTGCGCGAGGTTGAATTGGCTGCTGGATCAGGAAGATTCGTCATCGAGGAAAGCGAGAAGGCCAGCCTGCGGTTCGGCAAGCGCAGCCTGCGGCATAACGGTGTGCAGTTCGACCAGGCCAAGTGCGTGACGGTGCGCGGCAACAGTATGTTGCCGGTGCTGCGCGACGGCGCCACCGTAGGTGTCAATGCGGGCAAATGCGGGATTGGTGACATCGTCGATGGCGATCTTTACGCCATCAATCACAACGGCCAGCTACGGGTGAAACAGCTCTATCGCCTGCCTTCCGGGATTCGCCTGCGTAGCTTCAACCGCGATGAACATCCGGACGAGGACTACAGCTTCCAGGAAATCCAGGATGAACAGATCAGCATCCTTGGTCACGTTTTCTGGTGGGGCATGTACGCCCGCTAACCCTTCTGTGTAAGACAAAGCCCGCCAGTGAGCGGGCTTTTTTTCGTCTGCGTAAAACCACCAAACCCTTTGCCTGCGGGGCTATAAATGCACCTGTGCATTTATTGCGCAAAAATAAATGCATTTGTGCATTGACTGTATATGCATACATGCATATTCTTCATCTCAAGCCAGCCAAGAAGGCCTGGTGGAGGCGGCAAGGATGCTGCCAAGGAAGACAAGGACGTTACGCAACACCGGCAAGGACGCCATCGAAGCGATGGCAAGGATGCCAGGCAATACCGGCAAGGATGCCGACGCTCTTTAGTTTCAAACCGCTTCAAGAACAGGCAGCGATGAACCGGCCTTAACGGTTCAGAGGGTTGGCAACTGGCCCGGGTGTGCAGCGTAAAGCACCAGAAGCAGTTATCCGGCAGACAGGGATCGTGGTCGGAAAAACATTGAGGAAAGAACCGTACCGCGCCAGTAGCGCCGAAAGTTCGAGGACATCATTACTGAAAAGCCCGGGCAGCCGGGCTTTTTGGAATGCCTACCTAGAGAACCCATTCAAATTGAAACAAACACCTACAACCGGCGACCTGCCGGTATCACTCATTCCAGGAGGCGTGACATGACAAACGAGCAGCAAGCGTTGGCGGAAATGCCTATCTGGCTGGTCATCGTATTGGCGGTGATTGGCGGGGTTTCCGGAGAAATGTGGCGCGCCGACAAGGAAGGCGCCCGCGGTTGGTCGCTTATGCGGCGCCTGGCCCTGCGTTCGGGGGCCTGCATGGTGTGCGGGGTATCAGCCCTGATGCTGTGCTACGCCGCCGGCATGTCGATCTGGACGGCCGGCGCCATTGGGTGCCTGACCGCCATGGCCGGCGCCGACGTGGCCATCGGCCTTTATGAACGCTGGGCGGCCAAGCGCATCGGCGTCAACGAAGGCCCTGGCCGGGACCCGCAGTAACCGTTGCAAGGACGCTACTTAAATGACACTTATCGAAAAACCCTCCCAATTGCCCCAGGCCATCAGCGAGGCACTGCGCAGGGCGTTTCCGGAACTTAAGGTCGGCACTCATCAGGACTTTCAGGGCGGCGCGAACGACACCGGCGTGTTGATCACGGTCGAAGGCAATGGGCCGGGCCTTCGCTCCCGCGAGGGGCGCAAGGCCCATGCCCTGGGGATTTCACTCAAGGCCATGGTGGCCCCGGGTGCCTTGCCCTTTGATGCCTGCGACCTGGCCAGCCAACTGATGGACCTGGTGCTGGATAACCGCTGGAACCTGCCGCAGGCGCAGTGCGACCTGCCGACCAGCATTGTCGCTGCGCCTTCAATACGCACCAGCGCAGAGACGGACTACGACACCTGGACCGTCACCTTCACCCAAACCCTCTATATCGGGCCGCCGTTGCTCAACGATCCCACAGGCAAGCCGCTTTTTGCCTGCACCTGGGACGTGTCGAACATCGACGACCCCGACCAATACAAGCCGCTGGCGGAGTAGCCCATGTTCGACGCGCTGTTACGCATGCAGCTGGGGCCGATCGTGGAGCGCCTGGCGGAAATGGAAAGCCAGCTCGAAGACCTGTATCGACGCGCCGAAAGTTTCTGCCGCATCGGCGTGTGCCAGGAGGTCGACGCCGCCAGCAATACCTGCAAGGTCAGCCACGGCGAACTGCTCACCCCGGCGATCCGCTTTTTCAACCCCAGCGCCGGAGCGCAGACGGAAACCCGCATCCCGTCAGTAGGCGAGCAATGCTTGCTGCTCAACTACGGCGCCGGGGAGGGCGGGGCGCAATCGGTGGCCTTGTTCGGCTTGAACAGCGACCGCTTTCCACCGGTCTCCAGCGCTTCGACACTGACCCGGCGCCGCCATCAGGACGGTACCCAGAGCGACTACGACGACGCCAGCCATACCTTCAACTGGGTCAATGGCCCCACCACGTTCACAGGTTCCCGCGAACAGGTCGACATCAAGGTCGGCGCCGCCAGCCTCACGATGAGCGCCCAGGGCATCACGCTGCAAGTCGGCGGCACCAGCCTGTTGCTGGACGCCGGCGGCGCGCACTTCAGCGGCCCGGTGGTGGACCACCAGGGTCGAGTCATCAGCCCCTGACAAGGACATCCCATGATCGGAATCGATAGAAACACCGGGGCGGCGGTCGATGACTGGCTGCAATTTGTGCAGCGCGCTACCCGAGCGCTGACCACGCCCTTGGGCACTCGCCAGAAGCGCCCGCTGTACGGCTCGATGATCCCGCAGCTGCTCGGGCAAAACCTCGGCGATGACCTGCTGATTCTCGCCCAGAGCCATGCCGCCCAGGCGTTCTACAACCCGCAGAACGGCATCGCCGACTTCGAGCCGCAAGTCATCGTCGCCAACCGCCAGGGCGCCGGCCTGTTGCTGCGCTTCGCCGGCACCTGGAAAAACCGCAAGCAATCCTTCGAGGTGGTGACATGAGCATGCTGATACCCGGCCAGAACCAGCTGGCTGAGCCAGCGATCATTGCCGTCGATGAGTTCGAACCGTTGCTGGCGGAGTTCAAGGCGTTTGTCGTTGATTACGTCGCTACTCGTGCACCAGAAAATGCCGCCAAGCTGAAGGTCAGCCTGGAGAACGAGAGCGAGTTGCTGACGTTGGCGCTGGAAGCTTTTTGCGTTCGCCTGCAAACCCACGAGCGCAAATACAACGCCCGCATCAAGCAGATGCTGGCGTGGTGGGCTACCGGCAGCAACCTCGATGCGCGCCTGGCGGACATGGGCCTTGAGCGCCAGGTGCTCGACCCTGGTGACCCGGCGGCTTTCCCGCCGGTACCGCCAACATTGGAGAGCGACGATGACGCCCGGTTGCGTTATTACCTCGCGCCTCACGCTCCGGCGGCGGGCTCGCGGATGCAGTATCGGCGGGAGGTTTTCACCCTCGGTGAGCGTCCATCGGTGAAAGTGCAAAGTGCTACGCCGGGTGTGGTGACGGTCACTTATACCTTCGACCCGGACGGCTACGCGGCACGGGTCAAGGATGGCAACGGCCGTCGAACCGCGCCCGGCGAAGTGATGGTCACGGTCCTGTCCCGAGACGGGGATGGTACACCTTCTGCGGATCTACTCGACGGTGTACGCCGGCATTTCGCCCGGCCTGACGTGCGACCGGAAACGGATCTCGTCACGGTGCAGGGGGCGCAGATCCTGCGCTACAAAATTCGGGTGGTGGCCAAGATCAACGCCGGTCCGGATTCCGGATTGACCCAGGTAGCCGCGCAGCGACTGCTGCAAACCTACGCCGAGTCTTGTCATCGCCTGGAAGGGCGGGTGGACCCGAGCTGGATCGACTACGCCATACACTCGGCAGGCGCTGCGCAACTGCAGATCCTTGAGCCGCTGGAGCCGATCGTCACCACGGCGTTTCAGGCTCCGTATTGCACGGGTGTCGAGGTGGAGGTGCACACGTTATGAGTGAGCCAAAAGGCAGTTTGCTGCCCGCCAACAGTTCGCCGTTGGAGAAGGCGCTGGACCTGGGTTTCGGGCAATTGCTCGATCGGGTCACTCCGCCATTCCCGGCCTTGATGAACCCGCTGCAGACGCCGGCTGAATTCCTTCCCTACCTGGCCGCTGATCGCGGCGTCAGTGAATGGGACGCCGCTGCCAGCGAGTCGGAGAAGCGCCTCACCGTGGCCTTGTCCTGGCAAATCCAGCGTCAGGCCGGTACGCCCAAGGCGCTGAGCTACGCCGTCGAATCCCTGGGATTCACCCCCAATATCAGTGCCTGGTATCAACAGCGGCCAACCGGCCTGCCTTACACCTTTGATGTGCAGGCAATCATCGGTCGCAGTTGGTCCAGTGGCGATCACAACCGTTTGATCCGCCGCATCAACGCGGCCAAGAGCGAGCGGGACCTGGCCACCATCACCATCGTGCACGAGACGGTGGGTGGGCTGGCGCTGAGCGGTGTTGCTCATGCTGCACTTTGCGACAGCGAGCTTTCTCTCATGGGGGCGCTGCCTGAACTCGTGCTTGGCGCCCGACTTCACAGCACCGGGGTCGCCCGGTACTACACCATTAACGATTACGACCTCAGGGCGCAGCCATGACAGAAGACATTACGCGCCTGGTGCGCTTCACCTCCAAGGGTTTGGGTGAAGTGTTGCAGGCAAAGAACCAGGGTTTGAAAGGTGAAATTACCCATATTGGCGCAGGGACTGGCCGTTACAACCCCGACGGCAGTGAAGTTGCTTTGCGGGATGAACGCCAGCGAGTCGCAATTGCCGATTACGAAGACCTCGGTAATCAACAACTCAGAATGGCCGCGCTGTTTGATGGCGAGGCTGAGTATGAGATTGGAGAGTTTGGGTTTTACCTGGCTAGCGGGACCTTGCTGGCAGTTTATTCTGTTGCCGGGAAATTACTCACCTACAAGGCGGCCGCGGCCCGTGTGTTGCAGAAGTTTACGCTGGACATGACGCCACTGCCGGTCGATAGCGTGACGGTAGTAGTGGGCATGGAAAATCTTAATATTTTAATTGCAGAGGAACTGGCTGCAGTGGCGACAGCCAATATCGACAATATGGCTCGCCATCTGGGGGTTTTGTTTCGTGTGATGAAATTGGAAGATACTCGAGTTGTAATTTAGACAGTGGGCTGGCCTATTTAGTTATGGTTGTTTGCCGGTACTAAGTGGCCTGAGAATGGCAAAGTAAAGGAGTTACTATTTTGAGTACGGAAACGCAAATAGCCAACCTGGTTCAGGCTTCCAACAATCTGACCAGTGCCGTGAATGGCAAGATTGGCGATATTGACAAACGAATGGATCAAGCCCGTGCGGAATTTGATCAGTTTCGTGCACTTAAGGATGTAGTTGGAGAACCCGGCGCACCCGGGACGTTGTTGATGAGTGTCTTCCAAGGGCTTGTTTGGGGTACGGGAGCCCCCTATAACGTTGACGCTTCTGGTGGCATGGTAGCGACGGACCTTGGATCCTCAATGGAGGTTTACGCCCATTTCAAGTTGCCGTTTTCTATTAATACCGATGATCAGATGTTCTGGCTGAATATTCGCGGTTATAGTTACGGTAGTTCTTTGGTGCTGGATGAAACATTTGCCGGGTATGTTTATTCGCCTCAGCGCGCAGTTATAAATCAATCTTGCTTTGGGAAGTTTGCGCCGGCCATCTATGCTGATACGGCTGGTAATGCGATCTGCCGAATTAAAATACCCAATGTGTATGTTACATCGTTGCGAATTGACACTATGCAGATTGGTCGCTATCGCGCGATCAAAGTCGGTGAGATCAAGTCGAAACTTTCCCTTTCCCCAACGGTGGTTTTCTAAATGGCTGAAGTATTTGTCTCGCCTACTCAATCTCATATCCCCAGCAAAGAAGGTCTTGAATGTTTGGAATGGTCCTCCATTCGCGTCCGTCGCGATCAACTTTTGCGAGAAACAGACCATACCCAAGTCCAGGACAGCCCTCTGAGTGAAGTTCAGCGTGCGGAAGTCGCTGCTTACCGCAAACTGTTGCGGGATGTCCCGCAAGATGTAGGCGATCCTTTCACTGTTGTATGGCCAGAAAAACCTGGTTTCCTTAAATAACGATAGCCACCGCGAAAGCGGTTTTTTTTCGCCCGCCAAAGCCCCTCTCGCAGGGGCTTTGGCGTTTTTCACCCGGAGAATCCCACTCATGTTTAACCGCCAAACCTACACCGTCCTCATTCCATTCCCCACCGGCAACGGCCACTGGTCTACCGCCGGCGAGGAACTGGAACTGCTGGACGTCGAAGCATCCGCCCTGCGCACCGCTGGCCGCCTGGAACTGACCAGCGTCCTCAACTCCACCCCGAAGAAGGCTGACTGATCATGGCTGAGGTTTTGAACTTCGAACACAACGGCATCACCGTGAACGCCACCGAATCCCCCGAGGCCATGGGTGGCCTGGGCGATAACGTCATCGGCCTGGTGGGCACTGCCCCCAACGCCCATGCGTCGATTCCGAAAAACGCCCCGTTCCGCATCAACAGCTTCACCACCCAGGCGCTGCTGGACCCTACCGGCGCTGAAACCGGCACGCTGTTCCACGCCGTTTACCAGATCCTCAAAGTGGTCAAGGTGCCGGTCTACGTTGTGATCGTCGACGAGGGCACCACCCCGGCCGACACCATCAATAACGTAATCGGCGGTGAAGAGCCGGTCACCGGCCGCAAACTGGGCCTCGCCGCCCTGGCCAGCGTCCCCGAAGACCTGACCATCATCGGCGCCCCGGGCTTCACCGGCACCAAGGCCGTGGCCGGCGAATTCGCCTCCTTCGGCAAGCGCATCAAGGCCCGTGTGGTGCTGGACGGCAAGGACGCAACCGTCGCCGATCAGGTGACCTACAGCGGCGAACTGGGCGGTGCCGATCTCGGTTTCGACCGTTGCCTGCTGGTGCACAACATGCCGTCGGTGTACTCCAAGGCCGCGAAGAAAAACGTGTTCCTGGCGCCGTCGTCCCTGGCCATCGCCGCGCTGGCCAAGGTCAAGCAATGGGAAAGCCCGGGCAATCAGGTGACCTTCGCCGAAGACGTGTCCCGCGTGGTTGAGTACAACATCCTCGACACCTCCACCGAAGGCGACCTGCTCAACCGCTACGGCGTGAGCTACTACGCCCGCACCGTCCTCGGCGGTTTCTCGCTGCTGGGTAACCGCTCCATCACCGGCAAGTTCATCAGCTACGTGGGCCTGGAAGATGCGATCAGCCGCAAGCTGGTCAAGGCCGGCCAGAAAGCCATGGCCAAGAACCTGACCAAGTCGTTCATGGACCAGGAGGTCAAGCGCATCAACGACTGGCTGCAAACCCTGGTGGCCGACGAGACCATTCCCGGCGGCAGCGTGTACCTGCACCCGGAATTGAACAGTGTCGAGAAGTACAAGAACGGCACCTGGTTCATCGTCATCGACTACGGCCGCTACGCGCCGAACGAACACATGATTTATCAACTCAACGCCCGCGATGAAATCATCGAGCAGTTCCTGGAGGACGTTCTCTAATGTTTACCAACCGAATCAGACAGGCCATGGCGGCCACCCTTCAAGGCCTGCCGTTGTCGGCGACGGTCACCTCGTTCGCACCGCCGAAGATCGACTTCGACATGGAACAGATGACCGGCGGACGTTTCATCGCCGAAGAAATGGCCAAGAGCGCCAAAGTGCTCAACGCCACATTGGAGCTGCAAGGCGCGGGTCCGGAAATCATGCTTGCCCTGGGGGTGCGCCTGGGCGATGACATTTTGCTGAACGTGCGTGAAGCCGGCCAGGACCAGGACGGCAAGACTTACTTCACCTACCACACCATCGGCGGCAAGCTGAAAACCCTGACCGAGACAACCCTGAAGATGGGCGATAAACCCGCCATCACCCTGGAGTTCTCCTGCCGCACCTACAACCGCCTGGAAAACGGCATCCCGGTGATCGACATCGACGTGCGTACCCAGAAGTTCGTGCTTAACGGCGTCGACATCCTCGGCGATGCCCGCCGCGCGGTACTGATGCCTTAAGGCCCCGGGAGCGGGTTTTCCCGCTCCCATACTTCACCAAGGAATTGACTCATGGCCTGGATGCCTCCGCTGCACATCCTGCTGTCGCCGATCACCGCTGATACCGGCGCGCTGATCGAGCAGATTCAACTCAAGCCGTTGTTCTACGCCGCGCAAAAAGACGCGCTGGCCCGGGCCGGTGATGACGAGGACGATCAGTTCTTCGAACTGGCCAAACTCGCCACCGGTCTGTCGGAAAAAGAACTCGACCAACTCAAGCGTCCGGACTATGTGAGCATCGCCCAGTACGTGCACGACATGTCGACCCGGCCTGCCTCGTACTTCCTCGACGCCGACGAGCAGCCCCGCGAATCGGCGACCAGTGAGCACGTCTCGCTGCTGTTGCCGCTTGACACCGGCGGCCGCCGTCTCACCAGCCTGATCCTGGAAATGCCCGCCCTGCGTGCCACCAAGGCGATGAAAAAACTCGCCACCAACAAAGAGCGCGCCGAGTTCATCACTGCCCACTGCACCGGCCTGATGATCCCGGATCTCGCCGACCTCAGCGTGCCCGACTGGACCGAACTGCAGGGGCGCATCGACGATTTTTTAAACAAACCGGCGGACTTCTTTCGGAGCGCGACATCGAAGTAATTCTCGACATCGTGCCGCTCATTTACTCGGTAAATGAAGCGGAAATCCTGGACTGGGACGCCGGAAAAGCATTGCGCCGCTACGACATCGCGATCACTCGCCTTGGCGTCAAACAGGAGTAGAGCGGATGGCAGACAGTAAATTTGGATTGAGGTCGCTCATCGCCAGGGACGGCGAGGCGATTTACGGCTCGCTTGAAACGGCCGGGGCAGGCGCCAGCATCCAGCCGATTGCGCCGATGCTTGCCGGCCCGTCCTGGCTTGATACCGTACCCAAGGCCGTGCCGGGCCAGGAACTGGCGAATGTCGGTGCGCAACTGACGCAACTGGTCACGGGGCAGACCCGGCTCATCGACACGCTGGAGAGGTTCAACGGCTCATTGCTCGATGTGATGGGTGCCCTGAAAACCGGCAAGGGTAATAGCACGGGCGGCGCCTCATCCGATACCGTCAAACCCTCGCAGGCGCTGGAAACGGCGATGACCGACCTGCATGAAGTGGTGGGGTTTGCCGGGCATGAGCGCACACAGCTGCGCGAAGCCAACCTGGCCTTGGCGTCCGACCCGATGGTTGCCGCAAGTGGCGCAGATGCTGTCGACCTGGCAAGGGTGGAGCAGGTGGGGGCCCGGTCCGGCGTAGGCAAGGACCTTGAAACTCGCCAGGCTGATTTGCTGCAGTTCGCCCGCGATAGCGCGCTCATCGCCGCGGCCTTTCAGACCGATATCAAGACGGCCGGCGAGATGATGGGCGGCTGGCGTGGGTCGATGAAGCTGGATCGCCCGCAGGCGCTGGATCTGGCTGACGCCACCAACGTGCTGGGTTCCCACGCTTCGCTCAAGGCCGATGCGGTGGATATTGGTTCGATTGTGCGCCAGAGCACTGCCGCGAGAACGTCGGGCATGAGCCCCGAGCAGGTAGCGGCGTTTTCGGCGGCGTTGCTGACGGTTGGTAACAACCGGGCGTCTGCCGGGCTTGCGGTGGAAAAAGTCGGCGCCGCGCTGGCCAAGGGTGACGGTGCCTCCGAGGGGCAGCGTGCTGCCTGGGCAGAGCTCAAGCTTGACCCGAAGGTGCTTGCGGCAGGCATGAAGCAGGACGCACCGCAAACAGTGCTGACGGTCCTCGAGGCGCTCAAGGCGCAGCCCCAGGAAAGGCAGGCGGCACTGGCCACGCAGTTGTTCGACGGTAACCGCTCGATTCTGAGCCTGGTGCCGGTAATCGACACGCTGAAGCAGGCCTTTTCGGCGGTGGCCGACAAGTCGACTTACGCGACTTCGGTCCTGGGAGACCAGGGCTCGGTCATGCGTTCGGCGACCGGGCGGGCAGACTCCACGCAAGCTCATGAACAAGCCTTCCAGGCCAGTACCACCCGCCTGGAGACAGCTTCCGATACGGCGATTGCACCCCTGAAAAACGGCGCACTGACGGTGCTGACCTCAGTGGTCAATGGCTTGGGCTGGCTGGCTGAATCGCTGCCCAAAGCCACGGCCGCCCTCACATTGGCCGCGGTGGTGATGGTGCCGCTGGCGAAGAAGCTCGGCGGCACTGTCGTGGACAAAGTCTTCGACAAGGTCGCCGGGAAAGTCCTGGGCGAGGGTGACGCGCCCCGCGATGCCGGTGGCAACAAGTCCGACCCGTCCGGCAGCAAAGGGAAGTCACAAGGTAGCGACACACGCCAGGGCGAGCGCACGCCAGGCAAAAACTCAGGCCCTGATGCGCCCACGAAAACCAACAGAGCCAGCCGAATCGCGAAGCGCGGTTCGTTGGCGTTGGTGGTGGCAGACGCGGGTATCAATCTCATCAAGGGCGCGAGCAATGGCACCCTGAAAGAGTCCGTTGGCGCCAGTGTGGGGTCGATAGGCGGTGGCGTCGCGGGTGGTGTGGCCGGCGAGGTTGCAGGGCTGGCCATTGGGCGAGCCGTTGGCACGCTCGCCGGGGCGGCGCTGGGTTCGATTATTCCGGGCGCCGGCACAGTGTTGGGCGGTGTGATCGGCGGCTTTGCCGGCGGTGCAATCGGTAAGGTGGTGGGCGGCGTCGTCGGCACGTTCGTCGGCAGCGACGTCGGGGCGAGCCTGGGCGAGAAAGTCATGAGCAGTGACGACCGTCTCCCGCCACCCGAACAGGTCAGCCAAAGCCTTCCCAACGCTCAAACAGACAACCGGCAAATCAACTTCGCCCCGCAGATCAACATTACCGCACCCGAGCAGACCAGTTACCAGGCGCTGGCGGCGCTCGTCGTGCAACAGATCGAGGCGCAGTTCACGCCGCTGTCGATGGACAACCTGCTGGCGACGCGACGCGACGCGGCACTCACCGATGGAGCGGTTTAATGCGACAACAAATGGTGTTGGGCAGCTTTATTTTCGGGCTGTCGCGCGGGTTTGCCTACGCGACCCTCGACCGTAACAGTAGCGGTGGCTGGGTCGCGCTGGACATCATTGCCGGCAAACCCAAGTCCAGCCAGACCGGCCAGGCCCTCGAAACATTGACCTTTGCCGGCAAGGCGGCGCGTGGCATTGGCATGGCCAGGCTCGACGAACTGCGCGACTTGCAGGCCTTGCGTACACCGCTGCCGTTGGTGGACGGGATTGGCCGTAACTGGGGGCTGTGGACGATCAAATCGGTGGACGAGAAACAAGCCAACGTGATCGACGACGGCACCGCCATGCTGATCAATTGGACGTTGATACTGGAGGAATTCGTCAATGCGTAGAGTCCGAAGTATTGCCGGTGACTCCGTCAACCTGCTGCTCTACCGCGAACTGGGTCGCAGCGACGACGCTGCCGAGGAAGCACTGTGGCATCTCAACCCGGACCTCGCGGAACACGGGGCGGTATTGCCGGCCGGCATCGGTGTAATCGTACCGGAGCTGGACGCGCGGCCCGCCGCAAAAAAACCGGTTTCGGTTTGGGATTAAGGAGGAACCATGGCACTTGGATTCACACCGGCGGTGGAAATTTACGGGACCAATGCCGCGCTGCTCAACGAGCGATTACTGGAGTGGGAACACACCGATGCCGCAGGCTTCGTCTCCGACCAACTCAAGCTGACCCTCGACATCGAAGGGCTTGAGGGATTGCCCAGCCTGGGTGGGAGGATCGGCCTGCGGGTCGGTTACCTGGAGACCGGCCTGGAGGACAAGGGGCTCTTCAAGATTACCCAGCGCACCCCGTACCTGTTCCCCCTGCGCCTGGTGCTGGTGGCCACGGCGGCGCCGTTCGACCAGGACGAATTCAAACAGCGCCGCACAGCCAGCCATGGGCCAACCACCCTGGGCGCACTGTTCCGCCAACTGACCACGCATTATGGATTCTCACCCAGGGTCGCGCCGGATCTGGACGCTGAAAAGATCGCTCACATCGACCAGACCAACGAAAGCGACATGAGCTTCCTGACCCGGCTTGCCAAGCGTTTTGATGCGGTGGCCAAGCCTGTCGACGAGCTGTATGTGCTGGGCCGTAAAGGCCAGATCACCTCGCTGTCGGGCAAGCCGCTGCAAGAAGTGCGGCTGTCGGTCACCCGTGATAACCGTCCGGGCGACCGCGCGTTTATCAGCGCCAGTTTTACCGAGACCAGCCGGGCCAAGTTCGAAGGGGCCAAGGCGTCCTGGTGGGATGCCGCTACCTGCAAGAAACGTGAGGTGGAGGTGGGCGGTGCGCCGTTCAAAGTCCTTGCCCAGCGCTACCAGAGCGAAGACGAAGCCAGGACGGCGGCCGAAGGCGAGATGCGCCGGGTTAGCCGTGAAGGCCTGCAGATCAATGTGATATGCCCCGGCAACCCGGCGTTCCAGGCCGAAGGGCTGCTGGTGCTGGATGAAACCTGGCCCGGCTTCATGCAGGGGCGCTGGTCCATCGACACGCTGAGGGCCGTCGGCAAACGCAAGGAAAGCTACCGATGCACGATCAAGGCGAACGGATTGTCGTCACCGCAATGACGTGCTCGATCGGTTCCTTCTACCCTATCCCCTCGATAGCCAAACGGCCCGCTGGATGGCCTTGGTTGGACGCTGTTGCTCAGTAAATATCTGGGCGTGTGAGAGTAAAAAACGATGCTGATAACACTCCCTCAACTTATCCAGGTAATGCCTGGAGCCCGCCTTAGAGCGGGCATTTTTTTAGCTCCTTTAAACGAGGCTACTGCACGTCACCAAATCACCACACCCAAACGCATCGCCGCCTTCCTCGCCCAAATCGGCCACGAATCAGGCGAACTGCGCTACGTACGTGAACTGGGCAGCGATCAATACCTGAGTAAGTACGACACCGGCACCCTGGCCGCCCGCCTGGGCAACTCCCCGGAAGCTGATGGCGATGGCCAGAAGTATCGCGGCCGCGGCCTGATCCAGATCACCGGCCGGCGCAACTACCTGGCGTGCAGTCAGGCACTGTTCGGCGATGAGCGTTTGTTGCACCAACCGGAGTTGCTGGAGACGCCGCAATGGGCGTGCGAATCTGCCGCGTGGTTCTGGCAGCGCAATGGCTTGAACGAGCTGGCTGACCAGGACCAGTTCACCACCATCACCCGGCGCATCAATGGTGGCCTCAACGGTCTGGAGAACCGTATGCAACTGTGGGCGCGGGCGAAGGCGGTGTCATGGGCTTCCTGACGTCGTGTCGCCTGCTTGGGTTTTGCCTGTTGTTCGCAGTTTCGGCGGGTGTTGCCTGGCAGGTACAGGCTTGGCGATATGGCGCACAACTCGAGCACCTGCAGGCTCTGCATGCCGCAGCACTCAGCCAGCAACAACAGGCCGAACAGGACAAACGGCTGGCACTGGAGCAACAACTCAGCGCCAGCGACCAACAACACACCCGGGAGCTTTCCGATGCACAACGCGCTCAGGCTCACCTGCGGGATCGCCTGGCCACTGCTGATGTGCGGTTGTCAGTCCTTCTCGACGCCAGCGACTCAGCCAGCGGCTGCCCAATGCCAGCCACCGCCACCCCCGGCAGCCTGGTTCATGGCGCCCCGCGAGCCCGACTTGACCCGGCGCATGCTCAACGAATTATCGGCATCACCGACGACGGCGACAACGCAATGATCGCCTTGCGCGCCTGCCAGGCGTATGTCCGGGCCGTCGCGCGTTAGTCTCTTGTAACTTGCATGGCCCATGGGCTCCTGTAGGGTAGGCGAATGCCCGTCCACTCCAGGAGATGACCGTGAAGGAAATTACTCAACTCGCCGCTGAACTTGGCCGACGCTTGCAGGTTCTCAATGCCCACGTCACGACGGCCGAGTCGTGCACCGGCGGCGGTATCGCCGAGGCAATCACGCGGATTCCCGGGAGTTCGGCCTGGTTCGAGGCGGGCTATGTCACGTATTCCAATCGCCAGAAGACCCGGCAGCTGAATGTGCCGGAGGCCCTGTTCCCCAAGGTCGGTGCCGTCAGTCGCGAAGTGGTGGAGGCGATGGTGCGGGGCGCCCAGGAGAAAAGCCTGGCGCGTTTTGCCGTGGCAGTCAGCGGCGTGGCCGGGCCCGATGGCGGTTCGCCGGACAAGCCGGTGGGCACCGTATGGCTGGCCTGGGGCGTGGGCGATGAGGTTACCGCCGAACTCGAACACTTCCCCGGCAACCGCGACGAGGTCCGCCGACAAACGGTAAAGGCCGCGCTAGAGGGCTTGTTGCGACGAGCTGCAGCAGAAATAGAAAATCAGGGGTAGGCGATCACGGATCTTTGTGGAACAATACTGTCTACTTATACAGGTGTTGGCCGCCAGGCCTTATTGATTACGTGAGGACTTTAATGGACGACAACAAGAAGAAAGCCTTGGCTGCGGCCCTGGGTCAGATCGAACGTCAATTCGGCAAGGGTGCCGTAATGCGTATGGGCGATCACGACCGTCAGGCGATCCCGGCTATCTCCACTGGCTCTCTGGGTCTGGACATCGCGCTCGGCATTGGCGGCCTGCCAAAAGGCCGTATCGTTGAGATCTACGGTCCTGAATCTTCCGGTAAAACCACCCTGACCCTGTCGGTGATTGCCCAGGCACAAAAAATGGGCGCCACCTGTGCGTTCGTCGATGCCGAGCACGCCCTGGATCCTGAATACGCCGGCAAGCTGGGCGTCAACGTTGACGACCTGCTGGTTTCGCAACCGGACACCGGTGAGCAAGCGCTGGAAATCACCGACATGCTGGTGCGCTCCAACGCCATCGACGTGATCGTGGTCGACTCCGTGGCAGCCCTGGTACCCAAGGCTGAAATCGAAGGCGAAATGGGCGACATGCACGTGGGCCTTCAAGCCCGCTTGATGTCCCAGGCCCTGCGTAAAATTACCGGTAATATCAAGAACGCCAACTGCCTGGTGATCTTCATCAACCAGATCCGGATGAAGATCGGCGTGATGTTCGGCAGCCCGGAAACCACCACCGGTGGTAACGCGCTGAAGTTCTACGCTTCGGTCCGTCTGGACATCCGTCGTACCGGCGCGGTGAAGGAAGGTGACGAGGTTGTCGGTAGCGAAACCCGCGTTAAAGTCGTGAAGAACAAGGTGGCCCCGCCGTTCCGTCAGGCCGAGTTCCAGATTCTCTACGGCAAGGGTATCTACCTGAACGGCGAGATGATCGACCTGGGCGTGCTGCACGGTTTCGTCGAGAAATCCGGTGCCTGGTATGCCTACAACGGCAGCAAGATCGGCCAGGGCAAGGCCAACTCGGCCAAGTTCCTTGCGGATAACCCGGATGTTGCCGCTACGCTCGAGAAGCAGATCCGCGACAAGTTGCTGACCCCGGCACCTGACGTCAAGGCTGCCGCCAACCGCGAGCCGGTTGAAGAAGTAGAAGAAGTCGACACTGACATCTGAAGCAAACGATGAGCGTTGTCCTGGATACACCCGTCGCCGTAAGGCGCACTGCAATGGACCTGCTCGCACGGCGCGAGCATGGTCGAGTCGAGCTGACGCGTAAGCTGCGTCAGCGTGGCGCAGATCCCGAGATGATCGACGCAGCCCTTGACCGTTTGACGGAAGAAGGGCTGCTGTCGGAGTCCCGTTACCTCGAAAGTTTCGTCTCCTACCGAGCCCGATCCGGCTATGGCCCTGCACGAATTCGTGAAGAGCTGAGCCAGCGTGGCCTGCAGCGGGCTGATATCGAACTCGCGTTGCGTGAGTGCGGCATCAGTTGGCAGGCACAACTGGAAGAAACCTGGCGGCGCAAGTTTGCCGGTCATCTGCCCATTGATGCGCGTGAGCGGGCTAAGCAAGGTCGCTTCCTGAGTTATCGCGGGTTTTCGATGGAGATGATCAGTCGCTTGTTGAGCGGTCGGGATATGGATGACTGAAGGCTGCGCCTGGTAAATGGTTGCTCTGATCACTACGGGGCTTGGTGTGGCGAGGGAGCTTGCTCCCGCTGGGCTGCGCAGCAGCCCCAACCTGCGCATCGTTCTACTGGCACAATCCAAAAGGCCCACTATGAAAATAGCGGGCTTTTTTCGTTTCAGTGTCAGGTCACGCCGTCTCCGTCACCCGCTGCTGCGTTTTTCCCTGAGCCTGGGCCCAGTTTTCCGGCAAGTTGATGTAATCCACCAATTCCCGCAACCGTCCCTGATCACGCCCGTTGAAGTTGAACACCAGCCGCGTCAGATGGCTGAAGCTTGGCTCGTCATGCTCTTCGCCGGTGTACGCGATTTGTTGGAAGTCGCCACTGAGGCGAAGGCTGGCGAACGCCTCCTGCAGGTGGGCCAGTGCGCGGTCACTCAACGGATGATTCATGCGAATCACAAACTGGCGCTTCAGCCAGCGGGTGGAGTGGAAGTTGGCGTAGAACTGGTTGATTTCGTCCACCGCCTCTTCGGCGCTGTACACCAGGCGGACCAGCTTGAGGTCGGTGGGCAGGATGTAGCGATTGGCCTCAAGCTGGCTGCGGATAAAGTCCAGTGCGCCTTGCCAGAAGCTACCGCCTGGTGCATCCAGCAGTACCACCGGTACCAGCGGGCTTTTGCCGGTCTGGATCAGGGTCAGCACCTCCAGCGCTTCATCCAGGGTACCGAAACCGCCCGGGCACAGGATCAAGGCGTCGGCTTCCTTGACGAAGAACAGCTTGCGGGTAAAGAAGAAGTGGAAGGACAGCAGGTTCTCGGTGCCATCGATGGTCGGGTTGGCGTGCTGTTCAAAGGGCAGGGTGATGTTGAACCCCAGGCTGTGCTCCAGGCCGGCACCCTCGTGGGCCGCCGCCATGATGCCGCCGCCACCGCCGGTGATCACCATCAGATCCGAACGGGCCAGGACCGCGCCCACTTCCCGGGCCAGTGCGTACAGCGGGCTTTCCACCGGCGTGCGCGCCGAGCCGAACACCGTGACTTTGCGCCGCCCCTTGAACTGTTCGAGCACGCGGAAGGCGTGGTCCAGTTCCCGGATCGCCTGCAAGGTTATCTTGGCATTCCAGCGGCTGCGGTCGTCCTGGGCCATGCGCAACACGGTGAAGATCATGTCGCGATAAAGGGGGATATTTGGGCTGTTGGGCGCAATCAAGTGGAGTTGCGCGTCGACCTGCTGCGTGAGGTCGGTGCCGTTTTCTTCAAATTGACGGATCAGGAGTTCATTCGGTTCGTAAGGCATTCAACTTCTCCTTCTTCACAGAACCCTGGGTGCCGGCGAGAGATTCGTCGGGACCACGACACTGCATGTGTCGTTGCCTCTGATTAACGAGGTGGGCGAAACCGGTTCTGTATATTCCTTATGATTAAAAACCTTTGCATTGCACGCTCAGGAGGGCAACCCTCTTTTGCCCTGAAAATGTTACAGGACGGTGTGATAACCCGATGTTCCAGGCGTTCCGGATGAATTGATCATGAGCCTATAAAGTCTTGGCTGGCAACCGCTTATTGATCACTTCTGAGGGAGTTTAGACGCTGCCGCGAGCGGGCAATGGCGGAGAGTGCAGAGGGGTATATTGCGCGCCGCTGGTCAGCGGCGCGCGACAGGAGTTATCGCTTACTTTTTCTTCTTCGCGGCAGCCGGTGCCGGGCAATCTGCTTCCTGGAACTTCACCGAGGCTACCGGGCGGTTGGTTTTGTTCTCGGTGATTTCATAGCGCATGATCGCGCCCTTGGCCATCAGCTCGCGGTAACCCTTGTTCAGGCACACACTTTGGCCGAGTTGGAAGTACACAGCCTTGGGGTTGGCGCGCATTTGCTCGGCGCGGTCGGGCAGTACGCTCAGATGGTCAATCAGCTGCAAGCCTTCAACGGTGTAGGCAACTTCCAGGGTCTTTTCGTCAATTTCCCGTGGCAGTTCTTTGTTGGTTTCCTCTGCGACGCTTTGCAGCTTCCTGTTCAGTTGAGCCTCCAGCAACGAGGCCGCTTGGGCACCCAGAGGCAACACCAGCGCGAGGGCGACGGACGGAACTACAAGGCGTGGCATAAGACGCAGCATGAAACTCTCCTGATTCGGTTACTGGTGCATAGACCAGCCACTGCGCTGTGCGTTCAGTGGCGCGGGATTATAGGTGACCGCTTGCCCCTAGGGCCAGCCTATTGCCGGGAAGTGCAGGTGGCCGGGGGCGGCTCTGGTAAACTGCGGTAACTTTTGCCTTCCGAGTTCTATCCGTGTCGATTTCCACTTCCCTGCGGCGCACCCGATGAGCCATGCCGTCTCCCGTTTGCGCACGCAGCGCCTGGCCCGTGCCGTAAAACCGTTTGTAGCGCGAGGCTCGCGGGCCGAACGCTGCCCCGGCTGCCGGGTGATTCCCGAGTACTGCCTGTGCGCCTGGCGGCCCAAGGTCCAGGCCAGATCCGGCATGTGCCTGCTGATGCACGACGTAGAGCCGATGAAACCCAGCAACACCGGCTGGCTGATTGCCGATGTGATCAACGACACGACCGCGTTCCCCTGGTCGCGCACTGAGGTTGAGCCGGAGTTGCTGACCTTGCTGGCCGACCCGCAATGGCAGCCATACATCGTCTTTCCCGGCGAATTCGTGGCCCCGGAGCGGGTGGTCCATCAGGTCAAGCTGGAGGAGGGCAAGCGCCCGCTGTTCATTTTGCTGGACGGCACCTGGAGCGAGGCGCGCAAGATGTTCCGCAAGAGCCCGTACCTGGAGCACTTGCCGGTGCTGAGCCTGGCGCCCGAGCAACTGTCGCGCTACAAGCTGCGTCGCTCCAAGCGTGATGACCACTTCTGCACCGCCGAAGTCGCCGCGCTGTGCCTGGAGCTGGCTGAAGATGCCGCAGCCAGTGAAGTCCTGGATGCCTATCTGGACGTATTCAGCACTCACTACCTGGCCGCCAAGTTTCAACTGGCGCTGGACCCGGCCGATGTCGTCCATACTCGCCTTGCACCTTATCTATAGGTGTCATGGCCAGCCGACCTTTGCATGATGGCCGCGCAAACGCGCAGCCCGCTAAAATAGCCACGGGCGTAGCGCTTGACCACCCAGGCTACGCTGGGCATGCTTGGCGCCGATTGGGGCGCTGTCACAGATTGGATACGTCGCTTTTTGACGTTGAGCGCGCCCTTTGGTGACTGCTGGCCTGGCAGCCACCTTGCGCGTTGGCGAGCACTGAACCCATCAGTGCCGCCCTAAAAAACAGGATCATTTAATAAATGGCCACATACGAAATCCTGATTGCCGATGACCACCCGCTGTTTCGCAGTGCGCTGCACCAGGCGGTCACGTTGGGCCTGGGGCCGGATGTACGCCTCGTCGAAGTCGCCAGCATTGCCGAGCTGGAAACCCGCCTTACCGAAAAGTCCGACTGGGACCTGGTCCTGCTGGACCTGAACATGCCGGGTGCCTACGGTTTTTCCGGGCTGGTGCTGCTGCGTGGGCAATACCCGCAGATACCGGTGGTGATGGTATCGGCCCAGGAAGAGGCGTCGGTGGTGGTGCGCTCCAAGGAGTTCGGTGCCAGTGGTTTCATTCCCAAGTCCAGCTCCATGGAAGACATCCAGAAAGCCGTGCGCACGGTGCTGGATGGCGATGTCTCCTGGCCGCCGCAGGCCTTTGAAGAGATCAACGTCTCCGACGAAGCCAAGGCCGCGCGTGATGGCCTGGCCAGCCTCACGCCCCAGCAGTTCCGCGTATTGACCATGGTCTGCGAAGGTCTATTGAACAAACAGATTGCCTACGAGCTGAGCGTGTCGGAAGCGACCATCAAGGCTCACGTCACGGCGATCTTCCGCAAGCTCGGCGTACGTACGCGAACCCAGGCGGCGCTGCTCTTGCAACAACTTGAGTCAATTTCGCAGCATTAAGACGCTGTTCATTCACGTTTTTTTGACTTTGCTTACTCTAGTTTCCCCACACCTTTTTGCTCAGTTGCCTACTCTATGTCGCCTTTCAAGGGTCAAACCGGTATCAAACGTATCTTCAACGCAGGCGGATATTCCCTGGATGGCCTGCGTGCGGCTTTCACCGGCGAGGCGGCGTTTCGTCAGCTGGTGTTGCTCAATGTCATCCTGATCCCGCTGAGTTTCTTCCTTAACGTCAGCCGGGTAGAGCGGGCGCTGCTGATCGCCGTGTGCCTGCTGGCGTTGATCGTCGAGTTGCTCAACTCCGCCGTCGAAGCGGCGATCGACCGGATTTCCCTGGACCTGCACCCCTTGTCGAAAAATGCCAAGGACATGGGCAGCGCCGCGCAGTTCGTAGCGCTGACCATGATTACCCTGGTGTGGGCCGTGATCCTGATCTAGGCAATGGTCGGCAGTACGATCTCGTCGCTGCGCTGCACCCCGGCGGTGAACGACCGGCACAGCTCGAGGAATTCGCGCATCGCCGAGGTCTGGTACTTCTGCTTGTGCCAGATGAAGTAGAACTGCCGGGCCAGGTCCAGGTCCGGGGTTTCCACCGGTACCAGGCTGCCACGCCGGAAGGCGTCGCGCAGCGCCAGCCGGGAAATGCAGCCAATCCCCAAGCCTGATTCCACCGCGCGTTTGATTGCCTCGGTGTGTTCCAGCTCCAGGCGGATATTCAGCGCGCTGCGGTGATGCCGCATGGCCTGGTCAAAGGTCAGGCGTGTTCCAGAGCCTTGTTCCCGCAGGATCCAGGCTTCATGGGTCAGCTCTTCCATGGTCGCCTGGCCGCGCTTGGCCAAGTGATGCTGGGGGGCGCAGAACACCACCAGTTCATCTTCCACCCAGGTTTGCACCTCGATGTCCGGGTGGCTGCAGTCGCCTTCGATTAGACCCAGATCAATTTCGTAGTGCGCCACCTGATGCACGATATGCGCAGTGTTCTGCACATGCAGCTTCACCTGGCTCTCGGGATGCTGCTGCATGAAGCTGCCGATCAGCAGCGTGGCCAGGTAGTTGCCGATGGTCAGCGTGGCCCCGACCGCCAGGGAGCCGAAGCCCGACTTGCCGTTGAGCAGGTCCTCGATCTCCTTGGCCTGGTCCAGCAGTGCCACCGCCTGGGGCAATAGCTGGTGACCGAGGGCGTTGAGGCTCAGGCGTTTGCCCGCGCGGTCGAACAATTGGCAGCTGGATTGACGCTCCAGTTCGGTAATCGACGTGCTGGCGGCGGATTGAGATAAGGCCAGAAGGCCAGCAGCGCGCGAGACGCTTTCCTGCTGGGCGACGGCGACGAAGACTTGCAGTTGACGTAGAGTAAATCGCATATCGATATAACCGATAACCCTTATCTTAATAATCCAGTTAACAGATATTGTCGCCGCCATTAGAATGCTGTGCAATTGCGCATCCATCATTTGGCGCAGACCCATTTCCAGGAGTCCCCCGTACATGAGCAACATGAACCACGAGCGTGTCCTCAGTGTTCATCACTGGAACGACACTCTGTTCAGCTTCAAGTGCACCCGCGATCCGGGCCTGCGCTTCGAGAACGGTCAGTTCGTGATGATCGGCCTGCAACAGCCCAACGGCCGCCCGCTCATGCGCGCTTACTCGATTGCCAGCCCGAACTGGGAAGAGCATCTGGAGTTCTTCAGCATCAAGGTGCCTGATGGCCCGCTGACTTCCCAATTGCAGCACTTGAAGGAAGGCGACGAGATCATCATCAGCAAAAAACCGACGGGCACCCTGGTGCTTGACGATTTGAAGCCGGGCAAACACCTGTACCTGCTCAGCACCGGCACTGGCCTGGCGCCGTTCATGAGCGTGATCCAGGACCCGGAAACCTACGAGCGTTTCGAAAAAGTGATCCTGTGCCACGGCGTGCGTTACGTCAACGAAGTCGCCTACCGCGAATTCATCACCGAGCACCTGCCGCAGAACGAGTTCTTCGGCGAGGCCCTGCGTGACAAGTTGATCTACTACCCGACCGTGACCCGCGAGCCGTTCGAAAACGAGGGCCGCCTGACCGACCTGATGCGCAGCGGCAAGCTGTTCAGCGATATCGGGCTGCCGCCGATCAATCCTGAAGACGACCGCGCCATGCTGTGCGGCAGCCCAAGCATGCTGGATGAAACCAGCGAAGTGCTCAACAGCTTCGGTTTGAAGGTTTCCCCGCGTATGCGTGAGCCGGGCGACTACCTGATCGAGCGTGCGTTCGTCGAGAAATAAGCGCGACGCAAAAAAATGTGGGAGCGGGCTTGCTCGCGAAAGCGGTATAACAGTCACCAGATGTATTGACTGATCCACCGCTTTCGCGAGCAAGCCCGCTCCCACATTTGTTTCCGGTTTACCCGGCCGACACGACTTCCAGCACACAAATCATCCCGGCTTCGGGATAGTGCCAGCGCACATCAACATCCCAGAACTGCGCCCCGTATTCCCGCTCCGGCCCCGGCGTCTGGTACGCCGGCCGTGGATCCTGCGCCAGGCACTGCTCGATCAACGCCACCAATGGCTCGCCAAGGCGCTGAGCGTGGCCTTCTGCCTGTTGCAGCGCAGTCTTCAGCCACTGCACGGGAATCAGCTGTGGCGCAGCGCTGGCGATGCTGTTGGTCGCAGTGTCAACTATGTCTGCGTACGGCACGTACGGCTTGATGTCGAGAATCGGTGTGCCATCCAGCAGGTCGATCCCGGATATCCACAGGCGTCCATCTTCCACCTTGTCCAGCTTGACCACTGACTGGCCGATGCCGTTGGGCCGGTGCGTCGCGCGGGTGGCGAACACGCCCATGGACGTGTTGCCACCCAGGCGAGGCGGGCGCACTTTCAGGCGGGGCTTGTCTTCCAGCGCCTGGTGGAACAGGAACAGCAGCCACACATGGCTGACCTGTTCCAAACCCTGCACCGCCTCACCCTGGTCGAATGGCGCCACCAACTCCAGCACGCCCCGGGCGGCAGGCGCCAGTTGTGGCTGGCGCGGGATGGCGAACTTCTCCTTGAAGCAGGAGCGGACAAAGCCGATGGGCGAGACGCTGTAGTTCACGGGTTTAGGCGCGAACGCGCAGGGTCAGGCCCTTGAGGAAGTTGCGCAACAGCTGGTCACCACAGGTGCGGTAGTTGGTGTGGCCGAACTTGCGGAACAGTGCGCTCAGCTCAGGCTTGGACACCGGGAACTCGGAGGCCTTGAGGATTGCGTGCATGTCGTCTTCCTTCAGTTCGAAGGCCACGCGCAGTTTCTTCAGGACGATGTTGTTGGTCACCGGCAGTTCGATCGGCTGCGGTGGACGGCTCTCGTCCTTGCCGCGCTTGAAGATCACCAGGCCATCGAGGAAATGCGCCATGACTTCGTCCGGGCAGAACACGAAGCCTTCTTCCTCGTCTTTCTTGAGGTAGGTCAGCAGGTCGTCCTTGGTGACTTCCATGCCGCCGAGCTTGATGATCTCGACCATCTTGTTGTCGCTGATGTCGAGCATGTAGCGCACGCTGCGCAGTACGTCGTTGTGAATCATGGTGGGCAATCCTGGTCATTCAACTGTGGATACCGCCCAGGCAGGCGGTATCGAGAGATTCGGCGGCGAAAAAAGTCTTAGAATTTTTCTTTGCCGGACAGATAGCGCCATTGGCCTACCGGCACTTTGCCGATGGAGACTCCGCCAATGCGGATGCGTCGAATGGCGACGACTTTCAGGCCGACGGCTTCGCAGAACAAGGCAATCACACCCGGTTGCGGGTTTTTCAGCGCAAAGCGCAGGCGGTTCTCGTTCTGCCAGCTGGCTTTCACCGCCGGCAACTCCTTACCTTTGTAGGTCAGGCCATGGTTGAGGCGGTTCAGGCCGTGGGCGACCATGTCGCCGGACACCTCCACCACGTATTCCTGTTCGATCTTGTTCGCGTCAGCGGTCAGCTTGCGCAAAATCTTCCAGTCCTGGGTGAACACCAGCAGGCCGCTGGCCTTGGCTTGCAGGTCACTGCTGGCGGTCAGGCGCAGGAAGTGGCCCTTGAGCGGGCGCTTGCTGAAGCGGTGTTCTTCCGACAGGGTCTCGGCGTTGATCGACGCCATGGCTGTCTCGGCATCCACGCCGGCGGGGGCGTGGAACAGGATGGTCACCGGCTCCGGCGCTGTGGCCTTGGCCTCAGGGTCAAGCTCGACCTTCTGGGTGGTGACCTTGAACTGCGGCTCGTCGATCACTTCGCCGTCCACCGTGACCCAGCCGCCTTCGATGAACAGCTCAGCCTCCCGACGGGAGCAACCGACCAGTTCGATGAGGCGTTTGGAGAGGCGTAGGGGTTCAGTCATGACAAGGGCCGAAACAAAAGGGGGCGGCTATTGTACCTGTGTGGCGCCGGTTAATCCCGGCTCCATTTCATTTAGCCGCGACGCGCCTGTGGCTGGGCCTGGCGCAAACGCATGTGCAGCAACGGATAAGGCTGGCCCATGCCGTCATGGTCCGTGCGTCCGATCACCTCAAAGCCTTGCTTGAAGTAAAAGCCCAGGGCCTGCGGGTTCTGTTCGTTGACGTCCAGTTGATCGGCATTCATCGACTCGATGGCATAGCGCAGCAATTGCCGGCCCAGGCCCTGGCCACGGTGCTCGGGGTCGATAAACAGCATCTCGACCTTGCCCGCGGCCACCCCGGCAAACCCGGTGATGCGCTGGCGCGAGTCCTTGGTGCAGATCAGCATCACCGCGTCGAGGTAGCGGGTCAGCACCAGGTTTTTCAGCAACTCGATGTAACTGTCCGGCAGGAAGTCATGGGTGGCCCGCACCGAAGCCTCCCAGATGCGGGTCAGTTCCTGATAGTCGCTGGATTTGGGTGTATGGATAACCGAATGCTGACGCATGCCCGCTGCCCCTTGCCGATGATTGGCGCTGATGGGCAAAACGATAGACCTAAAAAAGCCCCGCATCTTGTCCAGAGGCAGGGCTTTTTCAATTCTTTACACCTTATGCGCGTTTTTCAGCCCACAGGTCGTACTCGTCGGCGTCGGTCACGGTGCACCAGACCTTGTCGCCCGGCTTCAGGCCGCTGGCATCGTCGATGAACACGTTACCGTCGATTTCCGGCGCATCGAAGAAGCAGCGGCCTACAGCGCCTTGCTCGTCGACTTCGTCGATCAGTACTTCGATCTCACGGCCGATGCGCAGTTGCAGGCGCGCCGAGCTGATGGCCTGCTGGTGCGCCATGAAGCGCTCCCAACGGTCCTGCTTGACGTCGTCCGGCACGATGGCAGCGTCCAGCAGGTTGGCCGGAGCACCTTCCACCGGCGAGTACTGGAAGCAGCCGACGCGGTCCAGCTGGGCCTCGGTCAGCCAGTCCAGCAGGTACTGGAAGTCTTCTTCGGTTTCGCCGGGGAAGCCGACGATGAAGGTGGAGCGGATGATCAGGTCCGGGCAGATCTCGCGCCAGTTCTTGATGCGCGCCAGGGTCTTGTCTTCGAAGGCCGGGCGTTTCATGGCCTTGAGGATTTTCGGGCTGGCGTGCTGGAACGGGATGTCCAGGTACGGCAGGATCTTGCCGGCGGCCATCAGCGGGATCAGCTCGTCAACGTGCGGGTACGGGTAAACGTAGTGCAGGCGCACCCATACGCCGAGGCTGCTCAGGGCTTCGCAGAGTTCGGTCATGCGGGTTTTCACCGGCGCGCCGTTCCAGAAGCCGGTACGGTATTTGACGTCGACGCCGTAGGCGCTGGTGTCCTGGGAGATCACCAGCAGCTCTTTCACGCCGGATTTGACCAGGCGCTGGGCCTCGTCCAGCACGTCGCCCACCGGGCGGCTCACCAGTTTGCCGCGCATCGACGGGATGATGCAGAAGCTGCAGCTGTGGTTGCAGCCTTCGGAAATCTTCAGGTAGGCGTAGTGGCGCGGCGTCAGCTTGATGCCCTGCGGCGGCACCAGGTCGATCAGCGGGTTGTGGTCCTGGCGCGGCGGCACTACGTCGTGCACGGCGTTGACCACTTGCTCGTACTGCTGCGGGCCGGTCACGGCCAGCACGCTTGGGTGCACGTTGCGGATGGCGCCTTCTTCCACGCCCATGCAGCCGGTGACGATCACCTTGCCGTTTTCCTTGATGGCTTCGCCGATCACTTCCAGGGACTCGGCCTTGGCCGAGTCAATGAAGCCGCAAGTGTTGACCACCACCACGTCCGCGTCCTGGTAGGTGGACACGACGTCATAGCCTTCCATGCGCAGTTGCGTAAGGATGCGTTCGGAGTCGACCAGAGCCTTTGGGCAACCCAGGGATACAAAGCCGACCTTGGGGTTGGCTTTTGCGATGGTGGTGGACATGTCTAACCTCGGTATTGAATGACGCCGCCCGTCGTGCACGAAAGGTGGCGGATGGGCACTTGGTGTGCCTCTGATCAAAAAGTGCGCAATTCTAGCGACGGGAATCGCTCTTGACCAGCTTTATGCAGGGAAATACGACGAGTGCTGCGCTATGCTTCGCGCCGTTGCACCTGAGTGAATTTCCTCGGTCAATAAATCGTCTGTAACGAGAAGTAAAACAGCGCATGCTGTGGACAGCATAGGCGCCCGCAGCAGGCGCGCTGTTTATAAAAGACCGCAGGTCAAAGGGCAGGAGTGGTTGATGGGTCAGGCAAGTAGTCAGGCAGCAGGTGCCGAGCAGTCCAACGCAAAGCCGATCGGCATGCTGGTGGCGGCAGTGGGGGTGGTTTACGGCGATATCGGCACCAGCCCGCTCTACACCCTTAAAGAGGTGTTTGCTGGCGGTTATGGGGTTCAGGTCAATCACGACGGGGTCTTCGGGATCCTGGCGCTGATTTTCTGGTCGCTGGTCTGGGTCGTTTCGATCAAGTACGTGCTGTTTATCCTGCGCGCGGATAACCAGGGCGAGGGCGGCATCATGGCCCTGACGGCTTTGGCCCGGCGGGCGGCGGCACCTTACCCCAAGTTGCGTTCGGTGCTGGTGATTCTCGGCCTGATCGGTGCGGCGCTGTTTTACGGCGACAGCATGATCACCCCGGCGATCTCGGTATTGTCGGCGGTCGAAGGCCTGGAACTGGCGTTTGATGGCCTTGAGCGCTGGGTGGTGCCGCTTTCGCTGGTGGTGCTGGTGGGGCTGTTCCTGATCCAGAAACATGGCACGGACCGCATCGGCAAGCTGTTCGGCCCGGTGATGGTGCTGTGGTTCCTGGTGTTGGCCGGCCTGGGCATCCATGGAATCATCCAGTACCCTGAGGTGCTCAATGCCCTCAACCCTGTTTGGGGCGTGCGCTTCTTCATCGTTCACCCTGGCATGGGCGTGGCGATTCTCGGTGCGGTGGTACTGGCATTGACCGGCGCCGAGGCGCTGTACGCCGACATGGGCCACTTCGGACGCAAGCCGATTGCCCGTGCCTGGTTCGCCCTGGTGCTGCCGGCGTTGGTGCTCAACTACTTTGGCCAGGGCGCGCTGCTGCTGGAAAATCCAGAGGCAGCCCGCAACCCGTTCTACCTGCTGGCACCGGAGTGGGCTCTGGTCCCGCTGGTGGCGTTGTCCACTTTGGCCACCGTGATTGCTTCCCAGGCGGTGATCTCCGGGGCGTTCTCCCTGACCCGTCAGGCGATCCAGCTCGGTTACATCCCGCGCATGCATATCCAGCACACTTCCAGCGCCGAGCAAGGCCAGATCTACATCGGCGCGGTGAACTGGTCACTGATGGTGGGCGTGATCCTGCTGGTGCTGGGCTTCGAGTCCTCCAACGCCCTGGCTTCGGCCTACGGTGTGGCGGTGACGGGCACCATGTTGATCACCAGCATTCTGGTGTCGGCGGTGATGCTGTTGCTGTGGAAATGGCCGCCGGTACTGGCTATCCCGGTGTTGATCGGTTTCCTGTTGGTGGATGGGTTGTTCTTTGCCGCCAACGTGCCCAAGATCGTGCAGGGTGGTGCGTTTCCGGTATTGGCGGGGATTGTGTTGTTTATCCTCATGACCACCTGGAAGCGCGGCAAGGAACTGCTGGTGGACCGGCTGGACGAAGGTGGGCTGCCGCTGCCGATCTTTATCAGCAGTATCCGTGTGCAGCCGCCTCATCGCGTGCAAGGCACGGCGGTGTTCCTGACCGCACGCCCGGATGCCGTGCCCCACGCCTTGCTGCATAACTTGCTGCATAACCAGGTGCTGCATGAGCAGGTGGTGCTGTTGACGGTGGTCTACGAAGACATCCCGCGTGTACCGGCCCAGCGTCGTTTCGAGGTCGATTCCTATGGCGAGGGCTTCTTCCGGGTGATCCTGCACTTTGGTTTCGTCGATGAACCGGACGTGCCCGAAGCGCTGAAGCTGTGCCATCTGGATGACCTGGACTTCAGCCCGATGCGCACCACCTACTTCCTCAGCCGCGAAACCGTGATCGCGTCCCGCATCAAGGGCATGGCGCGTTGGCGCGAAGGGTTGTTCGCGTTCATGCTGAAGAACGCCAACGGCAACCTGCGCTTCTTCAAGTTGCCGGTTAACCGGGTGATCGAACTCGGCACTCAAGTAGAAATGTAAGCCCAACAAAAAGCCCCCGGTGCCTTGCGGCAGCGGGGGCTTTTTTGTGGGCGCTTATTCGGCCGGGGTCTTGCCCTGGCGCTTCTCGATGATGTCTACCAGACGCTTGGCCAGCGCCGGGTAGTTCTCGTCGAAGTGATGGCCGCCAGGCAGCTTCACGGCTTCGCCGACAGCGGTCTTGTCGGTGCAGCCACTCTCGTCGACTTCTTCGGCACCGTAGATGCACACCACCTTGTCGGCCGGCAGCTTGGCCATTTCCGGGCCGGTCGCAGCTTCCTTGCCGGCGTTGCCCAGCCAGCCTTCCACTTCGATCTCGAAGCTGCCGGTGCGGGCGAAGGCCAGCAGGATGATCGCGTCTACACGCTGCTGCTCGTTTTCCGGCAGGCGGTTGTAGATGGCCGGCAGCACATCGGCGCCGAACGAGTAGCCGGTCAACACGAAGCGCTTGGTACCCCATTTCTGCCGGTAGTGCTGCATCAGCTCGGCGAGGTCCTTGGCGCTTTGTTCCGGGGTCTTGTGCTGCCAGTAGTAGCGCAGGGTATCGATGCCCACCACCGGGTAGCCGATCTTGGCCATTTCACCGGCCACGTCGCGGTCCAGGTCACGCCAGCCGCCGTCACCGGAGAGGAACAGGGTGACGGTGTCCTTGGCCTGGCCAGCCGGCACTTCGACCACCGGGATCGCCAGGCCGCCGTTGTCCGAGCCTACCAGTTGCTTGCGCAGCTCGTTGTTCAGCACTTGCGGGTAGTGAACGTCGTAGTCGCTGATGCTGGTGGTAGCACGCGGTGTATCGCGTACAAAACTGGCAGCATCGTCGTCAGGGTTATCGTTCCAGGCCACCAGCCAGCTACCGTGGGCCGAAGTCTTCGGCAACGGGTCGTTGCAGCCTGGCTGCGCCAGCGCGAAGCCGACGGAGATGGCATTGGCCTTGTCGTCGTTCTGTGCGGCCAGCCAGCGCCAGGCCAGGGCTGCGCCAGGGCCGATGCCGCTGACCAGGGTCGCCGGGCCGGCGAGCTGGCCGAGGGCGGTTTGCAGGGCTTGTTCCTGCAGCTTGCAGTCGTCCTTGGGCAGGATCACCTGGACGATCTGCGCTGCTCCGCCCTGGCTCAGGGCGATCAGTTGGCTGTCGGTCAGGGTTTCGTCGGCCAGCACGGCCACGGCCACGCGGGCCTTGGGCGCGGTACCCGGGGTGACGCGGGTCAGGACCGTGCCATCGGCCTGGGGCAGTTGTTCCAGAGTCGGTTGCGGTGCAGGGCGGTTCCAGTACCAGTAGCCGCCACCGAGGATCAGTGCCAGTACCACCAAAAATGCCAATACATACCGCCAGGAGCGTCGAATCATCAGCGTTTCACCAATCCAGTCAAGCCGCCCGCAATCAGGGCGGCGGTGTCGGCCAGTGCCACCAGCGGATCAAGTCCTGCGGGCACGGCCATATAACGGGGTTCCCAGTCAGGCTGGAACTTGTCTTTGAAGCGGCGCAAGCCTTGGAAGTTATACAGTTGCTCGCCACGGCGGAACACCATCGAGCCCAGGCGTTGGGTCAGCGGGGCGCCACGTCGTGGTTGCAGGCCCGACAACGGCACCATGCCGAGGCTGAAGCGGGCGTAGCCATGGTTCTTATAATGTTGAATCAGGCCGACCATCATGAATTCCATGGTCAGTTTCGGCGCGTCCGGGTGCGCACGCATCAGGTCGAGACTGGCCAGGTCGTGGCTGTAGGTCTCAAGCAGGTTCGCAAACGCTACCGGGCGCCCTTCGAAGCGAATGATCGCAATACGAAAGTGCTTGAGGTAGTCGTCGCTGAATCGTCCAAGGGAAAAGCCTTTTTCCCGCACGTTCTTGCCGGTCAGCCATGCGTCGGAGATGACTTTCAACTCCTCCATCGGGGCCTGGCCGGGTTCGTGGATCTCCAGGGACAAGCCATCACGGGTCCCGCGGTTCCAGGTGTAGCGCAGGTCCTTCATCTCTTTGCCCTTGGCTTCCAGGTCAAAGCGTTTGAGGTCGACCCGGGCTTCTTCACCCAGTTTGATCGCGGTGAGGCCGATGTCCATGTAGTACGGCAGGTTCTCCGCGCGCACCTGGTAGAACACCGGGCGGGCGTGGTGAATGTCGCACAGGTCGCGGAACTGCCAGATCATCTCGGCCCGTTGCAGGGTCGGGCCAATCGGATCGTACAAGGCCACCAGGCTGCGACCGCGACGAGCGTACATCAGGAACGCTTCGTCGTTGGGGTGAAACAGCAGGGCCTTGTCGCCGGTCAGCGCCAGGCCGCCGTCGGGTTGTGCGGAGTTCATCAGGATCTTGGTGGCGCGCTCCAGCTCATCCGGTGTCGGCAAGTGGATGATCGGGCGCGCGGTACGCAGCAGCCAGGTCAGCGACACCACCACCAGCACCACGGCCGCGCCCAGCAGCGAACGCAGGCCCCGCGGGGCGTTGGCGTCGAGGGTGAACTGCCACCACAACTGATGGCTATAGGGCACGTCCTGGTAGGCGAACAACAGCAGCCAGATCGACGCACCGAGTACGCACACGCTGGCCACCAGGTACAGCGGCGAGAACGGCAGTTCGGTCAGGCGGCTGGCGCGGTAGAACGAGCGCCGGAAGATCGCCAGCAGCACCGCCGTCATGGTCATCAGGCTGGCTTCTTCCCAGTCGAAACCCTTGAGCAGGGAGAGCAGGGCGCCGGTCAGCAGCAGCACCATGGTCAGCATCCACGCCGCGGACAACCGTCGACGCAGGCCCTGGGCCAACAGAAGGCAGAGCACGCCGATCAGGCTGGCACCAAAGTGCGAAGCGTCAATCAGGCGATGAGGAATCAGGAAGCCGATGTTTTCCAGGCGTGAGTCGATTTCCGGGGTTGCGCCGGAAAACAGCAGGACCACGCCTGACAAAAAAACCAGTACGGCCAGGATCGGCGCAGCGAGGCCCGAGGCCGCGCGCAGGCTTTGTTGCGTATGGAACAGGCGCTGGGCTTCGTTGACCAGCAGGAACACACAAGCGATCAACAGCGGCAGTACCACATAGATCATCCGGTACAGCAGCAGTGCGGCCGCCAGTGGCGCGGCACCGAGCTTGTCGGCGAAGGCAGCCAGCAGGATTGCTTCGAACACCCCGACGCCACCGGGTACATGGCTGAGCACACCGGCGGCCAGTGCCAGCAGGTACACCAGCAGGAACGGGCCAAAGGGCGGCGCTTCCGGCAGCAGCATATACAGCACGGTAGCGGCCGCAGCCACGTCGAGGGCAGTGATGATCAGTTGCAGGAAGGTCAGGCGACGGCCCGGCAGGCGCAAGGTGCGACGCCCAGCCTTGACCAGCAGGTTGTCCGGATACGGTTGTTCCGGCAGGCGGCGGCGGTAGATGCCGATGCACAGTGCGGCTGTTAACAGCAACACAGCGCCGGCGATACCGCCGAGCAGGCTGGCGGGTAGATGCAGGGCATTGGACGCGGCAGGCAGGTTGCTCAGGGTGGCCAGCGCAGCGAGCGGCGGCAGGGCGCAACCCAGGGCCAGGCTGGCAAACACGGTCATGCGCGCCACTTCCGAAGCGCCGATGCCATACCGTGCATATAAACGGTAGCGTACCGAGCCGCCCGAGAGCATCGACAGACCAATCGCGTTACCGATGGCGAATGCGGTAAAGCCGCCGTAGGCCAGGGTCTTGGCAGGCAGCTTCACGCCGGCATAACGGGCACCG
Source organism: Pseudomonas sp. D8002 (assembly GCF_013385695.1). Classification (NCBI taxonomy): domain Bacteria; kingdom Pseudomonadati; phylum Pseudomonadota; class Gammaproteobacteria; order Pseudomonadales; family Pseudomonadaceae; genus Pseudomonas; species Pseudomonas sp. D8002. Next base: position 70,141 of record NZ_JACAPM010000014.1, read on the forward strand.
GAAAATTCATAGCCCAACAAAATGATAAAGCCGGCGACAGCAGCACCGAACGCACCCAGCAGTGCAGGCTTGGGTACTTCAAGGATTGAATCGTGGAGCGCGTACAGATCCAGTTCAAGCAACAGGTGGCGACAGGCGATAAGGGCGATTGCGAACAGCAACAAGGTGACGGCCAGCCCGATGGGTTGGCGGTATTTGCTCAACAGATCCAGCCAGCGCAAACGGGTGGGAGTGATCGGTTGTGTCGCTGTGACAGAGTCTTGTGGTTCAGACGAGTTGGCGCGCATCAATCACCTCGTGGATTGTGCGCGACAGGATGGAGGTATCCAGCCAAGTTACCAATCCCTATGGACAAAATAATTACAAATATTAACGCGTATCGCGAAGTGCGGCGACAGCGCCCATTGGTCGTAGAAGGACAGTGCTTGAAGACTTAGCATAGCTTGCAATGAGATGGACTCTACAAACCGTGTACGGTTTCATGAAAGATGCCATGCCATTGTTTCAAAAGGACTTTTTCGTCAGATACAAAAAAGGCCACTCTTTCGAGCAGCCTTTTTTGATGTTTGGTTGCGGGAGCCGGATTTGAACCGACGACCTTCGGGTTATGAGCCCGACGAGCTACCAGACTGCTCCATCCCGCGTCTGTGTGGCGGCATTCTACAGAGCAACGGCGGGGTGTCAACCGTTAATCGAACGATGGGTCAAATAAGTGCAATTTAGCGTCGGATTGTCACGCGGGTGCGGTAAGTGCGCGATTGGGAAAGGTTTTTTGTCAGACAATCGACGCGAGGGCTAAAACAGACGGGCACAAAAAAGGCCACTCTATCGAGTAGCCTTTTTTGATGTTTGGTTGCGGGAGCCGGATTTGAACCGACGACCTTCGGGTTATGAGCCCGACGAGCTACCAGACTGCTCCATCCCGCGTCTGTGTGTCGGCATTCTACAGAGGAACGCGAGTGTGTCAACCGCTGATTCAAAGAAAAGCGCTTGTGGTTCAATCGGTTAGCTCTCCAAGGTGGCCCCTTGATAGGCCGCGGGGCCAGTCTGGCCGAGGCTTTCAGCTCTATTGGGGGGTGTGTTTCGATTGAGAAAATGAATTCACCTGTGAATTTTCCTACCGCTTAAGCGGAAGATTCAAACTACTGGTGCTATATACAGGTGTGAGTGAGATACTGCCGGCCTGTCCGTTTTCTGCCCAGAACCACTGCCTTATATATGACGCAGCGCAAAATCATCCACGTCGACTGTGATTGCTTCTACGCCGCCATCGAGATGCGCGACGACCCGACCTTGGCGCAAAAGCCCCTGGCTGTCGGTGGCTCGGCAGACCGTCGCGGGGTGATCGCCACCTGCAACTATGAAGCACGGGCCTATGGTGTGCGTTCGGCCATGTCGTCCCGCCATGCCCTGAAGCTGTGCCCGGACCTGACCATCGTCAAGCCGCGCATGGATGCTTATAAAGAAGCATCAAAGGAAATCCAGACGATCTTTCGCGACTACACCGACCTGATCGAACCGTTGTCCCTGGACGAAGCCTACCTGGACGTCTCCGACAGCCCGCATTTCGGCGGCAGTGCCACGCGCATTGCCCAGGACATTCGCCGGCGGGTCTCCAACCAGTTGCACATCACCGTTTCCGCGGGCGTGGCGCCGAACAAGTTTCTCGCCAAAATCGCCAGCGACTGGAAAAAGCCCAACGGACTGTTTGTGATCACCCCCGACCAGGTGGAAGACTTTGTCTCGGCGCTGCCGGTGAAAAAGCTCCACGGCGTGGGCAAGGTGACGGCCGACAAGTTGGCGCGGCTGGGGATCGAGGACTGCCTGCAACTGCGGGAGTGGAACAAGCTGGCGCTGGTGCGAGAGTTCGGCAGTTTTGGCGAGCGGCTTTGGAGCCTGGCGCGTGGGATTGATGACCGTGTGGTGCAGAACGACAGCCGCCGGCAATCCATCAGCGTGGAAAATACCTACGATGTCGACCTGCCGGACTTGCCCAGTTGCCTGGAAAAACTGCCGGAGCTGATGGACACCCTGGCCGGGCGCATGGCGCGCATCGACAGCAGTTATCGGGCGGGCAAGCCGTTCGTCAAAGTGAAGTTTCACGACTTTACCCAGACGACCCTGGAGCAGGCGGGGGCGGGGCGGGACCTGGAGAGCTACCGGCAGTTGCTGACCCAGGCGTTCAATCGCGGCGACAAGCCGGTGCGATTGCTGGGAATAGGCGTGCGTTTGCTGGATTTGAGCAACGGCAACGAGCAGCTCCAATTCCCCTGGTAGAAACCGAAAACCAAATGTGGGAGCGGGCTTGCTCGCGAATGCGGTGTGTCAGTTGACGCATGTGCTGGCTGACACGCCGCATTCGCGAGCAAGCCCGCTCCCACATTTAAAGGCTTCAGCGTGCTCCGGGATCCGCCACCAGGCGTCCGGCATCCTTGGTCAAGGCCTGCAGGAATTCCTGCTGCAACTCCGGATCATTGCGGGTCAGTTCGATCAGGCTCTGTTCCAGCTCGCTGGCTTCTTCTTCCAGGCCCAGCTCCGACAGGCGCTTGACCCGGTGCACCCACTCGTTGACCTCGTCGTCTTCCAGGTCGTCATAGATCAAACCGTGAGCTTCGAGCAATTTGCCCCGCAGGGTGCCGCTGATGGCCAGGGATGAGTCCGAGTGCACGTCATCCTGGGCATCTTCAACACTGATCTTCAGGGTGCTGATGCGGTTCAGGTCCTGCTCGGCAAGCGGGCTGTCCAACAGGTTCAGGCGCAGCACGCCATCGCGGTCGGTGGTCAGCTCATGGGTTTGCTTGCCGGCAGTCACCTGTACCGGGCGCTCGCTCCAGGGCAGGCTCGAATACTCCACGCGCTTGTCGCGCTGGACTTCATCGATACCCGCCAGGTTCTGTTGCGCACGGCCGTTGGATTGCACGTTCATGAACGGGTTGATCCCGTCCACGCCATAGCTGAGCCAATCCCGGGTCATGCTGGCAGGCAGGTTGCCCAGGGCAAACACGTTCGCCACGTTGGCGCCGACGCCCGCCACCAGCGCGACCGCGCCCAGGGGCATCTCATAGAGTTTGCGCCAGGGCTGGTAGGGCGTGTAGCGGTCGTAGCGACGGGTAACTTCGAACTCGGTGACCTCAAAGGTCTTTTGCTCGTGAATGCGCACCCGGCGTTGCGGCAGCTCCAGCACCTTCGGCTCGCCCACGTCGATCTGCAGGCTGTGATCGAGCAATTTGCGCTCGATGCGTTCCTCGTGCTCGCTGCGTTGCGACATTTGGTTGGCGCAGCCGCTGACCAGCAGGGCGCCACATAACGTGGCGCCCCCCAGGGCTATGGTGTTTCGCTTGAACATGACGACTCTTGATCTGGTTTTCAGCGACGAATACGCGCCTGAAGGAAAGACAGCACGTCAGCCACCGGCAACGGTTGGGCCTCGGCTTCGGTCCGGCTCTTGTATTCCAGATTGCCATCGGCCAGGCCGCGGTCACTGACCACGATCCGGTGCGGGATGCCAATCAATTCCATGTCGGCGAACTTGATGCCTGGGCTGGTTTTCTTGTCCCGATCATCCAGCAGCACTTCAAAACCGGCAGCCGTGAGTTCGGCATACAGTTTGTCGGTGGCTTCGCGTACTTGCTCGGTTTCGTAGCGCAGCGGTACCAGGGCAACCTGGAATGGCGCCAGGGCGTCGCTCCAGATGATGCCTTTCTCGTCGTTGTTCTGCTCGATGGCAGCCGCAACCACGCGGGATACGCCAATGCCGTAGCAGCCCATTTCCAGGGTGATCGGCTTGCCGTTCTCGCCCAGCACTTCGCACTTCATCGCCTTGCTGTACTTGTTGCCCAGCTGGAAGATGTGCCCGACTTCGATGCCGCGCTTGATTTCCAGGGTGCCCTTGCCGTCCGGGCTCGGGTCGCCGGCCACCACGTTGCGCAGGTCGGCCACGGTCGGAACCGGCAGGTCGCGTTCCCAGTTCACGCCGAAGTAGTGCTTGTCATCGATGTTCGCACCGATGCCGAAGTCGCTCATCAGCTCTACCGAACGGTCGATGATGATCGGCAGTGGCAGGTTCAGCGGGCCGAGGGAGCCAGCGCCGGCGCCAATGGCATCACGCAGTTCTGAGTCGGTGGCCATGACCAGCGGGCTGGCAACGCCTGGCTGCTGGGCGGCCTTGATTTCGTTGAGCTCGTGGTCGCCACGGATTACCAGGGCGATCAGCTTGCCTTCTTCCTCGGCGCGCACGATCAGGGTCTTGATGGTCTTTTCAATCGGCAGATTGAATTTCTCCACCAGGGCCGCGATGGTCTTGGTCTCGGGTGTGTCCACCAGGCGCAGCTCTTCGCTTGGCGCAGGGCGGGAAGTTTCCCGTGGCACGGCTTCGGCTTTCTCGATGTTTGCCGCGTAGTCGGAACCGTTGCTGAACACGATGTCGTCTTCACCGGACTCGGCCAGCACGTGGAACTCGTGGGAGCCGGCACCGCCGATGGAGCCGTTGTCCGCTTCAACCGGGCGGAATTTCAGGCCCAGGCGCGTGAACACATTGCAGTAGGCGGTGTGCATGCGGTCGTAGGTGACCTGCAGGGACGCCTGGTCAGCGTGGAACGAATAGGCGTCCTTCATGATGAATTCGCGGCCGCGCATCAAACCGAAGCGTGGGCGGATTTCGTCACGGAACTTGGTCTGGATCTGATACAGGTTGAGGGGCAGCTGCTTGTAGCTGCTCAACTCGTTGCGCATCAGGTCGGTGATCACTTCTTCGTGGGTCGGGCCGGCGCAGAAGTCCCGACCATGACGATCCTTGAAGCGCAGCAATTCAGGGCCGTACTCTTCCCAGCGCCCGGATTCCTGCCACAGCTCAGCCGGTTGGGTGCTCGGCATCAACACTTCCAGAGAGCCGGCAGCGTTCATTTCTTCACGAACGATGGCTTCGACCTTGCGCATCACCTTCAAGCCCATGGGCAGCCAGGTGTACAGGCCCGAGGCCAGTTTGCGGATCATGCCGGCGCGCAGCATCAGCTGATGGCTGATCACGACCGCGTCGGAAGGCGTTTCTTTCTGTGTGGCGAGCAAATATTGACTGGTGCGCATGGTAGGCCGTTGTCGGTTGCTTGGACTTGAAATGACTTGGGATTGTACGGGCGCTTGCTGCCGACGTACAGGCATCTGGTTGCTGGAGCATGGCTTCTGTGGGAGCTGGCATGCCTGCGATGCAGGCAACACGGTGTGTCAGTTACACCGCAGTGATGCAATCGCAGGCAAGCCAGCTCCTACAGTGATTCGTTTTCCTCGGGAGGATTCAAGCGAATCCGCCGGCTTTCCTGAAACCAGTGCAAGGCGATCAGGACCAACGTCGGCACACCCAGCAGGCAGGTGATCATGAAGAAGTTGTGGTAACCGAACTTCTCGACCATCACCCCCGAATACCCGCCGATCAAGCGCGGCAGCAGCAGCATGATCGAGCTGAGCAGGGCGTATTGGGTGGCGGAGAACTTCAGGTTGGTCAGGCTCGACAGGTACGCGACAAACGCCGAGGTCGCCATGCCGGAACTGAAGTTGTCCAGGGAGATGGTGAAAATCAGCATCTGCAGGTCCGGGCCCATGTCGGCGAGCATCACGAACAGCAGGTTGGTGCCGGCCGATGCAATGCCGCCGATGAACAGGATCGGCAGAATCCCGAAGCGCACGATCAACAGGCCACCCATGCCGGCGCCCAGCAGGGTCATGATCAGGCCGAAGACTTTGCTGACACCGGCGATCTGGTCCTTGGTAAAGCCCTGGTCGATATAGAACACGTTGGCCATTACGCCCATTACCGTGTCCGACATGCGGTAGGTGGCAATCAGCCCCAACAGCAGGAAGGCCTGCCAGCGGTAGCGCAGGATAAAGTCGTTGACCGGCGTGAGCACCGGCGCCAGGCCCCGGCGGCCCATGGTCGACAGGCACAGCGTGGTCAGGATGATGTAGAGGATGGCCCGCAGGAACGCGCGATCTTCCAGCAGCAGGTCCAGCAGGCTGACCCCATGGAACAGCACGCTGGCGAAATCAGTGTTGTACAACTGGGTGAACATCGCCGGCACCGAGACCAGCAGCACGATCAACACGAACACCGAGACCAGCTGGTGAGCAAAGCTGTAGCGCCCGGCCTGCAATTGGGTACGCAGCGGCACATTGGGTTCGCGCATGAACAGCGTGGTCAGCAGCGCAGGCACCATCAGTGCACCAAACAGCACGTACGTACCGGCCCATGCCGAGTGCTTGTAGTTGAACCCGGTGGAACCGAAGCCTTCGGCAAAAAACAGCGCACCTGCGGTGGCAAGCAGCGCGGCCACGCGATAACCGGACATATAGCTGGCGGCAAGCGCGGCCTGCTGGCTGTCGCTGGCGATTTCCAGGCGGTAGGCGTCTACGGCGATGTCTTGCGTGGCGGAAGCGAAGGCCACGATCACGGCGATGGCGATCAGCCAGGACAGATGCTTTTGCGGATCACAGAAACCCATGCCGATCAATCCGAGGATCACCAGCGTCTGGGACAGTACCAGCCAGGAGCGACGACGTCCGAGCTTGCCGAGCAGTGGCAGGCGCCATTGGTCGAGCAGGGGCGACCAGACCCACTTGAAGGCATAGGCCAGGCCGATCAGGCTCGCATAACCGATGGTTTCGCGGGCCACGCCGGCCTCGCGCAACCATACCGAGAGCGTCGAGAACACCAACATGTAAGGCAAGCCGGCAGCAAAGCCGAGCAGCAACAGCACTAACGTCGAGGGGCTGGCATAGGCGGCGAGCGCGGCGCGCCAGGTTTTACGGGGCATGGGCTGGAGTCTGCCTCAGAATTACGCAAATAAAGCGCGCACTCTAACCGCTGTGCTCTACCGGGCGCCAGCCATGACGCTGAATATCAACACGATTGTTCAGGATGCTGACGCCTTCGCCGCGCAAACGCGCACGTTGCTCGTCACCCGAGGCACTGCCCACCGGCAGACTTATCCGACCACCGGCACCCAGCACGCGATGCCAGGGCAATTTGGTGTCCTCGGGCAGTTGGCTCAGGGTGCGACCCACCCAACGTGCGGCGCGACCCAAACCGGCGAGGTGTGCCAGCTCCCCGTAGCTGATCACGCAGCCTTCGGGCACTTGGGCGAGGGTCAGGTACAGCACAGTGCGGCGCATTTCAGCGGGGCTTTGTGGAGCGTCGGTCAGTTCGTTCACGGTGGCATATCCGATGAAAATATCCGTCTATTTGTAAGAAATTTCTGCAAAATGGGGGGCTGAGAGCGGAACTCGATACGAATACCCGAGTCAGTCCTTGCTAAGAAGTTATCCACCCCGATAATGCCCGTTTTTTCGTCAAACTCGAGCCCCATATCCGCTTATGTTGTCCAGAACCCTGCTGTGCCTCGCTGTCTTCAGCGCCTCCACCCCGTTGCTCGCCGACACCGTCTGGTTGAAGAACGGTGACCGCCTGACCGGCAAGATCAAGGTTTTCGACGGTGGCAAGCTGCTGATCCAGACCGACTATGCCGGCGCGATCCCGGTGGACTGGAAGCAGGTCAAGACCCTGGAGAGCGATCAGGAATTGCTGGTCAAGCAGGATGCCTACAGCGGTGAGAAGGCCAAGTCCCTGCAGCCGGCCGACGATGGCAAGGTCATCCTGGCCAACGGCGAGGCGCCCAAGACCGTCGAGCTGGCGAGCATCCAGCAGATCATCAAGCCCAAGCCGGTGATCGAGGACCTGGTGTGGAAGGGCAATGTCGATATGGCGCTGGACTACAAGCGCGCGGAAAAAGACACCAACGACTACGACATCGACTTCAAGACCACTGCCCGCCATGGCCAGTGGCGCCATACCGCCGAGGGCGAGTACAACCGCGAATTCCAGGACGACGTGACCACCACCGACAACTGGGCGCTGGAGTACGACCTGGACCGGTTTATTACCGAACACTGGTTCTGGCAGGGCCGCTTGACCTACAAGCGCGACAAGGTCGAGGACCTGTCCCGCCAGCGCACCGTGGGTACCGGCCCGGGCTACCAATTCTGGGATGACGAACTGGGCGCGTTTTCCCTCGGTTCGCTGGTCAACCGCACCGACTATGAATACCAGGACGGCGGCAAGGACAACTTCTATTCGCTGGCCATGAAGTGGAACTACAACCGCTACCTGGTGGGCAAGACCGTTGAATTCTTCACCAATGGCGAAGTGGGCAAGCCGCTGGCCGGGCCGTCCGAGTACTCCCTGGATGCGGAAATGGGCTTGCGCTACAAAGTCACAGAGTGGGCCTCCCTCAACCTCAAGGCCGAGCGCGACATTATTAGTGGCGACTCGGAAAGCGCGTTGAGCAAGACCCGCTACACCGCAGGGTTCGGCGTCGCTTGGTAATTAAAGGCGTAACCCGCCGTCCATTTCCAGAATCCGCCCGGTGTAGTAGTCGTTCTCGAAGATATACGCCGCTGAATGGGCAATCTCCTCAGGCCGCCCCATGCGCTTGAGGGGAATGCCGGCGGTCATCTTCTCCAAGGCCTCGGGCTTCATGCCCAGGGTCATCTCGGTCTCGATAAACCCCGGTGCGATGCCCGCCACGCGGATGCCGTAGCGCGCCAGCTCCTTGGCCCAGGTCACAGTGGCGGCCGCTACACCGGCCTTGGCGGCGGAGTAGTTGGTCTGCCCGACATTGCCGGCCCGCGAGATCGACGAGATGTTGATAATGGTGCCCTGGTTCTTCAGCTCCACCATTTTCGCCGCCACCTCACGGGTGCACAGGAACACCCCGGTGAGGTTGACATCGATCACCGCCTGCCACTGGGCCAGGCTCATCTTGGTCATCTCGCCGTCCTTGACCTTGAGCAGCAAGCCATCACGCAAGATCCCGGCGTTGTTGATCAAGCCGTTGATCGCACCGAAGTCTTCGGCGATCTGTGCCACGGTGTGGGTCACCTGCTCTTCATTCGCCACGTTGCACAGATAGGCGCGTGCCTTCACCCCATGGGCCTGGCAGGCGGCCACCGCCTGGTCGAGTTTTTCCTGATTGAGGTCCACCAGCGCCAGGTTGGCACCTTTGGCGGCAAAATACTCGGCCATGGAGCGGCCCAAACCCTGGCAACCGCCGGTGATAATGATTACTTTGTCGTTGAGATGCATTCGCAAGTCCTGTGGGCAGAATTAAGCGGCTATCCAAGTTTGTTTTTTGACGAAATTTATCGAAGGAGTCATAAGTTGAGCGCGCACGTTGCCAAGAATGCCCGAGAACTACTGCTCAAGGAATACCGTGGGGCACTCGCCACCTTGTCCAAGGCCATGCCCGGTTTCCCGTTTGGCTCGGTGGTGCCGTATTGCCTGGACGCCGAGGGCCGGCCGCTGATCCTGATCAGCCGTATCGCCCAGCACACCCACAACCTGCAGAAAGACCCCAAGTGCTCGTTGCTGGTCGGTGAGCGTGAGGCTGACGACGTGCAAGCGGTAGGGCGCCTGACCTACCTCGCCGAGGCCGAAAAGCTCGAAGACGGCGCTGCGATTGAAGCCGCCGCCGAGCGTTATTACCGCTATTTCCCGGACTCGGCGAACTACCACAAGGCCCATGATTTTGACTTCTGGGTGCTCAAGCCGGTGCGCCATCGTTATATCGGCGGGTTCGGCGCGATCCACTGGGTCGACCAACTGACCCTGGCCAATCCGTTTGCCGGCAAGGCCGAGCTGAGCATGGTCGAGCACATGAACAGCGACCACACCAAGGCGATTGCCCACTATGTCGAACTGGCCGGCCTGCCGACCTCCGAGCCTGCGCAACTGGCCGGTATCGACAGCGAAGGCATGCACTTGCGCATTGGCCAGGCCCTCTACTGGCTGCCCTTTGCCGAGCCTTGCAACACGCCGACACAAGTACGCGAAGCCTTGGTTTTCCTGGCTCACGCCGAGGTCTGGCCGAAAAAAGCAGCCGCTGAAGCTTGAATTCACGAAACGGCGACGTCATCTAAGGTGAAGTAGCAAGGCATTCTTGCGTTGAGGAACCATTTGATGCGCCCTTTTTTGTTGCTCTTTTTGTTGTTTCCGGTGCTTGAGCTGTTCGTATTCGTACAAGTCAGCGGGGCAATCGGGTTTTTCCCGGCGCTGCTGCTGATCATTCTCGGCTCGATGCTCGGCGTACTGGTGCTGCGCGTCGCCGGCCTGGCCACGGCGCTGCGTGCCCGCGAAAGCCTGAATCGTGGCGAGCTGCCGGCCCAGACCATGCTCGAAGGCCTGATGATGGCATTGGCCGGTGGCCTGCTGATCCTGCCGGGCTTTATCAGCGATGTGGTTGGCCTGGTGATGTTGCTGCCATTCACTCGCAAAGTGCTGGCGGGCAAGATGCGCCAGCGTGCCGAAGAGGCTGCCATTCGCCAGCGCGCCTTTGCCGATGACCTGCAACCCCGTGGCGGCCCGGCCCCGCGCCAGCCCCTGGGGCGCGAAGGTGACGTGATCGAAGGTGAGTTCGAACACCGCGACCCCAAGTAATCTCCTCACTGGCACGGCACCCGCGGGTGCCGTGCGGCTTTTGAAGACGCCCCCCGACACAAAAATTTTCATCTCGGTACCCTTGTAATAAGCTTATGCGCCCTTATGTAACGGTCACCGCAAGGTTTCTGGTGGCGACACCAGACAGACTTCCGCGTTTCGCGCCGCGAACCGCGACCGGCACCGCCGGAATTTAACTAGCCGGAATTGACACCGGCCGATGAAAAACACAATTAGGAGAGATCGACAATGAGCAAGCTTCGTCCTCTGCATGACCGCGTCGTCATCCGTCGCAGTGAAGAAGAAAAGAAAACCGCTGGCGGTATCGTGCTGCCAGGTTCGGCTGCTGAGAAAGCCAACCACGGTGTGATTCTCGCTGCTGGCCCAGGCAAGACCCTGGAAAACGGTGAAGTACGTGCGCTGGCTGTGAAAGTGGGTGACAAGGTTGTTTTCGGCCCTTACTCCGGCAGCAACACTGTGAAAATCGACGGCGAAGACCTGCTGGTAATGGCTGAGAACGAGATTCTCGCTGTTCTGGAAGGCTGATTTCCCCGCTCATCTTCCCGTTACTACAAAGTATTTAAGGAATATCGATCATGGCTGCTAAAGAAGTTAAATTCGGCGATTCCGCCCGTAAGAAAATGCTCGCCGGTGTGAACGTCCTGGCTGACGCAGTAAAAGCGACCCTGGGCCCTAAAGGCCGTAACGTGATCATCGAGAAGAGCTTCGGCGCTCCGACCATCACCAAGGACGGCGTTTCCGTCGCCAAAGAAATCGAGCTGAAAGATCGCTTCGAAAACATGGGCGCGCAGCTGGTCAAAGACGTTGCCTCCCGTGCCAACGATGACGCAGGCGACGGCACCACCACCGCTACCGTCCTGGCTCAGTCGATCGTCAACGAAGGCCTGAAAGCCGTCGCTGCCGGCATGAACCCGATGGACCTGAAACGCGGCATCGACAAGGCGACCATCGCCATTGTCAAAGAGCTGAAGTCCCTGTCCAAGCCATGCGCTGACACCAAGGCAATCGCTCAGGTCGGCACTATCTCGGCCAACTCCGACAGCTCCATCGGCGACATCATTGCCGAAGCCATGGAAAAAGTCGGTAAAGAAGGCGTGATCACCGTTGAAGAAGGCTCGGGCCTGGAAAACGAACTGTCGGTTGTTGAAGGCATGCAGTTCGACCGTGGCTACCTGTCCCCGTACTTCGTCAACAAGCCAGACACCATGACCGCCGAGCTCGACGGCCCGCTGATCCTGCTGGTTGACAAGAAGATCTCCAACATCCGTGAACTGCTGCCAGTTCTGGAAGCTGTTGCCAAGGCCGGCCGCCCACTGCTGATCGTTTCCGAAGACGTTGAAGGCGAAGCCCTGGCGACTCTGGTTGTGAACAACATGCGCGGTATCGTGAAAGTGGTTGCTGTCAAGGCACCTGGTTTCGGCGATCGTCGCAAGGCCATGCTGCAGGACATCGCTGTTTTGACTGGCGGTACCGTTATCTCCGAAGAGATCGGCCTGAGCCTGGAAAGCGCTACCCTGGAACACCTGGGTAATGCCAAGCGCGTCACCGTGACCAAGGAAAACACCACCGTGATCGACGGTGCTGGTGTTGAAGCTGACATCCAGGCACGTGTTACCCAGATCCGCGCTCAAGTGGCTGATACCACTTCCGACTACGACCGTGAAAAACTGCAAGAGCGTCTGGCCAAGCTGTCCGGCGGCGTTGCAGTGATCAAGGTTGGCGCGGGTTCCGAAGTTGAAATGAAAGAGAAGAAAGCCCGCGTTGAAGACGCCCTGCACGCTACCCGTGCAGCCGTTGAAGAAGGCGTGGTACCTGGCGGTGGCGTGGCGCTGGTTCGCGCTCTGCAGGCTATCTCCGAGCTGAAAGGCGACAACGCTGACCAAGACGTCGGTATCGCTCTGCTGCGTCGTGCTGTTGAAGCACCTCTGCGCCAGATCGTTGCCAACTCCGGCGACGAGCCAAGCGTAGTGGTCGACAAGGTCAAGCAGGGTTCGGGTAACTTCGGTTACAACGCTGCTACCGGCGAATACGGCGACATGATCGAAATGGGCATCCTGGACCCGGCTAAAGTGACTCGTTCGGCTCTGCAAGCGGCTTCGTCGATTGCCAGCCTGATGATCACCACTGAAGCAATGATCGCCGAGATCAAAGAAGATGCTCCAGCTGGCGGCGGTATGCCAGACATGGGCGGTATGGGCGGCATGGGCGGCATGATGTAAGCCAGCCTTACCCCGATACTGAAAAACCCCGCCTGCAGCGATGCAGGCGGGGTTTTTTTATGCTGATCGTTCCCACGCTCTGCGTGGGAATGCCGCCAGGGACGCTCCGCGTCTCTCTTTACGCGCACGCCTCAGCTGACGCCGCGACGCCCCAGCAGTTTCTTGAACATGAAGCCGCGAGCCAGCATCAGGTGCGAGGCGGGCGGCAAAGATGCCACGGGTCCCGGTGCCGCAGAGCCGGATGACGGATGGACAGGCACGTGTGCGGTTTTTTTGAGGGGCGCCGGTTGGGGCCGCTCCCAATGGCCGGACATGACCACCATGCCCAGCAGTTTGAGGGTGTTGCCGTAGTAGTCATGGTCACGGATGGACCGGCGTTGCAGGTTGTCCCAAAGGTTATTGAGCCACAGCTGATTGTCGGGGTTGATCATTGCGCTGACCCCGAGTGCCGCCACAAAGGCCGGCTCATTGTGCGCTTCCTCGATCGCACTGCCGTCGATTCGGTAGCCACTGTTGAAGTTGCCCGGCTCATCGTGGGTGGTGGCGCGTGCCCAGCGGTTGAAGGTGGTCAAGGTGTACAGCGCACGCGGGTCACCGTACATCAGGTAATCCAGGCCGATGCGCCACGGGTAGCGGGCCGCGTTCCACGAATAGCTGCCGTCGTATGGGCCTTCCACCAGATCGGGCCGCGCCGGGGTGATCGAGGTGTCCAGGTGGCTGATGAAGTCCGGCACCAGCCCGCTGTTGGCGCTGTACCGTTGGGTAAAGTCACTGATGATCGAATAGGTCTTGTCGCGCACCGCCTGCCAGCGCTTGTCCCCGGTCATGGTGAAAAAGCTGTAGAGGTGCGACTGCATGAAGTCCGAGCTGCGGGTGGTGTACTCAAGCTCTGCGTCACCGTCGGTACCGGCCCAGTCGCCGAGCATCAGGTGCTGAGTCCTGGGGTGCACCTCGTGTTTCATGATCGCCGCCATCACCGTGTTGGCCTCGCTGCGATAGTCAATGGAGCCCTCGCTGCCCCATTTCTGATCGGCCAGCAGCAGGGCGTAGGCGATGTCCAGGTCGCCATCGGTGGCACTGACGTCACCACGGAAAGGGTCGGTGGAGTCGCCGCATCCCTCGGTCTGGTTCCAGGCCATCAGGCCGGGATCGGAAGCTGCCGGGTGATCCTGGAAGTAGCGCACCATGCCGTCGAAAGTCCGTTGGGCCTGGTCATCGTAGTCGGCCATCATCACAGTGAGCAGCATGCCGTAGCCATGGGCCTCGGACACGGTGATGGTGTTGGGCGCGGCGCCACCACCCACGGGTTTGTGGTCGGCGTTGACCTTGATGAAATACCGGCCGCTGCCGCATTCCCCCGACAGGTAAACCGCCTTCCAGTCCTTGTAGAACGTGACCAGTTGTTGATCCATGATCGCCTGGGGCTGGCGATTGGGCAGGATGGTGCCGGGGTAGTAGGGCGCTTGGACATTCTGGGCCGCAACGCCGCCTGACCATGAACCGGCGGCCATGCACAGTGATAACAGCAGCGTGGGCAGATGCCGTCTAGGGTGACGCATGAGCTGACTCTCCAACCTGATCCAAAGGGCAAGGTCGCGAGGTTAGCGGCAGCGCGGATGTTCCACTGTCACAGGCTGTAACAGCCTAGGCCGGGCGCAGTGCCAGGGTCAGGGTCAGGCGTGCGCCGCCCAACGGGCTGCGGGTGATCGACAGCTCGCCCCCGTGCCAATGGGTGGCGCGCTTGGCCAGTGCCAGGCCGAGGCCAAATCCGCTGGGCTCGTCGCCGCCCATGGCCAGGCGCACGAAGGGTTCGAAGATCTTTTCGCGGTTTTCCGGCAGCACGCCCGGGCCGTCATCATCCACATGCAGCACCAGGTGCTGGCCCTGGCACGCAGCGCTGACGTTCACCCGTTCGCGGGCGTAGTTAATGGCGTTGCTTAACAGGTTGCGCACGATCAGATGCAGCAAGGCGCGGTCGCCGATCAGTTCCAGGTCGGCCGGGTCGGTGTCCAGGGTCAGCAAGCGATGGTGCCCGTCCAGCAGGGCAAACTCCTGCTGCAGCCAGACATGGAGATTGATTGGCTCATGCTGCAGGTCGCTGGGTGCATCGGCCAGCCGGGCAAAGGCGAGGCTGGCGCGAACCAGCGACTCCAGCTCTTCGATATCGGTGTGCAGGCGCTCTTGCAGGCGGGTGCGGGTGTCGGGGTCGGCGCTTTTACTCAGCAGTGCCAGGGCAAAACGCATCCGCGCCAGGGGTGTGCGCAGTTCGTGGGACACCGCCTGGGAAACCTCCCGGTGGCGTTCGCCCATCGAGCTGATATCCAGCGCATGCCGTTGCAAGGTCAGCAGCAGCGGCGCCCACTCCTGGCTCATCGCGGGCAGCAGCGTGTTGGGCGAGCGGGCGAGGGTAGCAATGCAGGCATTAAGGGCATCGAGGTCATGGGTGTATTTGCGCCGGGCACGCAGGGCAATCCAGAGAAACAGCAGTACCGGCAGGCCGGCGACACAGGCGGTCACCCAGTACACCGGATATTGCAGCAGGTCCTTCACTTCGGCAGTTCCCCACAAGGGACCGAATTGAATCACCGTGTCATCGTCCAGCGGGAAGTAGGTGACGTCCTCATCACTGTTCTGCGCCGGCTGATGGTGGTCGAGCATCACAATAGCTTCAGGCGGCAGCTCGATATCATCCTTTTTCACCAGGCTCACCGGGTACTGAAAGCGTGCTTGCAGTGACTCGATGCGCGCTTCCCGTTGTTCGGCGGGCAAGGCCTTGAGTTGCTCGGCAACGAGATAACCCGGCCCGGCCATCAGGCGCAGGAAACTGTAGTCGCCGATAAACACCGCAGCGTTCGTGCACAACCACAACAGGTAAAAAGTGAGGGCGGCCCAGCTGGTGCCGGCCGCGATGGCCATCCACGGGCGAACTTTAGACAGCATGCTGGCTCCCCGTCGGGATTTCGACGAACAGGTATCCCTGCGCCGTGATGGTCTGGATGGTCACGGGGCACTCAAGGCTCATCAGCTTTTTGCGCAAGCGCGACACCCGCATATCAATCGACCGGTTCAGCCCGTCGTACTCCAGGCCGCGCAGGCGCTGGAGCAGTTTTTCCCGGGTCAGCAATACGCCGCAATGGCGGGCAAAGATGGCGAGCAACTCGAATTCGGCCACCGAAAACTGCAAGGGCGCCTCGCCAAGCCAGGCGAAGTGGTTGTTCAGGTCCAGCCGAAAAGCGCCCCACTGGTAGTAACTGCGGGGGGCCTGGGGATGGCGGCGCAGCAGCGAGCGGATCCTTGCCAGCAACAGTTGCGGGTCGATCGGCTTGACCACGTAGTCGTCGGCCCCGGCGGCAAACCCCACCAATTGTTCGGCGTTCTCGTCCAGGGCCGTCATCATCAGGATCAGCCCGGGGTAGTGGTCGCGAATCTGTCGGCACAGGGTAAAACCGTCGATGCCCGGCAGCATCACATCGAGGATCAACAGTGCCGGCTGTTCATCCTGGATACGCTGGGCGGCGTGGTCGCCACGGTGTTCCACTGCAACGCTAAAGCCTTCGGCGCGCAGGAACTCGGCCGTCAGTGCCGCCAGGGGCAGGTCGTCTTCGATCAGCAACAGGGTATCGGACATGGCTCAGCAGGATCGTTGCCAAAAAGTGCGCAGAGTGTTGCGCCCTTGCCCCCGGCTAGGCAAGGGCTGTTCATCATGGCGTCACGGGCTGCTTGCGGAAGGCGGGCTGCGGCCGGTACAGCAGGAAGTAATAGGCGCCCAAACAAATCAGCCAGCTGAAAATTGCCGTCCACACGTTGTGGGAAAGAAAGTGCGCCCCTTGCATCGTGCGGCTCACCGAAAGCACCGTGCCCAGGCCCAGCGCAAACAGGAACGCCGAGCGCGCCATCCGCGGTCGGCGATCCCTCAGGGCAAAAAACAACGCAAACAGCGCAAACCCGGTCGCCGCATGTCCGCCCGGCCAGCAACGGCCAGGCTTGTCGGTCGGCGGCCTGGGGCTCAGCAGTTCGCTGTACGTCTCCTGGCCGCCAAACTCCTTGACGCTCCACGGGCATTGCACCCCGGTCACCGTCTTCAACGGTGAAACGAACGAGGTGGCCAGTGCCAGCGACAGCACCAGGCAGCCCAGTTCTCGGCGATAGGGTTTGAGTCGCTCAAAGACAAAGGCCCCGGCAAACCCGGCGATTGCCAGCACCGAAAACACGATCACCATCTGCTTGGCGCGATCGTGAAGAATGTCCTCCAGAAAAAAACTGTGCCGGCCCACGAAGCCGCCTTCGGACGCGTCGTAAAACAGCCTGGCGATGTCCATGTCCAGCGACGTCAGCTCCAGCAGCAACATGGCCACCGCCAGAACGGCAGGCACACCGAGGCACAGCCAGAAGTTGAGGGGTTGGGATAACGGACGAACAGCGATTGCGTGCATGGCGAACTCAGACTCTAAAAAAAGCCCCGGTCAGACCTGGCCGGGGCATTTTGGTTAGCGTGTACTCACTTGGGGAACCTCGTCCTTGGGCACCCTCCAGCTCAGCAACTGTTGCTTGTAGCCATAACTGGCGCCCTGGTAGTAGGTGATGGCCCGCTGGATCAACGGGTCATCGCTGCCAACGCGGATTTCGTGGCTGTCGCCCAGGGCCTGGTCATGCCGACGCAAGCCTTGGCGCGGGCTGAGAATCGCCAGGTCCTTGCCGTCGAACAACCCCAGGTACTGGTAATTGCCGACCACTACCCGTGGCGGCAGCGGGTTGTCTTGCAGCAGGTTGCGGCCAAAGAACGTCGACTCGTAGCTCAGGTTCAGCAAGCCCAGCAGGGTCGGGGCGAGGTCGATCTGGCTGGCCAGCTTCGCGTTCTCGCCGGCGTCTACCAGTTTGGGTGCGTAGATGAAGAGCGGGATCTGGTAATTGACCATCGGCAGGTCTTCCTTGCCGGCGCTGCCCGCCGTGTGGTCGGCGACGA
Source organism: Pseudomonas sp. D8002 (assembly GCF_013385695.1). Taxonomy (NCBI): domain Bacteria; kingdom Pseudomonadati; phylum Pseudomonadota; class Gammaproteobacteria; order Pseudomonadales; family Pseudomonadaceae; genus Pseudomonas; species Pseudomonas sp. D8002. Next base: position 87,824 of record NZ_JACAPM010000014.1, read on the forward strand.
AAATAAAGATCGTGTTGTCGAACCAGGGTTTCTGGCGCGCCGCCTCCAGGAACTGGCCGATGGCATGGTCGGTGTACTTCACCGCGCCGTCGCGACCGTCACCGGATTTGATATCAATGCGGCCAGCCGGATAGGTATACGGACGGTGGTTGGAGGTGGTCATCAGTTGCAGCAGGAATGGTTGCTGCTTGGCGTAGTCGGCGTCCGCCAGTTTCAGCGTCTGTTTATAGAGGTCTTCGTCGGCCATGCCCCAGGCGTTTTTAAAGCTGATTTCGGATTCGGGCACGCTGCTCTGGTCGACCACGCGGTAACCGTTGCCGCTGAAAAACGCGTTCATGTTGTCGAAGTAGCCCCGGCCGCCGTAGACAAACACGCTGTCGTAGCCGATGGCGTTGAGCTGCTGGCCCAGGCTGCCGAAACCGCTTTCCCGGCCGATGCGCTTAACGATGGAACGCCCGGGCGTCGGCGGGATGGCCAGGGTGATGGCTTCCAGGCCGCGGTCGGTGCGAGTGCCGGTGGCGTAGAAGTTATTGAAGTACAGGCTCTGTTTGCGCAGCGCATCGAGGTTGGGCGTGAGGTTATTCGGGTCGCCGTTGCTGCCCATGTACTTGGCACTGAAGCTTTCGATGGTCACCAGCACGATGTTGGGTTTGCGCAGCGTGCCCGGGTTGGTAATGGCGCGACGGATATCCAGCGGATCCGTGCCGATAAACCGTGCGTTGGGCTCGCTGAGTTCGGCGCGCAACTGCTTGGCGACTACATCCGCCGGCAGGCTCTTGTAGAACTGGGTGTAGTCCAGTTCGTTGTTACGGAAAGCGGCGAAGAACTGATAGGGGCCGTTGCTGGCCAATTCGTTGTTGTAGGCGTTACCGCCCTGGCTGCGCGGGCTGTCCTGGTTGATCAGTTGCAGGCTCAGGCCGGCCACCAGCAACAGGCCAAGGGCACTGAGCAGACGCTTGCGCATCGCAGGCAACGGCGCGTCCATGGCCGCGTTGAACGGTTTACGCAAGACCACGCTCAAGACGATCGCCATCACGGCCAGCAGGCTCAGCAGCTTGCCGATCGGGTACGACTCCAGCAGGTTGTTCAGCACTTCCTTGGAGTAGACCAGGTAATCCACGGCAATGAAGTTGAAGCGCACGCCGAACTCGTCCCAGAACAGCCATTCGGCCACGCTGGTGAAGAGCATGGCGAACAGGCTGACGGTGAGTACCGCCTGCAGGAACCAGCGATGGCCGCGACGGCGCCACAACCCCGGTGGGCACAGCAGCAAATACAAGCCCAGGGGCAGGGCGGCATAGGCGAGGAAGCCGAGGTCATAGAGCAGGCCCACGCCGAATACCGGCAGCAGGTTACCGCTCACTTCATCCAGATGGGTTACCAGCAGCACGCTGCGGGTCAGTAGAAAAACCACCAGCCAGGCACCGGTTACCAACAGCAAATAGCGCATTGGCGCTGTTTTGGGAAAACCCATGTCAATGTTCCTTATTTTCGATGGGCGCGATCTTCGCGCTGACACTGTAGTCAGGTTGTGAACCTATAGTGAAAAACTCGTTAAGTCTCGCAATCGGTTGAAAACAGTAATCGGCGCGGCCTTCAGGCCTAGCCGTGAGCCATACTTGGCCTTAAGCTGCGCGAGCCAACACGGCCGTTACCGCGTACGGAGACACTGCCCATGCGAATTTTATTGGTTGAAGACAACCGCGATATTCTGGCCAACCTGGCCGATTACCTGGGGCTGAAGGGCTACACCGTAGACTGTGCGCAGGACGGTTTGTCGGGCCTGCACCTGGCTGCCACCGAACATTACGACCTGATCGTGCTCGACATCATGCTGCCTGGCATTGATGGCTACACCCTGTGCAAACGCCTGCGTGAAGACGCGCGCCGCGACACGCCGGTGATCATGCTCACCGCCCGCGACCAGCTGGATGACCGGCTGCAGGGCTTCAAGTCCGGCGCCGATGACTACCTGCTCAAGCCGTTTGCGCTGTCGGAGCTGGCCGCACGTATCGAAGCAGTGCTGCGTCGTGCCCAGGGCGGCGGGCGCCGTGCCTTGCAGGTGGGTGACCTGAACTACGACCTCGACACCCTGGAAGTCACCCGCGAAGGGCGCCTGCTCAAGCTCAACCCGGTCGGCCTGAAGCTGCTGGCGGTGCTGATGCAGAAAAGCCCGCATGTATTGCGCCGTGAGATTCTCGAAGAAGCCCTGTGGGGTGATGACTGCCCGGACAGCGACAGCCTGCGCAGCCATGTCCATCAACTGCGTCAGGTGATTGATAAACCCTTCGCCAAGCCGTTGCTGCAAACGGTGCACGGTGTGGGTTATCGCCTGGCCGAGGGTCGTGATGGAGTTTAAGCAAAGCCTTGCCCAACGGATCATCATCGCCTTCGCCTTGATGAGCGCGTTGGTGGCGGGGGCCTTCGCCATGGGCATCGTCGCTACGGTGCACCTGGTGGAAGAAAAACTCATATCGGCAGGCCTGGGCGGTGACTTGCAACGGCTGCTGCTGATGGACAGCGTCGAGGACTGGAGCCATCGCCCCGAGCCCGACCAGTTGTTCTACTTCAGCGGCGGCCCCGGCGATTTTGAACTGCCCAAGGACTTGCGCCACCTCGACGCCGGTTTTCACGAGGTGTTCCGCGAACAGCTTTCCTACCACGCAATGGTCGAAATCGTTGACGGTCGCCGTTATGTCCTGCTGCAAGACCAGAGCGATTTTGAAGAACGCGAGCGCGTGCTGTTTGCTGTCGTGCTGGTGGGGTTTGTACTCAGCCTGGCGCTGGCGGTATTTCTCGGTTGGGTACTGGCGCGCAAGGTAATGGCGCCGGTCGTACGCCTGGCCCGCCAGGTGCGGCATCGCGACCAATTACTTGGCCTGGCACCCCCGCTGGCGCCGGATTATGCGGCCGATGAAGTCGGTGAACTGGCCGTGGCCTTCGATGCAACCCTGGGCCGCTTGCGCCAGGCGTTGTCCCGGGAGCAGCTGTTTACCAGTGACGTGAGCCACGAATTGCGCACCCCGCTGATGGTGCTCGCCAGCTCCTGCGAACTGTTGCTGGAGAACCCCGCGATTGACCAGCGCGGCCGCAAGCAGGTCGAGCGCATTGCGCGGGCCTGTGAAGAAATGCGCGAACTGGTGCAGACCTTCCTGATGCTGGCCCGTGCCCAGCGCGAGGAGGCCGGCATGTCGCCCCAGGCCAACCTGGCCCAGGTGGCCGAGGACTTGCTGGGGATCTGGCGTGAGCCGATCGAGCGCAAAGGCCTTGAGCTGATCTATCAACCGGGCAATCCACTGGATACCCGCTACAACGCGACCTTCCTGCACGCGGTCATGGGCAACCTGTTGCGTAATGCCCTGCACTACACCGAGCATGGCTTGATCCGCCTTACCCTGGAACCGAGCGGTTTTGTGGTGGAAGACACTGGCGTGGGCATTCCCGAGGACAAGCGCGAAGCGATGTTCGAACCGTTTGTGCGTGGCAGTGAAAAGCGCGGTGAAGGCCTTGGCCTGGGTTTGTCCTTGGTTCAGCGCATCTGCGAGAACCAGGGTTGGAGCGTCAGCCTCAGCACCATGGAGCCCAACGGCTGCCGCTTTCACGTCGAATTGAGTCAGGTCAAAGCCTGATGCCTGCCCTGCCGCTAAGCTGCGGCAGACTTCTTGATTTTCGCCGAAGATGGCACCATGCCACGACTTGTGTCTGCAAAGTTTTGTAATGTATACGATTCGACAGGACAAGTTTTTCACAACGTGTTGACCTGTTGATCACAGGATTCTTTTTAAGGTTGTAGGCATCAGTAACTGGAGACCCGGTGATGCCTACCCCGATCAAGCTCGAATTTTCCGAAAAGTACGACGATCAGCACGCGCAGAATTATTTACTCAAACATCAGGACAATCTGGCTCGCCGGTTGTCCCACAAACGCGACGAGCAATTGGCCCGTGGTGCGCTGGCCATGGCCGGTGAGCCTGGCCTGGTGCTGGACCTGCCATGTGGTGCCGGGCGTTTCTGGCCGTTGCTGGCCGAAAAGCCCAACCGCGTGATCATCGGTGCCGACAACTCCGCGTCGATGTTGAAGATTGCCACCGTCGCCCAACCGGCGGATGTGGTGAAACGGGTACGCCCCTTGCAAACGTCTGCCTTTGATATCGATTTGCCAGATAACGCGGTCGACAGTATTTTCTGCATGCGCTTGATGCACCACATTGGTGACCCCGAGCACAGGCTGGCAATACTGCGCGAATTTCAGCGTGTTACCCGAGACAGCGTGATTATCTCGCTGTGGGTGGACGGCAACTTCAAGGCGTGGAAACGCAAGCGTGCCGAAGTGCGGCGTCGCAACAAGGGTGAGCAGGAAGGTTACCAAAATCGGTTCGTGTTACCGGCTGCTACTGTTGAGGCAGAGTTTGAGCAAGCCGGTTTCCGTGTTCAGGAATCCCTGGACTTCATACCGCTCTACGCCATGTGGCGAGTGTATGTATTGCGCAAGAGGTAACAGGATGGCTGTCGAGTGTTTACCAGGTAGTGAAGTAGCTCCCGAGGAGCGATTTGATTATTTCTGGCGCCAGCAGGGCGAGTGGGTCGAAGAGCCCAATCGTCGTCGCGGCGGTGAAAGTGGTGTGCAACGGGTGACGGGCACCCATGGGCGTTTGCTCTACAGCAAGCGCCAGACCGGTCATATCTACCGTAGTTGGCTCCATCCGTTTGGGCGCCCCACTGTGTTGCGTGAGCGTGACGCCCTGAAGGGCCTGCGCTTGCTGGATGTACGCGTGCCGGAGTTGGTGTTCTGCGAGGCCCGTCGCGATCCTGAGCACCAATGGAAGGCGTTGTTGGTCACGGCGTCGCTGGACGGTTTCGACGAGATCGAAAACTGGTACGCCGCCGGTGGTCGTGAGCAGTATGGCGAGTTGGTGCATGAGCGTTTGCTCAAGGAACTGGCTGGTACGTTGGCGCGGATGCACAAGGGGCGTTGGCAGCATGGTTGCCTGTATATCAAGCATATCTTTGTGCGGGTGACGGGTGAGGGTGACGCGGCGAAGGTTGAGGTGGCGTTGCTGGATTTCGAGAAGTGCCGGCAGCGCTTGACCGCTTTGCGGGCGGCCCGGCATGACATGTTGCAGTTGCGCCGCCATTCGTCGTGGAATGCTACGGACTGGCAAAAACTGAGCTACTTTTACGAGACGGCGTTTGGCAGCGCTATCAAGGGTTTAACGTAATGAAGCTAGAAATTGCACGAGGTTTGTTTCTGTTGGGGGCTTTGGGCATAGCTGCCCTGGCCCTGGCTGCCTGGGAGCAGCCCCGGACACAAGTTCTCAGTGCGGTGCAGGGTGTCGGGCAGCAATGCCCGATGCCGCGGATCGCCAAGGTCGGTGTCGCGGCCAAGCCTGATCATGAGTTGTTGTTGTTCATGTTTGGGATGTCCCAAGGGATGAGGCCACAGAGTTGAAGAGATTGAAGCCCAAATAAAAGGCCTCGCTAGTTCGAGGCCTTTTATTTGGGCTTGGGTTTTGGGTTGGTTGGTTGGTTGGTTGGTTGATCGAGTACATATCCGTTGCTGCGGTA